>JAGBJJ010000049.1 GCA_017934525.1 Prevotella sp.
CACGTCGACGTGAAGGTCATAGAGGTGGACAGGCGACGCAAGCGTATTGCCCTGTCGATGAAGCAAGTATAGGCGTAAAACAAAAGCCCACTGATTAGCGAGTAATCAATGGGCTTAAAAGATTTCTGGGCGGTGCGTACGAGATTCGAACTCGTGACCTCCTGCGTGACAGGCAGGCATTCTAACCTACTGAACTAACGCACCAGTCCTGGTCGTTGTGCATGCAGAAAAGTGGCGGTGCGTACGAGATTCGAACTCGTGACCTCCTGCGTGACAGGCAGGCATTCTAACCTACTGAACTAACGCACCAGTCGGCTGCTTTTCTGTTTGCGGATGCAAAGGTACAACTTTTTTGTGAAACGGCATCATTTACATGCAAAAAAGTTTCATCCTCTAACATCCTTTAACAAAACCGACGGCTTTTCTCAGAACTTGCAGGTGTAACCAAGCGCAATGATGTGGCGGTTGCCCTCGTTCCAGTCGTCGTCGTAGGTCTTCTGGAAGAGATAGGCAGCATCCAGCGAATGCTGTTTGCTGAGCTTGATTTCCGTGCCAGCCGAGTAGCGCATCTTGTCGAGGCCGCGGGCCACATAGCTCTCGACGCTCACATAGGGCCGCAGCATATCCTTGGTCTTATACTTCAGCTGCAGCCTGTTGCGCCACACATTCTTGCCTTTGCCCTTCACCGGATAGGAGTAGCCCAGGTCCTCGTGCTGGTAGTCCATGCGCTTGTCGGCCACCGACGGGCGGTAGGTGTACTGCCATCGCTCGCGCAGCGATGCCGTGACGAATGCAAAGTCGTGGCTGGCCGTCAGCGAGACGCTGAAGCGGTGGCGCGAACCGAAGTAGGTCATGGTGCGCTTGTTGAGCTGCGTCTCGCCGTTTTTCACGCGGAAGGTATATTGCTCGGGGTTGTAGTCGTACAGGTATGAGTAGCCCACACCAGCCTTCAGCCACTTGGCAATCTTGTAGTCGACGCTCACCGCCCCACTCCAGCGGTCGACATTCTGCAGATTGTTGCGCGTACGGTTTTCCACCGACACCGCGGCACTGAGCGTCTTCGAGAATTTCTTCTCGACCGACAGCTCTGTCCAGATGCCAAATTCATCACTCTGGGCACGCAGGCCCCCACAGGCCATCATGCCGACGGCCGCTAAAATAATTACTCGTTTCTCCATTGTGATCGTGTTACTCTAAATATTCCGTCGACGTCATTCGCACCCGTCTCATTGCTCTCGTAAGTCACTCGGAGCACGGCGGTATCTTTCAGGAAGTTGATGCCTCCCACGTCGACACTGATGATTTTCAGCCCGGTGCGCTCTTCCAGGTCGGCGATAAGCTCGTCGCGGCGGTCGGGCTTCACCAGTTCGATGCGGTCATACTGTATGAGTTTGGTGGACTTCACCTTCAGTTTCATCTCGCAGATTGTGATGGCCATCACAACGATAAAGTCGATAACAGCCAGCTCGGCATAGCTTGAGGCCATGGCATGGACCACCGACAGGCAGATGATGAGGAAGAGATAGGTCATCTCGCGCACAGGCATGGCATCAGTGCGGTAGCGCATGATAGAGAAGATGCCGAAGAGGCCGAGACCGACGCCCATGGTGGCCTTGCCTCGCTCAATGCCCATCATGAAATAGACGAGGAAGAAGATGGCCACCGACATAAGCATGAAGGTGAAGAAATAATCGCGGCGTTTGCTCTTGCGATAATAGAGTTTGTCGATGATGATCCAGTTGACCACCATACAGATGCAGAACCTGACAAGCGTATTGTCAAACTCCTCTGTGAAAAGACTTATAAAACTATTCATAATTAAAATTCAAAATTCAGGACGAAATGTATTATATTAACGGTTCACATGCCACCCAATATCTTATCCACGTCACGCAGCTTCTGCTTGAAATTGTTCATGGGCAGCGCCTGGTTGGTCATGGCAGCACCCATGCAATACTTGCTGAACCCATGCGGGTGAATCCTCAGCTGGCGAAGCATGCCGAGGACGGGCGAGCTGACATGGCCGTCGCGTTTCAGCTCGATAATGACAAGGTCGTCGAAATGACGCGTGCCGCCGGTAAGCAGGTTGTGGAAGCTCAGGTCGGTGTCGATGGTCACCCGCTCAGTGCGCCCTTTGTTGACGAGCGTGACGCGGTGGAAGTAGTTGTGCATGTGGGGCACCAGCGTGTCGACGTCGAACTTCAGGTTCTTTTGGAGGAAAGCCCGTTTGGCCTCGTCGGCCAGATTCATGTCGCTCACGGCGATGCGTTTCTTCTTGGTGCGCCCACGGTTGTTCTTCGTCTTCACCTCCATGAACTGCAGCTGGCTGTTTACGTAGGTGCGGAAGCGCATCTTCTGCCGGTTTACATGGCCGTGCAGATGGTCGCTGTACATGCTGAAGTCGGGGGTGTCGAAGTAAGTAGTGTCGTAGAGCATGTTTCGCTCGCCGTTAATCTCCTGGGCGTAATAGTCGGAGCGCACCATCTCCAGCAGACGCATCAGCATAGGCATCGTGGTAACAAACTTGATGTCCATGCGATTCATCAGCTTCACCGACTGCATGTCGGGCAAGGAGATGGGGTCTATCTTGGCCAGGAGATTGATCATGGGTTGTCTATTTGTCTTTGTGCGTGCAAAGTTAGGTAAAAAAAATTAAACTGCAAAGAAAATTCATGTGAACAATTGTTTTTATTCAGTGAAATGCACATTTTACGCAGAAAAAAGGAACAAACAGAATGAGCGATGAGGTGCATTGCAAGCCCAAAACAACACGTTTGCCACTTTTTTTGATTTTTTCTTTGCCGTCTGACAACTTTTACTTATCTTTGCAGGAACAAATAAATACTTATGTCTTCAGTAAAAATCAGAATAAAAGACATTGCTGCTCGCGCCGGCGTCTCGGTGGGAACTGTGGACCGCGTGCTGCACGAAAGACCCAACGTGTCGAAATCGGCCAGGGAAAAAGTAGAGAAGGCTTTGGCCGAAATGGACTACCAGCCCAATGTATATGCTTCGGCCTTGGCTTACAACAAAGACTACACGTTTTTCTGCATCATACCCAAGCACGACAGCGAAGCCTACTGGGAGGAGATAGAGGAAGGCGTAGAGGCTGCCACCCTGCAGCGGCGCGACTTCCATGTGTCGCTGCGCCTGCTCTACTATGAGCGCTTCAACGAAGCTTCGTTTACAAAGGCTACGCAGACATGCCTGGAGGCACGGCCCGACGGAGTGGTCGTGGTGCCGGCAAAGCCTGAGCTGACCAAGGCCTTCGCCGACGAGCTGCACCGGCAGGCCATCCCCTTCATACTGCTCGACTCTTACCTGCCTGACCTGAGGCCGCTGGCCTTTTTCGGGCAAGACTCGTTTCAGAGCGGCTTCTTCGCTGCCCGCATCCTGATGCTCATAGCTTCAGATGAAAAGGAGATATTCATCATGAAACAGCTGAAAGACGGGCATATTGGCAGCAAGCAGCAGTCGAACCGCGAAATGGGATTCCGCCACTACATGCGCGACCACTTCCCCCACATCAAGATTACTGAAGTCAACCTGCCCATGGGTGGAAAGCAGGAGCAGTTTAACGGCATCCTCGAGGATTTCTTCTCTACCCATCCGCACATACACCACGGCATCACGTTCAACTCGAAGGCGCATCTCGTGGGGCAGTTTCTGCTGCGCACCAACAGGCGCGACATTCAGATTATGGGCTACGACATGGTGCAGAAGAACGCGGAGTGCGTGCGCCAGGGAAGCATCTCGTTTCTCATTGCACAGCACGCCTTCATGCAGGGGCATGCTTGCGTGGAAACACTCTTCAAGGCCATCGTGCTGAGAAAAGAGGTGAACCCCGTGAACTACATGCCCATAGAGCTGCTCTCTAAGGAAAACATTGATTTCTATTGCAGAACGAACATAGGATAACGTCACACGTATATATAAACAAATGAAACAGACTACTTTCATAAAAATTAATCCGGCCGACTCGGTAGTGGTATGTCTGCAGCCGCAGAAGAAAGGCGACGTCATCTGCATTGACGGGCGCAGCATTGTGGTGAACCAAGACACGCCTGCCGGCCATAAAATCCTGATTGCCGATGTGAGGCAGGGAGACAACATCATCAAATACGGTTACCCCATAGGTCACGCCGGACAAGACCTGAAGGCCGGCGACTGGGTGAACGAGAACAACCTGAAGACCAATCTCAGCGGAACGCTTGAGTATGCGTATCAGCCTGTGGGCGAGCGGCTCAGCATTCCACGCGAGGGGCGCACCTTCCGCGGCTATGTAAGGAAGAACGGCGACGTAGGCGTGCGCAACGAGATATGGATTGTGCCCACAGTGGGATGCGTCAACGGCATAGCCGAGCGGCTGGCCGCCATGCTGCGCGACGAAGTGGGCACCGACGGCATCGACGCCGTCTGCGCCTGGCACCACAACTTCGGCTGCTCGCAGCTGAGCGGCGATCACGAGAACACGCGCAAGGTGCTGCGCGACATTGTGCTGCACCCCAATGCCGGCGCCGTGCTCGTGCTGGGGCTGGGCTGCGAGAACAACCAGCCCGACCAGTTCATGCAGATGCTGGGCGACTACGACCACGACCGCATAAGGCTGATGGTCACGCAGCTGGTGGAAGGCGACGAGGTGGAAGAAGGCATGAAAATATTGCGTGAGCTGTATGAGATAGCACGCAAGGACAGGCGTCAGGAGGTGGGAGTGGAAAAGCTGCGCATCGGACTGAAATGCGGCGGCAGCGACGGCTTCAGCGGTATCACGGCCAATCCGCTGGTGGGCGAGCTGAGCGACTGGCTCGTGGCGCAGGGAGGAACCAGCGTGCTGACCGAGGTGCCTGAGATGTTTGGCGCCGAGACCATACTGATGAACCGCTGCGAGACACGCGAGCTCTTCGAGCAGACTGTAGCGATGATTAACAACTTCAAGGAGTATTTTCTTTCTCATGGTGAGCCGGTGGGAGAAAACCCGAGTCCCGGAAACAAGGCCGGCGGCATCTCCACGCTGGAAGACAAGGCCCTGGGCTGCACACAGAAGTGCGGAAGGGCGCCGGTGAGCGGCGTCATGGAGTATGGCGACCGCCTGCAACACCGAGGTCTCAACCTGCTGTCGGCACCGGGCAACGACCTCGTGGCCGCCACGGCACTGGCGGCATGCGGATGCCATCTGGTGCTGTTCACCACGGGCCGGGGCACGCCGTTCGGCACTTTCGTGCCCACCATGAAGATTGCCACCAACCCGACACTGGCCAAGAGGAAGCCCAACTGGGTAGACTTCAATGCCGGACTGCTCATCGAGGGGCATGCCATGGGCGAGCTGGTGCCGCAGTTCATCGACAAGGTGCTGGCTGTGGCCAGCGGCGAGAAGGCACGCAACGAGGAAAACGGCTACCGCGAGATTGCCATCTTCAAGAATGGCGTAACACTTTGAACTGACACCGCTCTCTCACTGACGGTCAACACTGGATACTATGAATATTATAGCACGTAATTTCTTCCGGCTGCTCCGCGCCGGGGCATTCGGCAGCAACGAGACTGTAGAGCCCATGTCAGCATGGAAGTGGAAGCAGGTCTACAGGGTGGCAGTCGACCAACGGGTGGCTCCGCTGCTCTATCGTGGTATCGAGCGGCTGCAGGGACAGTTCTTCCTGCAGATTCCCGACGCACAACTCGACAAGTGGAGGCAGGAGGCCGACGCCAGCAGTGAGGCGGGCGAGGCTGCGCAGCAGTTGCGACTGACCAACAGACTGAACGACCGCCGACTGAACAAAATCATCAGCACGGCCGCCTCGACGTCGCCCACGCTCGAGGTGCTGAAAGCCCTGCTGCGCGCCACGCGCCACATGATGGACGACGGACGCTATCTGCAGCCGATGGTGGAAGCGGCCTATCTGCTTCGCGATGAAAAAAACCACATCGACAATGAGCAGCTGGCTGCATGGAGCGACGAGCTGCACATGACACACATTGCCCAGCTTGAGGCTGCCCTGATGCACAGGCTGCTGGGACTGCCTGCTGAACTGATGCCCTTCGCCATGCTCGACGACGAGAAAGCCGTGGAGGTCATGACTGACGACATCTTCAGCAACAAGCATCCGCAGAGCGGCAACCTGCACTTCTCGCA
This sequence comes from Prevotella sp., assembly GCA_017934525.1. Classification (GTDB taxonomy): domain Bacteria; phylum Bacteroidota; class Bacteroidia; order Bacteroidales; family Bacteroidaceae; genus Prevotella. The sequence goes on from JAGBJJ010000049.1 coordinate 6,131, forward strand.
GGGCAACGATATCTTCGTGCACACCAGCAACTCGAAAGCCATGCTATGGCAGGCCAAGCGGTCGGCACGCTACTTCCGCTACTACCCGTCGGAGAGTATCACCAACCTTTTCTCTGCTTTCGCAAAATCGCTGACCGATATTGAGGAGTAGAGAGAGGAGACACTGAAATATAACGAAAAGAAGAATGAAGAAGACTGCTCTCATACTGATATGTCTGACAGCCTCCGTCGCCTGCATGGGGCGCCATCAGATAAAATCGCCCAACGTGAAGTCGCTGGAAGTGATGGTCAACACCGACTGGCAGAAAGGGGCCGTGCCGGTGATGGAGCTGGGCACCGACGATGTGTTGACCGTGAGTTTCGACGAACTGTCGCACAACTATCACCGGTTCACCTACAGGGTTGACCACTGCGAGCCAGACTGGTCGCTGACGGAGGGGCTCTTTGAAAGCGACTGGCTTGAGGGATTCAACGACCTGCCTATCGACAACTATGCCAACTCCATCAATACCAACGTGCTCTACACGCACTATTCGTTTCAGATTCCTAATGAGCAAATGCAACTGAAGATGAGCGGCAACTACCGTCTGACCGTCATCGACGACTGCCACGACCAGCAGGAAGTGCTCACCGTGGAGCTGAGGGTGGTTGAACCACTGATGAACGTGGGCATGAGTATTACCACAAACACCGACGTGGACTTGAACGACAGATACCAGCAGGTGGCCATGACGGTGAACTTCAACTCGGTGAGGGTGACCAATCTGCAGGAACAGATTCAGACCTTCGTCATGCAGAACGGCCGCGAAGACAATATGAGGAGCAACGTGGCCCCTACTGCTGTCACGCCATTGGCGCTGAGGTGGGAACACTGCCGGAGCCTGATCTTCGAGGGTGGCAGCGAGTATCATAAGTTTGAAGTGCTCGACCCAAGCCATATCTCAATGGGACTGGCCTATGTGACATGGGACCAGGAGCAGCGCCGCTTCCATGCTTTCCCCTTTGTATGCCAAGAACAGCACAACTACATCTACGATCAGGATGCCAACGGCGCTTTCATACTGAGAAACAGCGACGACTACGAGCCGGAGTACACGTCAGAATACGTCTATGTGCACTATAAGCTGCTGTCGCCCCGCAAATATGACCATGCCACCGTTTTCATCGACGGCGCCTGGACTACAGAGGCAAGAGAGAACTACGTGATGGACTACGACGAAGAAGAACAGGCATATAATGCTGTGATATTGCAGAAGCTGGGCTACTATAACTACCAGCTTCTGATGAGCGACCTCGACGGACAGACGCACAGAGTGCCACAGGAGGGATGCTTCTTCCAGACGGAGAACAGCTATCAGGCATTTGTATACTACCGCGGTACGGGCGAACGCACATGGCGGCTGGTGGGCTATCAGGACGTCGTATTCAGATAGCCCCCGCACGCCCCTGTTTCGTTCATGCGCCACTTTTAGCAATACAGATGGCGGTGGCTATCTCGTGGCATGGAAGCCCTCCAGGTTTACATACTTTCTTTTCATCATGCGCACATAGATGTTGCGCAGCCACCAAGGATGGGCCAAGGTGAACAGCAGGCCGATGACTAAGAGTATGGTGTAGGCCGCGTGCTCATCGAACAGAAGAATGAGCAACGACAGCAGCGCCAGCGGAGCAAACATCGACACGAGCACGATGATGGTCTGCAGGCCGTTCTCCACGTTTCCTTTTCCCGTCAGCTTCTGGTCAAGCGGCAGCGTCTGCTTGTTGTAGACCGCCAACTGGAAAAGCACCAAGAAGAGCACTCCACTGGTGATGAAGATGTAGGCAAGCATCATCAGCAAGGAGAACTTGCCGGCTATGACTGCAGGAAGCATCAGCAATAAGGGAACAAAAAGCACGGCCACATGGAAGTAATACTTCGCCTTGAGTAGCGAAAGGATGTTTTCACGATGCGTCAGCAACAAGTCGATGTAGTTTCCCTCCGGCCCCATCACCTTGGCCAGTGTTGTCAGGCCATAGAGCGAGAAGCAGTAATAGCACCAGAAACTGAGCATCAACTTGTTGTCGTAGATGTCAGTGTAGGCTATAAGAAGCGACAAGACCGCGATGAGCACCAGGCTGGTGATGACTCGCATGCGGATGGCTTTGTTGCGCATGGCCGACTTCAGCTCGAGCTTGAGGTATTCGCCCGTTTGCCCGAACCGCTCAAGGAATGTGAACTGGCTCACCGACTTCAAAGCCGCTCCGCGCTTCTGCTCACGTGAGATTTCTTCATACACATAGCGGAACTGCATGTGGCGGTTGACCAAGGTGATGGCAGCGAGCAGCACAAAAGCCACCGGCACAAGCCACCACTGCGCTCCAACCATGACGATGAAATCGGCTATATCGGAAAGCTGAGAGAGGTGGCCGTCTTTCAAGAATATGATTGGGACGAAGTAAATGGCATAGACTGCAGCTGGCAAAAACCACCAAAACACTGAGCGGGCTGTGAGCGTACGCACAAGCAGATACCACTGGCTGTTGAACATCACAAAGAGCATGCCGCTCAGAATGATGGTCAGCACAACGCCGAGGGACGCTCCTCCGGCAAACACGATGAAGGCGTAAGGCACGAAGAAACAGAGCCACATCCAGTTGTAAGGACTCAAAAGGGCTGTCAGCAGAAAGGTCTCGATGATGCTCCTGCTCGGCAGCGGTAGAAGCATATAGGGCTTGACCAGCATAAACGGGGTCTGCTGAACGCCAAAGCGGGAACCGAAGTCGATGGCCATCAGCAAGGGCATGAGCAAGAGCCACGCTCCGGGTTCATGGTCTTCATTGGCTGCTACGGCAAAGAAAACGCCGAACATAATGAGGTAGACGGCCATCATGCCGCCTCCGATAGCCATCAGCACATGCGCAGCCACACTCTGCTCGTAGGCTGGGTTGCGACGAAAAGCCAAGATGTTGTTACGCCGTATAAGACGGAAGAGCTGCAGTCGGGTCATGGCTTATCTCAGATCAATGACTTCTGCCGACGGGAAATCCTTCGAATTGAAGCGGAACACGCTGTCGGCCAGCTTGGTGGTCTTCAGATTCGTAACGACAAACGTAGTCCACTTTGAATTCTGAAGCATCTTGACTTCTACGGGATGATATGTCTTCTTGTCTACGACGATGAAGAGTTCGCGTATCTTACGCTTTGAGTCGGTGGCCGTCAGATGCACGTTGTATGTCTTGCTACTCTTCGTCATGGTGTACTTGAAGCCCTGCTTGTAGAGGTTGATAAAGTTATAGGGGTTCAGGGCCTGCAGCTGAGCCTCGGTCGGGGTCGTGACATTCACTTCATCACTCTTTGCCATATAGGTCCACAAGGTCTTGCCATCGAACCACATGGTCGTCTGCTTCGTCGCAGCATTAAACTTCGCACCCTTCACGGCTATCGTGCCCGTGGCATTGCCATACTGGGCGCTCGTCATCTTAAAGTCGGCTTTTACGCCGCTTTTAGCCGACACGACGGCAGCACACTTGTCGAGCACGGCCTTCGCACTCTGTCCATAAACACTGGCTCCGGTAAGGAGCATTGTCAAAGCAAATAATATCTTTTTCATCATCATAAAAATAAATCTTTCTTATATTGACATGAATAAACAGAAAAGGTTTAACGAAGCTGAGTCAGCAGATTGGCGAGCGTCACCTCGTCTTGAATCAGCACCTCACGTGGCTTCGAGCCATGGGCCTGCCCTACGATGCCAGCTTTCTCAAGCTGATCCATCAGACGCCCGGCGCGATTATATCCAATAGAGAACTTACGCTGGATAAGGCTCGTAGAGCCCTGCTGGGTGGAGACGATAAGACGTGCCGCATCATCAAACATGGGGTCAAGATGCGACAAGTCGGCTTCACTGCCGCCACCGTCGCCTTCATCGGCCATGACGGGCTCTGGAAGCTCATAGGGCTCCGGATACCCCTGCTGGTCGGCAATAAACTTGTTAATTTCATCTACCTCGGGCGTATCAACAAAGGCACACTGCACGCGAATCGGGTCGTTGCCTTGCAGATAAAGCATGTCGCCACGTCCTATCAGCTGCTGAGCTCCCATGCGGTCGAGAATGGTTTTCGAGTCGATGCCCTGACTCACCTTGAAGGCTATTCTTGCCGGGAAGTTGGCCTTAATCGTGCCTGTGATGATATTGGTTGTGGGGCGCTGAGTGGCAATAATCATGTGGATGCCTACGGCGCGTGCCTTTTGGGCGATGCGTGCTATGGGGAGCTCAATCTCCTTTCCTGCCGTCATGATCAGGTCGCCGTACTCATCGATGACGACAACGATATAAGGCATAAACTTATGTCCTTTCTCTGGATTGAGCTTGCGTGCAATAAACTTCCTGTTGTAGTCCTTGATGTTGCGTTCGCCGGCAGCCATCAGCAATTCGTAGCGCGCATCCATCTCCACGCAGAGAGAGTTAAGCGTGCGCACCACCTTCTTCGTGTCGGTGATGATGGGCGACGCATCGTCGTCGGGCACCTTTGCCAGAAAGTGATTGGCAATCTTGCTGTAGATGGAGAATTCTACCATCTTGGGGTCGACAAGCACTATCTTCAGCTCCGCAGGATGCTTCTTATATAATAAAGATGTGAGGATGGCATTCAAGCCGACCGACTTACCTTGGCCCGTGGCACCGGCCACAAGCAGGTGAGGGGCCTTGGCCAGATCAAACATGAACACCTCGTTGGTGATGGTTTTTCCCATTGCGCAAGGCAGATCCATGGTCGTCTCCTGAAACACCTTCGAGTTGAGCACGCTTTGCATCGACACCACGTTCTTCTTCTCGTTAGGCACCTCAATGCCGATGGTGCCCTTACCGGGAATCGGCGCGATGATACGTATGCCGAGTGCTTTCAGACTCAAGGCAATATCGTCTTCCAGATTACGTATCCTCGCTATGCGCACGCCCTGGGCAGGCGTGATTTCGTATAAGGTGATGGTTGGTCCGACCGTGGCTTTGATGGAAGATATCTCTATGCCGAAATTGCGCAGCACTTCAATGATACGATTCTTGTTGGCCATCTGCTCTGCCATATCGATGTAAGGCTTGCCATCATCTTCGTAGGTCTTCAGCAGGTCAAGCGTCGGATACCTATAGTTCTCCAAATCGCGTTTGGGGTCGTATGGCTCCATTGCCTTGTCGCTTGCGTTCGCGAGATTCGTGCCTGCAGCTTTCTCCTCGTCCTTCGCCTCGTCAAGAGTAAACTCCACCTCACCTGGCGCAGCAGGCGCATGCACGGTATTCTCACTGGCCGGCCCATCAACCGGCTGTTCACTTTCTTTATCAAACCTCACCACCTGCGCCTCAGGATTGTCAAACACCAAGCGCTCGTCATCATCAGTCTCTATCTGATTCACATACGAGTCTTCACGGCTCACCTCGCCGTCTTCATAGCTATGCACCTCCATTTTCACCTTTTCAAGGAACTTCTTAGGATTGAGCAACTTACGGATAAAATAGATGGTTTCCGAACTGACAAAGACAAGGAATATCAAAGCCACAATGGCCAGCAACGCAATGAGGCCCGGACTGCCCACATAGCCTTCAATCCACTGCCCGATAAACAGGCCATGGTCGCCGCCGGGACCGAAATGCATGTTTGCAAAGAGTGGCGAAAGGAACTTCGCAAAGGTCACAGAAGCCCATATCATGAGCAGGACAAGCGCAAAAAACCACTTCAGCAATGACGCCTTATAGGCCCGCATCAAACGGAATGCCAACATGAGAAGGAAAGCCGGCACGATGAAGGCAGCCAGTCCGAAACAGCGCTTCATGAAGAAAAAAGCAGTATAAGCCCCCAGAGAGCCACACGAATTGAGGAATTGGCGCTGCTCATTGGCCAGCTCTCCGTCGCGCAAATGCTCTATCAGACTCTGGTCGGCCTGCCCCGTGGTAAAATAGCTCACAAACGACCATATCATGCACACAGCCAATGCGAACAGCACCAAGCCAAGGATAAAGTGCATTTTCTCGTTGAGGAAAAAATTCACTATATGGTGTAACCCTAAAGACTCTGCAAACGATGCACGCTGCCGGGCACTTTTCTTCTTTTTCTTTGCCATTTTTTCTCCATGTTAGTTAATTCTTCTGCAAAATTAGCTGAAAAAAATCAGATATAATCACAAAATCACATTTTTTTTGTATTTTTGCACCTCGAAAACGTAAGAACATGTCTAAAATCATATATAACAAGTACGACAAGCAAATGATTACGCCGCTGCCAGTGGTTGAGTTCGGCGGAAGAATTATTGTCATCCAGACAGCCGGAGAAACAGAAAAGGCCGTCAGGTACCTCCTTTCAAAGCCTCTGCTCGGGTTCGACACCGAGACAAGGCCTTCATTTAAAAAAGGACACCAGCACAAAGTGGCTTTGCTGCAAGTTGCCTCAGAGGACACCTGCTTTCTTTTCCGCCTCAACCACACAGGACTGACACCTGCGCTGAAGCAATTGCTGGAAGACCGCACTGTGAAAAAAGTCGGTTTGTCGTGGCACGATGACGTCAACTCGCTGAGGGCATTAGGCGACTTCCAAACGGGCGATTTCATCGATGTGCAGTCGCATGTCAACGAACTGGGTATAGAAGATATGAGTCTGCAGAAAATCTACGCAAACCTGTTTGGCAAAAAAATCAGCAAGCGACAGCAGCTCAGCAACTGGGAGGCTGACACACTGAGCGAACGCCAGAAGATATACGCAGCTACAGACGCATGGGCCTGTATCAGCATTTACAAAGAGCTGATAAGACTCAAAGAATCAAACGATTACAAGCTTGTAATAAAAGAAGAACAGAAAACAAAACAAGCATAAGCCGATGTATAAGAACATCTATCTGAAAAGAGGAAAAGAAGATAGTCTGAAACGTTTTCATCCGTGGGTTTTCTCGGGTGCGATACACCATGCCGATGAAGGTCTCAACGAGGGCGACGTAGTCAGAGTGATTGCCTCCGACGGGCAATTCATAGCCATTGGTCACTTCCAGTTAGGTTCAATAGCCGTGAGAGTGCTTTCTTTCCGAGACGTGGAAATAGACGACAACTTCTGGCACTCCAGACTAAAATCGGCTCTGCTCATGCGCATATCGCTCGGCATGGCCGACCGCACGTCGAACAACACCTATCGCTTAGTTCATGGCGAGGGCGACCTGCTGCCAGGCCTTGTCATCGATGTATATGGAGAAACTGCCGTCATGCAAGCCCATAGCATCGGCATGCACATGGCCCGCAAACAAATTGCTGACGCCCTGCTGACCGTGATGGACGGCAGAATACGGCACATCTACTACAAGAGTGAGACCACCTTGCCGTATATGGAGCCTGAAAACGGTTTTCTCATTGGCGAAAGCCATGAGGACACTGCCATGGAGAACGGCCTGCTCTTCCACGTAGACTGGCTGAAAGGGCAGAAGACCGGTTTTTTCATCGACCAGCGCGACAACCGTCAGCTGCTGGAGCAGTATGCCAGAGGCAAAAGCGTGCTAAACATGTTTTGCTACACAGGCGGATTCTCCGTCTATGCCATGCGAGGACAAGCCAGGCTCGTACATTCGGTAGACAGCTCGGCAAAGGCCATCGACCTGACACGCCGCAACGTGGAGCTCAACTTTGCCAACGATGAGCGCCACGAAGCATTTTGTGAAGACGCATTTAAGTATCTTGAGAAGATGGACAACCAATACAACCTGATTATTCTCGACCCTCCTGCTTTCGCCAAGCACAGAGGCGCCCTGCACAACGCCCTGAAAGGCTACACGCGCCTCAACATGAAAGCTTTCGAGAAACTGCCTAAAGGCGGCATCCTGTTCACCTTCTCGTGCTCGCAGGTGGTCACCAAAGACCACTTCAGAAATGCCGTTTTCACCGCAGCAGCCATGGCCGGACGCAAAGTCCGCATTCTCCACCAGTTGCACCAACCGGCCGACCATCCCATCAATATCTATCACCCGGAAGGCGAATATCTGAAAGGATTAGTGCTCTATGTTGAATAGAATAGCCCATTTCATCGAAGAGAACCGACTGCTTGACAGAGGCAAGCGCCATCTCGCAGCCGTCAGCGGAGGAGCCGACAGCGTGTTTCTCCTGCTTGCGCTGCGCCGTCTGGGCTACGACGTAGAAGTGGTGCACTGCAACTTTAACCTCAGGGAAGAAGAGAGCATGCGTGACGAGCAATTCGTCGTCGACCTGTGTAAGAAGCTCTGCATAGAATCGCACCTAATTCATTTCGACACAAAGACTTACGCTCAGAACCATCAAGTGAGTATCGAGATGGCGGCGCGCGAACTGCGCTACCGCTATTTCGAACAGCTGCGCCAAGATATCGGGGCAGAAGACGTGTGCGTGGCACATCACAAAGACGACTCGGCAGAGACCATCTTGATGAACCTGCTCCGCGGCACCGGTCTGCGAGGACTTGAAGGTATCAAGCCCCGCAATGGCCATATTGTACGCCCACTGCTCTGCGTAGAGCGCCATGAAATTGAGGCATGGCTCGAAGCCAATGGTCAGGACTACATGACCGACCGCACCAATTTGGTGCCTGACATCATGCGCAATTTCCTTCGGATAGAAATCATTCCACGCTTGCGCACCAGATTGCCGCACGTCACCGACAGCATTTTAAATTCCTCACGGCATATAGCGGAAGCCATCCGTGTCTATGACGACGCGGTCAGCAAATCACTTGAGCATCTGCTATGCAGCGACTGCATTGACATTGCACAACTCGAGAAGACACCGTCGCCCGAATCGTTGCTCTACGAATGGCTGTCGCCCTACGGATTCACCCCGCCGACCATAGAGGCCATCTGCCATCGTCTGGCAGACGTGCAGCCCGGCCGTTCCTGGACGTCGGGCACCCACGAGCTACTCGTTCACCAAGGACAGCTTTGCTTGCTGCCCATTGAGGCCGAGCGCCCGACAATCACCATGCCCGAGACGGGACTATACATTTACGATGAAACCACACGTATTCGCGTTTCACGCACCGATGAAATCGAGATTATCCGCAATGAGCAAACAGCCTGTTTAGATGCAGAAAAAGTGATATTCCCGCTGACGGTCAGACCCATGCAATCAGGCGACCGGTTCTGCCCACTGGGGCTGAACGGCACCAAACTGCTGAGCGACTTTCTCACCGACCTGCATATATCCATCCGCGACAAACGCCGCCAGCTTGTCGTGACCGATGCCGCCGGTCAGATAGTGTGGGTATTAGGACGTCGCATAGACCACCGCTTTCGCATAACAAACCAGACGACCTGCACCCTTCAGATAACCGCAGAACACAGCAACACGGTCTGAGCAGCAGTACGCCCTGCCGATACCAAATTACAGTAATTTAACCATTTTTTGCCTTCAAAATAGCCTCAATCTCAGTTTTTTTTCGTAACTTTGCAGCGCCTTTTTAAGGAATTTATACGTATAAGTCTAATTTACAGGTAGTTAGAAGGAAATATTAAGGTAACAAGAATGAGACAACTAAAGATTCAGAAAAGCATCACCAATCGTTCGAGTGAGGCTCTTGACAAGTATCTTGTTGAGATAGGCCGTGCTCCCCTTATCAGTATCGACGAAGAGATAGAATTAGCTCAGAAGATACGCAAAGGCGGCCCCGAGGGCGAGCGAGCCAAGGACAAACTTGTCACCGCCAATCTTCGTTTCGTGGTCAGCGTAGCAAAGCAGTATCAGCATCAGGGGCTGACGCTCACCGACCTCATTGACGAGGGCAACATCGGTCTGATAAAAGCAGCCCAGAAGTTCGACGAGACACGTGGTTTCAAGTTTATCAGCTATGCCGTGTGGTGGATTCGCCAGAGCATCTTGCAAGCCATTGCCGAGCAAAGCCGCATAGTCCGCCTGCCGCTGAATCAGGTAGGCTCACTCAACAGGATCAGTCACGAGATTAACAAATTCGAGCAAGAGAACCAGCGCCATCCCTCGGTGAGCGAACTAGCCGAGATGACGGAGATGGACGAAGAGAAAATCGGCCAGTCGATGATGGCCGACGGGCACCATGTGTCAATCGATGCTCCGTTCCAGGATGGTGAAGACAACTGCATGCTCGACGTGATGGCCAGTGGAGAAGACAGCCGTACCGACAGACAGGTAGATCACGAATCGATGGCCCAGGAACTGAACACCGTGCTCAACAAAGTGCTGAAAGAACGCGAGATAACCATTATCCGCGAGTGCTTCGGCATTGGCTGCCATGAGAAAGGACTCGAAGAAATAGGCGACCAGCTGGGCTTGACGCGTGAGCGTGTACGCCAGATTCGCGAGAAGAGCATCGCCAAACTTCGCGATTCGGGCAACGCCAAGATCCTGATGAAGTATCTTGGATAGTCCCATCATTTCACATATTAAGAAAACAACATCGTCTACGGTTTCTGCTCAGCTTCGAGCAGAGGCCGTATTTCTTTTCCTCTGTCGTCATGCAGTCTGCTGTTGTCGCGCCATATCTGCTCACGCCACGTAGTGAGAGCAGAAATTAATTTTGGCCAAAATACGGCGCATTGCGGCCGCTATTCAGCTGATTGCGGCCAAAATTCAGCTGAAGTTTGGTCATTTCAGAAAAACTTCGTACCTTTGTGGCTATGAAGCGAAAAGGGGTGCTGATAATCATGATGCTGCTGATGCTGGTTGCCACACGCGCGGCCACCCGCTCAGACTCGCTCGTGCTCTTGCGCGTCTTCAACTATCAGCAGAACTACGCCAAAGGCATTGACGGCTTCACCACCAATGTGTATTTCAAACATGTCTATCAGACCCACAAGCGCAATGCCGCACTGTGGGTCGTCCCTTCGATGTATGCCATCGCCCGCGGCCAGCGCACCTTCATCAGCGAGCAATACAGCAAGTTTACATTCCGCGACATCGACAACTATGAGAATCGCAGCCAAGTGTACTACACCACCATCCCCCACCACCGGCGTACTATGCCCGTGCTGCTTGAGTTTCTCACCCCAAACCTCTACCACCCCACCCTCTACGGCGACCACATCCTCTCGCCCTTCAACCGCAGCAACCGCGTGTTCTACCGCTACCGCATTGTCCCTCTGACGAAAGCCCACGCCCGTCTCTACTTCCGCCCGCGCTTTGTGAACAACACGCAGCTGGTGAGCGGGCAGGCCATCGTGGAGACACCCACAGGCCGTATCATGCAGGTGGAGATGAACGGTGAATTTGACATGATCAGGTTCAAGACTTTCTCCATGCAGGGCACCAACGGCACACGCGCACTGCTGCCACGCCTGAACCGCACCGACATCGACTTCCACTTCATGGGAAACCATATCACGTCGCACTTTGAAGCCGTCTTCGACTGCCCCATCACCCTGCCCGACTCAGTCTCAGTGAAAGGCGACCGCCATCTCATCGACTCCGTGCGTCCTTACAGTCTCACCGAGAAGGAACAGGCCATCTACGACTACTACGACTCGCTCCACCATGCCACTGCTACGACACCCACCATCTACATGGCCGATTCCGTCGGCACGCAGCAGTCTGCCGCAACCGCATCGCCCGACACACTGCCCACCCGCACCCCCCGACACAACTATCTGAAGGAAATAGGCTGGGACATGATTGGCGAAAATCTGATTAAGAGTCTGAAAGCCCAGTCTGGCAACGGCTATGTGAAGCTCTCGCCCCTCATCAATCCCCAGTACATCAGCTATAGCCAGCGCAAGGGGTTCTCCTACAAGCTGAAACTGGGCGCACAATATAATTTTTCAGAGAATGTGAGCTTGAACTTCAGGCCTACGCTGGGCTACAATTTCAAGCTGCACCAACTGTACTACAAGGCCCCCCTGCGACTGACGTTCAACCCCGATCGCGACGGGCGCATCAACATGGAAGTGGGCAACGGCAACCGCATCTCCAACTCGTCTGTCATCGATGAGATACGCGCCGAGACGGGCAATGAGACAGAAGGCGAAGGCCAACAACTCGACCTCTTTGACGACCTCTACTTCAACGTGTCGGCCAGTTACAGTCCGCTCAGCTGGCTAAACGTCGAGCCGGGATTCGTGTTCCACCAACGCAATGCGGTCAACCGCCAGGCCATGCGCTACTATGCGAAACCTACAAAATACAGAAGTTTCGCACCCATGATATCCGTCAAGATACGTCCCTATGAAAACGCGCCACTGCTCACCATCGACTACGAACGAGGACTCAAAAGTCACCGCACTGCCCTGGCCTACGAGCGCTGGGAGGCCGACCTGGCTATCAAGCACCGCATGACGCGCATGCAGCTGTTCAACATGCGCCTGGGCGGCGGTCTCTATACCCGACGCGACCACAATTATTTCATGGACTTCTCAAACTTCCGCGACGAGAATCTGCCCGAAGGATGGGACGACGACTGGTCGGGCAATTTCCAGCTGCTGTCGTCGCGGCTCTACAACGCCTCGTCATACTATGTGCGGGGCAACATCTCATACGAGTCGCCACTGCTGCTGGCCTCGATGACGCCCCTTCTGGGCAGATACGTAGAGCGCGAGCGTGCCTACATCAGCAGTCTGCTCATCCAGGACACGCGCCTCTATTCCGAGCTGGGCTACGGCTTCACGTGCCGCTACTTCTCAATGGGAGTATTTGCCAGCTTCCTTGCCCTGAGGCACCAAGAGGTGGGTTGCAAATTCACATTTGAGCTGTTCAGACGATGGTAAATTAAGCAAACGAACTAACAAACATCAGCAATATACAGAAGCCTCATCATGCAAAACGAGCACCAGAAACCACTCATCGTCTACAAGGCGAGTGCAGGCAGCGGGAAGACCTTCACCCTGGCCACAGAATACATTAAGCTGGTGGTCTGTAACCCGCTGGCGTACAGACATATATTAGCCGTCACATTCACCAACAAAGCAACCGAGGAAATGAAGATGCGCATACTAAGCCAGCTATATGGCATTGCGCAAAGTCTGCCCGCTTCCGACAGATATGCCCAAAAGGTGGCAGAAGAGCTCGGCATGCCGACAGAATACGTCAGGCAGCAGGCTGGTATTGCCTTGCGGAATCTGCTCCACAACTACAGCTATTTTCGCGTAGAAACCATCGACTCGTTCTTCCAGAGCGTGCTGCGCAACCTGGCCCGTGAGCTCGATCTCACTGCCAACATGCGCGTCAGTCTTAACGACTCGCAGATAGAGGAGCTGGCCGTCGACCAGCTGATTGAAGAACTCAGTGTACACGACAAACTGCTACAATGGCTGTTGAAGTACATCATGGAAAACATCAGCGACGACAAGTCGTGGAACGTCATCGGACAAATCAAGCACTTTGGGAAAACCATCTTCAACGAGTTCTACAAGAACGAGAGCGAAGCCATCAATCACATCAGCCGAGAGAAAGACTTCTTCGAAAACTATACAGCCCTCCTGAAGACAACCCGCACCAAGGCCCGGCAGCGAATGCAGGAGATAGCAGAGTCTTTCTTTGCCGAGCTCGAAGCCGAAGGGCTGACGCCCTCTGACATCAACTATGGCTACAGTGGTATTCCGGGGTTCTTCAAGAAATTGAAGGAAGGCAGTTTCGATGAAAGCATCGTGGGCAAGCGCATTGAAGAGGGACTTGTCAATCCGGCGTCGTGGAGCAAGAAAACACATCCCCAGCGCGAGCACATCATCCATCTGGCCGAAACCACCCTCGGCGACATTCTGCGATATGCCGTGGAAGAGCGACCCACACAATGGAAACTCTTTAAGAGCGCCGACCTCACACTGCGCCATCTCAACCAACTGCGTCTACTGAGCAGCATCGAACAGAAAGTGCGTAGTCTCAACGAAGATGCCAACCGCTTTCTGCTGAGCGACACTCAGCAACTGCTGCACGATCTTATTGACGGGAGCGACTCTCCTTTCATCTTTGAGAAGATCGGATCGCAATTAGAACATATCATGATCGACGAGTTTCAAGATACGTCGACGGTGCAGTGGAAGAACTTCCGCATCCTGCTACAAGAAACTATGAGCCACGACGGCACGGAGAACCTCATCGTAGGCGATGTAAAACAAAGCATCTACCGATGGCGAAACGGCGACTGGCGCCTGCTGGCAAGCATCAGCACCCAGTTTCCTAACGCCGACAAACTCATCGACATCCGCCCTCTCAACACCAACTGGCGCTCAATGCGCAACATCATAAACTTCAACAATGCCTTCTTCGAGACGGCTGCGGCCGCCGAAGAAGTCGATGCCTACGATGACGTGGTGCAGAAGGTGCCTTCGGAAAAAGGGAGCGAAGGCGAGGTGAACATTGTGTTGCTCCCCTCTGAAGACTACAGAGACAACACGCTCCACCGGCTGTCAGACCACATCTGCGGCCTGCTGGAAAGCGGTGTGTCGCCCACTGACATCGCTATCTTGGTGCGTTTTAACAGAGACATGCCTCTGATTGCCAACTATTTCATGGCCCACTGCCCCGATGTCAGCATTGTGAGCGACGAGGCTTTCCGCCTTGATTCCTCGCCAGCCGTCACCACCATCATCAATGCCATGCGCTTTCTGGTCAATCCCGATGACCACATCGCCAAGGCCTATCTCGCCATGACGTTTTCCGGAGAGGTCGACGGCAGCCTGCCTTCCGACTTTACACAGGCTTTGCTACAAGAGCCTATCTACGATATGGCCGAACATCTGTTCCAGCTTTTCCGACTCAACGAGATGGCGGGACAAAGCGCCTATCTGTGCACCTTCTTCGATGCCGTTGCCACGTTCGTCAGCGAACAGACGGCTGACCTGGAGGGGCTTCTGGAAGAGTGGGATACGAACCTGTGCTCAAAAGCCATACAAAGCGCCGAAGTAAGCGGTGTGAGAATCATATCCATCCACAAGTCGAAGGGCTTGGAGTTCAACTATGTGGTCATTCCGTTCTGCGACTGGCCTCTCTCTCACAAAGATATTATATGGTGCAAACCGCAGGAGGCTCCCTTCAATCAAGTGCCTCTCGTGCCCATCGACTTCTCGAAGAGCGGCATGGCAGGCACCATCTACGAACAAGACTATGAGAAGGAACACCAGCAGACAACCATCGACAACCTGAATCTGCTGTATGTGGCCTTCACCCGAGCATCAGAAAGTCTGCTGGTCATCGGCAAGAGGGGAGCGGGCGGCTCACGCTCGATGCTCATTGAGCAGATTCTGCCGGAGGTGGCTGACAAGCTCTCCGGCGCCATCGTAGAGGGGGTAGACGACAAATCGCTTCCTCTCAGTTTCTCTTACGGTATGCGTCAAACAAAGGTTGAGCAGCATGAGGGCAGCAACACTACGGAGCCGCAGCCCAACCCGTTTCTTGCCACACCTCAGCCCGTGGAAATCAGCATAGAGACATACACGCAGAAGGTGGAGTTCAAGCAAAGCAACAAAAGCCGCGACTTTGCGCGTGCCGACGATGACGAAGAGAACCGCCAGGAGAGCTACGTCAAACTGGGCAGTGTGCTCCACCAGGTGTTTTCCACCATCAAGTCAACGCAAGACATTGACAAAGCCCTAAAAGAACTCGAGCTTGAAGGGATTATTTATAATGAAGACGTCACCCGCCAGAAGATTGAGTCACTCATTCGCAAACGCCTCACCGACCCGCGCGTGGCCGAGTGGTTCAGCAATACCCCCGACGAGCAGGGTGCCACGTGGCAACTCTTCAACGAGTGTAACATCCTCTGCGTTGACCCAGCCACCAATGAGGTCATCGAACGTCGTCCTGACCGTGTGATGATGCGCAGCGGACGCACCGTTGTCGTCGACTTCAAGTTTGGACGCGAGCGCAAAGAATATCACGACCAGGTGGAAGAGTACATGAATCTGCTCCGCCAGATGGGCCACCCCCACGTGGAAGGTTATTTATGGTTTGTCTACTCAAACAAAATCATAGAAGTGAAGTGAAATGAAAGGATTCTTAGAATATGTAGCTGACGACATTCTCAGCAAATACGGCACCAACCTGTCGCGCACAGCCGTGGTGTTTCCTAACAAGCGCGCCTCGCTCTTCCTGAGCGAGTATATAGCCAGAAAGGCTGGAAGACCTGTCTGGAGTCCGGCGTATATTACCATCAGCGACCTCTTTCGCAGCCACTCGCAGCTCACGGTGGGCGACCCCGTCAAGCTGATTTGTGAGCTCCACAAGAGCTTTGTCAGGCAGACGGGCATCGACGAGACGCTCGACCACTTCTACGGCTGGGGGCAGCTACTCATTGCCGACTTCGACGATATCGACAAAAACATGGCCGATGCCGACAAGGTGTTTGCCAATCTGCGCGACATACGCGAGTTCGACAACGTCAACTATCTCACAGAGAAGCAGAAAGAAGCCTTAAAACGCTTCTTCAGCAACTTCTCTGACGACCACAACACACTTCTCAAAGAGCGCTTTATCAAGCTGTGGTCGCACATGGGCAACATCTACCACGACTTCAACGACTCGCTGCGCACACAAATGCTGGCATACGAAGGGGCGCTCTACCGCCAGGTGGCCCAGCAACAGGAACTCGACTTCGCTTACGACCAATACCTCTTCGTTGGCTTCAATCTCTTGCAGGAAGTGGAGAAGAAGCTCTTCGCGCGCATCAAGCATCAGGGTAAAGCCCGTTTCTATTGGGATTTTGACTATTACTACAAAGACACCAACGAGGCCGGTCACTTCATCAAGCTCTATCTCGACCAGTTTCCAAACGAGCTCCGTCTTGACGACGACAACATTTACAACTGCTTCTCGGGCAAGAAACAAATGAGGTTTGTCTCTGCTCCCACCGAGAATATACAGGCTCGCTACGCCAGTCAGTGGCTGCGCGACGAAGACCGCTATAAGGCAGGGCGGCAGACGGCCGTCGTGATGTGCAACGAAGCGCTGCTGCAGACCCTCATCCACTGTCTGCCCGACGAGGTGGAGAAGGTCAACGTCACCACCGGCTACCCGCTCGCCCAGTCACCCGTGGCATCGCTCATCAGTCAGCTCATTGCGCTGCGCACGACGGGATACTCCAGCGCACGGCGCACCTTCAGGCTGCGCTATGTGAAGGCCGTGCTGCGCCACCCCTACACCGCCTGTCTCACACCATCGGCACAGGCTTTGCTCGACAAGCTGAAAACTGACAAGACCTACTACCCGGCATCTGCTCAACTCTCTGTCGATGAGGGTACGGCATTGCTGTTCCATCCCTTCGACAGCCAGACGTTTAACGCCGAACTCCTGCAGTGGCTGACCGACGTCATGCAGCTACTGGCCAGAAATGGCGAACAGGTGGTCCGTAATGTCCCGCTTTTTCAAGAAGCCGTTTTCAGGGCCTACACCCTCCTAAACCGTCTGAAGGGGCTTGTGGATGCCGGCGACCTGTGCGTTGACATTATCACGCTGCAGAGAGTCATCGGACAAATCATACAGTCTACCACCATTCCCTTCCACGGCGAACCCATCGAAGGCATTCAGATCATGGGAGTTCTTGAAACACGCAACATCGATTTCAAGCATGTCCTGCTGCTGTCGTGCAACGAGGGAAATATGCCACGCGGCGTCAGCGACACGTCGTTCATACCCTATACCATCAGAAAGGCTTTCGGCCTGACCACCATCGACCACAAGGTGTCAATATACAGTTACTACTTCCACCGACTGCTACAGAGGGCCGACGACATCACCATACTTTATAACAACGCCACCAACGACGGACAACGCAGTGAAATGAGCAGATTCATGTTGCAGCTAATGGTAGAAAGCGGGCATCCGATTGAGTTCAATACCATCACGGCGAGTCAGCACTACTGTCCGTTTAAAGCCCCGACCGTAACTAAGGATAGCGCCGTGATGAAGGCCCTCTCTGACCGTTTCATCATCGCCGACGACCAGCCAGCCGACCACCCTCTGCTCACCCCGACAGCCATCAATGTGTATCAGCGCTGTCCGGTAGCTTTCTACTACAAATATGTGAAAAGCATCAGAGAACCCGACGACACCGACGACGACAGCATCGACAACAGACTCTTCGGCAACATCTTCCACGAGGCAGCAAGACTTATCTATTCGCGCCTGATGCAGAAAGGGCCTCTCATCAGGAGAGAAGCCCTGGAGATGCTTCTTAAGACGAAGGTAGACATTGAGCGAGCTGTCGATGAGGCTTTCCGCACCGAGTTGTTTCACGTGCAGGATGCCGTCACTTCTTTCCATGCAGAACTCAACGGGTTGCAACTCATCAATCGTGAGGTCATCATCCACTATCTCAGCCAGTTGCTCTCCATCGACTGCCAGCTGGCTCCCTTCAGCATTCTGGCACTTGAAGAGGACGTGAAGCGTCGCTTCGATATCGTGACCAACGGGACAAACCGTACCACCGTCATCGGCGGCAGAATCGACCGTTTAGATAAGGTGAACGACGCGAACGGCGAGCGCATACGCGTCATCGACTATAAGACGGGCGGAAAGAAAATCAAAGCATTAACGGGTGTAGACGACATCTTCGACCACTCAAAAATCAAGGACCACAACGACTATTATCTGCAGACGTTCCTCTACTCATGCCTCGTGAAGAACGAGCATCCCGACACTGCCGTCTCGCCCGCATTGCTCTTCATCCAGCATGCTGGCGCTGCAGACTACGACCCCACCCTTCTTTTTGGCAAAGAGCTTATCCTCGACGTTGAAGACTATCGCAAGGATTTCGAAAAGCGTTTGCACGACATTGTCAACGAGCTGTTCTGCCCCGACGTTCCTTTCTCTCCCACCGACGACCTGACCATCTGCCAGAAATGTCCTTACCTGTCACTCTGCAGAAACAGCAAGAGAAATGATAAATGAGAAGTGAAAGGTGAAAGATGGAAAATATGACTACAGTGAGAATATTCAAGAAGCCAGTATCAAGCAGAGATATTGGCGCATAAAGCAATCATATTTTCCTTCTTTCACCGTTCGTCCTTCATTTCTCATCCAAGGCGTCCTCTCTCGTAACACGAATCCAATCCGCGTCGACCCAGCCGCGGTCTGACGTCACTGACGACTCTACTGCAACAAAGCCAAATTTGGCACCAATCCACTTTCCTTCGCGCATCATGAAAACATCACCACAGTCTGCATATTTCTTGCCGTCAGCACTCCACGAGAAGCGCACCTTGCCATCGGCGACCCTCATACGCATGTATATGTCTTTATGTATCGCCGGCTTATAGTCTGTCGCATCGACATGAGTTGGCTTCAGTGTGGCTATAAGCTTTGCATCCTGCGGCTTACCCTTGTCGGCCTGACGGCACGTCAATTGCAATAGCTGGAACTCCTGCCCCACCCTTTTCAGCACCAAGGCAGAGTAGTCAAGTCCCATCATGATGAGTCCGCCCATCTGGCCCTCTGCCTTCGCAGTCATACGCAACTTAGCCGTAGCCACAAAGCAATCAGCCGGTGTCTTCTGCAGAAGCAAGTTGGGCACGTCCCAAAGCGTTTGCTCCGCATGCTCACTCTTGTAAGTGAACACACGCATCACCCCCAAAGCCGTGGGCATGCCAAAGGTCTCGTCGTAATTGGCATGCCACTGCCACTGCAAGCCCAATGTGGGCGCAGAGAATTCATCACTTTCTACAGGATTGACTACCACCGTCGATGACGACTGCGGCTTGTTCCACCTCAATACTGGGGTTCCCTTCTTGCCCATTATAGGCCATCCTGACGACCAGTCCACCGGCTGTAGATGAACCACGCGACCGTAGGCTTCTTTGTCCTGGAAATGCAGAAACCAGTCTTCGCCATATTTAGTGTGCACCCAGGCCCCTTGGTGCGGGCCATTCACCGTTGTCTTTCCCTGACTCAGCACAACCTTATGCTCGTAGGGGCCAAAAGGCGACTTGCTCCTCATGGCCAGTTGGAAACCTGTTGGAACACCTCCTGCAGGACACATAATCCAGTACCATCCGTCGCGCTTATAAAACTTTGGGCCCTCGCAGGTTCTGTTCTCCGTGCCATTGCCGTCGAACACAATCACCGGCTTGCTGATGGCTTTTGTCCCGTCAGGCGAAAGTTCACGCACAGCTATGACTGATGCGAATTTCGACCTCGAGTTGGCATATGCATTAACCAGATAACACCGGCCGTCGTCGTCCCAGAGAGGTGTAGCATCAATTAATCCCCTACCTGCCACCACACACACCGGTTCGCTCCACCGGCCAGACGGGTCAGATGACTTCACCATCATCACGCCATAGTCTGGGTCGCCCCAGTATATGTAGTATTCGCCGTTGTGGTATCTGATAGACGGCGCCCAGACCCCCATGCCATGCGCAGGACTTCTGAACACTTCATGCGGGAGCAGTTCGCTAATGGCATGCCCCACAATCTGCCAGTTCACCAAGTCACGCGAATGCAGAATCGGCAATCCCGGGATGCACTGGAATGAAGATGCCGTCAGGTAGTAATCCTCGCCGTCACCGCCCACGCAGACATCGGGGTCGCTATAATCGGCATTAATCACCGGGTTCGTATAGGTCCCATCGCCGTTGTCGGGCGACCAAACTTCCGAACGGTACTGGGCCTGCAGTACCAGCGCAACACTGGCAAAGAGGAGAAGAGTCAGGTTTCGTCTCATAGCCTCGATATTGTAAGTTTATAAATATTGTCTATAAGCGCTATGCGCATCACCGACTGGATATCATCGTCTGTCGGCGAAATGGCAAGAGCCACATGCCCCATGGTTCTGCGCAAATTAATCTCCACACAGGGATGGAGCAGATAGCACTCTCTGCCAGCATCTGCTACCACCATCATGTCGACGCCTAACGGGCCGATATATCTGCCGGCCAGGCAACGCTCCAGCTCCCGACACAACCAGTCTTTTATCTTGCAAATGAATTCTGTGGGAACAAAAGCTCCAAGTGATGCCAGCTTCCACGACTCGGTGGCCAATATATTGCCTTTGTAGGCGCCATTGGCTGTATGAAACAACGACAGACCCTCATAGCTGACATGTCCATCGCCATGAGCCACAAACTCCATGCCGAAATCTTTCACTTTGTTATAGTATGGCTCGACCATCACGCAGCCCTGAGTGGAGATGATATTTCTTACCCAGCCTGCCACTGAAGGCAAGAGCCTGCCTTCCTCTTGACGCGCTACAAAACGCAATCCCCTGCCACTGGAGCTCCACGGGGCTTTCAGCACCGTCATGTTACACGTCTTTACATATGCCTCCACGCCTGCCACAGTAGTACATTCATGCGATTCGCCTACCGTACCTTCCATCTGAAGATGAGCCAATACAACTGAAGAAGTACGGCGATGTGAAAGAGCTCGGACTATGTCAAGCTGATTGTCTGTCGGAAGTATATCTTCTTTTACTCCGTTTCTTATCAGCTGTGCCTTCAATGCCTTGTCCCATCCCCAAGGGCTGACAGTCGTAGGTGTTTTGTCACCCAGTTTATCTATAAGCATGTCGCCTATGTCTGGCAAACTGACACCACAATACCTCTTCAATGCTACAGCCGTCTTTTGCAGCGACTTATATGATGAAACAACATCATCTACCAACACTGCATCGCCCTGGTTTGCCCACAGTACCGGCAGGAATCCCAAGTCGCGACGTAGCTGCCGCGCAGCGTGCGGCGCAGTGAAGTTTGACAGATTTGCAGCTAAGGCAATGTCATGTTCCGGATTAAACAATCGTAATGTCATTTACTCTTAAGTTTTCTGCAAAGTTACAAAAAAGAAAACAAGTAACACAATCTTTTATCATAAAAGATTATAAACCCAATGCACCAAGCGCAACTGAATCGAATCAATCCTCAAAAAAGAAATCAGGAGGAAATATGTGGAAGGGAAAACGTTGAGCGGTAAACGGGACTCGAACCCGCGACCCTCGGCTTGGGAAGCCAATGCTCTACCAACTGAGCTATTACCGCATTGCTTTACAAATAGCAAAAAAGGGACGCTAATCCCTTCTACTCGAATGAGCCGACACCCGGACTCGAACCGGGGACCTACGCATTACGAATGCGTTGCTCTACCAACTGAGCCATGTCGGCCTTCACTATTAGTACACCCGCAGGGGTTCGAACCCTGGACACCCTGATTAAGAGTCAGGTGCTCTACCAACTGAGCTACGGGTGCAGCAAATTCAGACAAAATCTTCTCACCAGAAAATCTTTAGTACACCCGCAGGGGTTCGAACCCTGGACACCCTGATTAAGAGTCAGGTGCTCTACCAACTGAGCTACGGGTGCATCCTTTGTCTTTTTGCGGGTGCAAAGGTACACAATTTATTTGATTCCACCAAATTATTTTTCTACTTTTTTGCAAAAGCCACGAAAAAACGCCGTTTAAACAACAGTTTTTGCAAGCAGCAATGTCGACATTTTCAGCATGCCCTACCTTTCCTACATAAAAGAAGGCCCGATGGAATATCCACCGGGCCCCAATCTTTTCTATCGCAGCAAAGTTTTACATCGTTGCTGCCGATGAAATCCACTCATAGACACACGAGCACACGCCGCAAAGCAGGATGCCCAGAGTGCAAATGGCCAGCGACAGGTTGACGCTCTTGGCATTGCGGAAAGTGGGCAGCGGATGCTCTTCTTTCGTGATGTACATGGCCTTGACAATGAGCAAGTAGTAGTAAAGGCTTACCACCGTGTTGACCAAAGCGATGAACACAACGAAGTAGGGCCAGAAGGGAGCCTGCTCGTGTCCGCCGACTCCTGCCATGAATACAAAGAACTTTGAGAACATGCCAGCAAACGGGGGAATACCAGCCAATGAGAACAAGGCAATCGTCATGAGAAGCGAGAGCTTAGGATTGGTCTGATAAAGTCCGTTGTATGCCGACATCTGCGTAGAGCCGCCATTCTGTTCGACAGCACTGATGACAGTGAATACCGACATGTTGGCCACAACATAGACGAGCACATAGAACGTGAGGGCTGCTATGCCGGCAGCAGAGTTGCCGATGACGGCCAGCATGATGTAGCCAGCCTGCGAGATGGAGGAGAAAGCCATGAAGCGCTTCAGCTCCTTCTGTCGGATGGCGAAAAGGTTTGCAATGGTAATGCTGAGCACAATGACGATATAGAGCATGGGCTGCCAGTAATCGGTCATAAACGTGAACACCTTCATCAGGATGACGGCCAGCGTGAGCGCAGCAGCTCCTTTAGAGACTACGCTCAGATAACCGGTAACAGGCGTGGGAGCCCCCTGATAGGTGTCGGCCGTCCAAAAGTGGAAAGGCACAAGCGAAATCTTGAAGCCCAGGCCGCTAAAGAAGAACACCATGCCCATAATGGCCAGTGGCGTGGCTATGAGCTGCCGGGCGACGTCATCGAAATAGAGTGTGCCCGTGGCAGCATAGACGAACGAGATGCCAAACAGCATGACACCGCTGGAGAAGGTGGCCACAAGGATATACTTGGCGGCTGCCTCGGCCGACTCCTTTTTCTTCTTATCGAAGGCCACAAGGCACGACAAGGGCACTGAGGCCATCTCGAGACCAAGGAAGAACATGAGGAACGAACCACTCGACATCATCATATACATACCGAGCAGGGTGGAGATGACAAGCAAGTAGAACTCGCCCTGGTAGCGTGTGGTCTTGAGCCACTCCTGAGCCATCACGATGACGATAAAAGAACCGGCCGTAAGAATGGCCTTCATCACGCTGACTATCGGCGTCGTCACATACAGACCTCCGAAAGCCGTGGCAGGTTCTGCCAGCAGGCATGACACCATCTGACAGATCAGCAGTGCGCCTGTGAGCACACCGAGCACAAAGCCTTTGCGCTCGCTGCGATGCAATGCAAAGTCGGCACAGAAAACTATTATCAAGGCAAGCACCAGCGTTGCCTCGGGAATCATATTTAGGAATTGACTATAGTTCATATCTTTTCTTTTTTAATGAGTAATGAGCAATTAGTAATGAGTAATTATGATAACACCTGTGGCGGATGCCCGCAGATGACTATTAAGACAAACGGCAGAATGGCTTAAACTTATCATAATTACTAACCCTACTCATTACTAATTACTAATTACATAACGCCTATCGACTGCAGGATGTTACCCGTAGCAGGCGAGATGACGTTGCTCACCCAGAAGGGGAACGTGCCCAAGCCTGCCACACAGAAAATGAGGCAGATTACGGCAAAACGCTCGTCCCAGGTGGCATCGGTCAGCTCCAGGAAGTGTTTGTTCTCGACATTGCCATAAAGAATCTTACCCACGACACGCAGAATGTAGACTGCCGTGACAACAATCGACGTACATGCAATGATGGTGGCCACCATACGGAACGACGTGTTGGGATCGCCCGAGAGGGGCTCAGCACCAAACGAACCGACAAAGATGGTCATCTCAGCAATGAAGCCCGAGAAACCAGGCAGACCAAGATTGGCCAGACCTGCAATGACGTATCCTACAGCCAGGAAAGGCATAATCTTCATCAGGCCGGCCAGCTCACGGATGTCGCGGGTGTGGGTGCGGCCGTAGATCATACCAATAAGGGCGAAGAAGAGGGCCGTCATCAGGCCGTGGGAGAGCATCTGCAGGATAGCACCGGTGCAGGCTGTCTGACTCATCATGAGCAGGGCGAAAAGCACCAGACCGCAGTGCGACACCGACGAATAAGCGTTGATATACTTCAGGTCGGTCTGCACGCAAGCCGAGAGGGCGCCATAGACCACAGAGATAGTGGTCAGGATGAGGAATATCCACGACAGTTCCTGAGCGGCCTCGGGCAGCAGATACATGGCCACGCGGAAGCAGCCATAGCCGCCAAGCTTCATCAGCACACCGGCGTGAAGCATCGACACTGCCGTAGGGGCTGAAGCATGACCATCGGGGCTCCATGTGTGGAAGGGGAACAAGGCACCCAGCACACCAAAGCCGATGAAGATGAAGGGGAAGAACACCTTCTGCATGTCGACAGGGATGTTATGCATGGCAGCAATCTCGTTGACGTTCATTGTGGTGGCGCCACTGAAGTAGTAAATGCCAAGGATGCCCAGAATGAGCAGGGCAGAACCTCCCATCAGCATGAGCGTCAGCTTCATGGCCGAATACTCCTTGTGGCCGGAGCCCCATACACCGATGAGAAGGTACATAGGAATCAGGGCCACCTCGTAGAACATGAACATGGTGAACATGTCGGTGCAGATGAAGAAGCCGAACACGCCCGTGGAGAGCAGGGTGAACCACAGGAAATACTCCTTGGTGAGAGGCTTCAGCTGCCATGAGGCAAACGTACCGGTGAACACGATAATGCTCGAAAGCAGCAGCATGACCACCGAGATACCGTCGACGCCCACAGAATAAGCAATATTCAGAGGTTTAAACCAAGGCGTAGAGGCCACAAGCAACATTTGGTCGGTGTTGCCGCCTGCACGCTCCTGAATGAAATAGATGGTGAGCCAAATCGACAAGGCCAGCAGGCACGAAGCACCCGTCACCATCACACCACGCACCTGGTTGAGGCTGCGGGCAGCCCACAATCCCAATAGCATCAGGGCGGGAATAACTACGAACAGACTTAATATATTCATTTTTCGTTTTTTCGTTATTACGTTACTACGTTATTTCGTTATTACGACATTACGCTATCCGAACGTCACAGCGCAAGCAGCACGAGCGTCAATGCCACAGAACCTGTGAGGAACCACACGGCATACTGGCGCACGTCGCCACTCTGCCAGGGGCGAATGCTCTCGCCGGCCTCGTTGGCTCCCCATGCCAGGAAGTTAAACGTGCCATCAACAACGTGGCGATCGAACCAAGCAATGGGCGTGGAGACGCAACGGAAGATAATCTTGTGGGTGACATACTGCCAAATCTCGTCCTGATAGAAGCGCTTGTAAGCTGCCCGGTGCAGCTTCGGGAACGTCTTATACAGGCGGTCGGCGATGGGCTGGCTCTCACCTTTATATATATAGGTGGCCAGGCAGATGCTCAGAATGGCGATAATCGTCGACGTAGCAGCTATCTGTGTGTTGAAGTGGATGGTGTAATCGGTGCCGGCAGCCGACACGAACGAGCCGAACGAGCCACCCCATCCAAGGAATCCGCCGAGTGTGGTGTAGACGCCTACGCCGACAGTAATGCAACAAAGCACGATGAGGGGAATGGTCATCGACAGAGGTGCCTCATGAGGCGTGTGGTGCTCGTGTGCCTCCTTGTTCTCCGTGCCCCAGAAGATGCCGTAGTACAGACGGAACATGTAGAAAGCGGTCATGGCGGCAATACCGGTCATAATCCAGCCAACCACGGGACTGTACTGCATGCAGGCAGTAATAATCTCATCCTTCGAGCTGAAACCCGAGAAGAAGGGAATACCTGCAATGGCAAGACACGAAATGAGGAACGTGATATGCGTGATGGGCATATACTTGCGCAAGCCACCCATGAGGGCCATCTCGTTGGAATGAACTGCATGGATGATGCAGCCGGCGCCAAGGAACAGGCAAGCCTTAAACATGGCATGCGTGAACAGGTGGAACATCGAAGCCATATAACCCAGCTGAGCGTGATTGTCGAGCACAGCCTCATGGCCGGGCAGACAGACGCCGAGAGCCACCATCATGAAGGCAATCTGCGAGATGGTGGAGAAGGCCAACACGCGCTTGATGTCGCTCTGGGCACAGGCCACGGCAGCAGCATAGAATGCGGTGAAGACACCCACCCACACCACAATAGACATAGCCTGCGGGGCGTACTCAATCCAGAGGGGGAACATGCGGGCAATCTGGAACACACCAGCCACAACCATCGTGGCAGCATGAATCAGAGCCGACACAGGTGTCGGGCCCTCCATGGCATCGGGCAGCCAGATGTGCAAGGGGAACATGGCACTCTTACCGGCGCCACCGATGAACATCAGCACCAAAGCCGTCGGAATAATGCAGGCACCTGCCGTCATGGCCTTGGCCACATTGCCGGCGATGAAGGGCGTAGTGCCCTCACCCATCACAATGTCGCCAGCAAATGAGAAGCTGAACGAATCAGTGAAGTAGCCGAAGGTCAAGATACCGATAAGGAAGAACATATCGGCAAAGCGGGTGACGATGAAGGCCTTCTTCGAAGCTGCGATGGCGGGCTTCAGCGGATAGTAGAAGCCGATAAGCAGATAAGAAGAGACACCGACGAGCTCCCAGAACATATACATCTGGAAGATGTTGGTGGCCAGCACCAGACCCAGCATTGACATGGTGAAGAGCGAAAGGAAAGCATAGTAGCGCTGGAAACCTTTCTCACCGTGCATATAGCCGAACGAGTAGATGTGCACCATGAGCGACACCGTGGAGATGACGACAAGCATCATTACCGAGATGGGGTCGAGCAAGATACCCATGTCGAAGTGCAGATTGCCAAGGGGCAACCAAGTGAAGTTATAAGGCACAATCGTCTGATAGATGCCGTTCACGCGGTCAGCCGTGAAATACTGGAAGGCAGCGGTGTACGACAGGATGGTGACGACTGCGAGCGAACAGGTGCCGATGAGTCCGGCCACCTTATGCTGCATCTTCATGCCAGCGAGTCCTAACACGAGGAAGGACAGAAGCGGCAGAAGGAGAATAAAAGCTGTATATTCGTATCCCATAGTCTTTTTTATCCTTTCATGTTAGTGATACTTTCCACGTTGTCGCTCCTGAAGTTGCGATAAACGTTGATGATGATGGCGATGGCAACGGCACTCTCGGCAGCGGCGATACCGATGACGAAGAGCGTCATGAACATGCCCTCCATGCCCTGCGGATAGAGCAGGCGGTTGATGGCTGCGAAATTGATGTCGACAGCATTGAGCACCAGCTCTACCGAGATAAGCATGGCAATCAGGTTGCGGCGGGTGACGAAACCATAGACGCCGATGAAGAACAGCAGTGCGCTGAGCACGAAATAACATTCAACAGGTATCATAGCTTAATCCTCCTCCTTTCTTGCAACAACCAGTCCACCAATGATACATGCCAGCAGGAACAACGAGATAAACTCGAAGGGCAGCACGTACTGATACTTCTCACTACCAACAAGGGCTGTTCCGATGGCCTTCATCGAAAGTTCTGTATCGGCCACAGCGTCGAAGTTGGAATAGAAGCCCGTCTTCAGCAGAATAAGGCTCACCACCACGAGGCTGACCAGAACCACCAGGCCATAGCCGATGAGACGGCTGGCCTTGATTTTTTCGACCATGCCCTGCAGGGTACGCTTAGAGACGAGCTGGATAGCGAAGACATAGATCATCGTCACGCCACCGGCGTAAACGGCAATCTGTGCAGCGCCCAGGAACGTATAGTCGAGCAGGAAATAGATGCCTGCCACGCCAAAGAGCACAAACAACATGAATGTTGCGGCTCGCATGATGCGCGTCGTCGTCACACAAAGCAGGGCCGAGCCCAGAATGACGAGCGCCAGAATGATAAACATAACTGTATTTGCCATAGTGCTTACTTCGTTTTGGTGTTAAACGTGCCGGGCTTCCAATCGGCGCCGCCATCAATGAGATTAGGCAGCGAGCCACCCTTATAGACCTCCTTGTTAAGATGAAGCACCAGCTGGCCGCGGTCGAACACGGCATTCTCAAAGTCGTTGACGAACTCGATGGCCCCGAAGTTGCAGGCATTGGTGCAAAGCTGGCAGAACATGCAGTCGCCCAAGTCGTAGCGGTAGTCGTCGAGCACCTTTTTCTTCTTGCCCGTCTCGGGGTCTTCCTCCATGTGAGAGGTAATCTTGATGGTGCCGTTGGGACAGGCCTTCTCACACAGGGTGCAGGCCGTGCACTTGTAGTCACCATCCTCGGTGCGCGTGAACACCAGACGGCCACGATGACGCTTGGCCACGTGGAGCGTGGTCTTGCGGTTTTCGGGATACTGCTCGGTCGACTTGTTGGTGAAGAAGTCCTTGAAGTATTCCTTCCAGGTGGTCTTCATTCCGGTGGCAAGTGTCTTGATGCCGTGCCCGATTTCTCCGAAATATGATTGATTGTTTTCCATTTCAATGATTAATTAGGAATTAGCAATTAGTAGTCATGACAGTTCTGCCACCACACGACACTGCAGCGGGACACCCCATCGGCTCAAAGCGTTGAAGGCAGTCATAATTACTCATTGCTCAATACTCAGTACTAATTACAGATAAAGTCCCAGTGCCACTACCACGGTCATCAGCACAAGATTGACAAGAGCCAGAGGCATCAGGTATTTCCACTCGAGTTTCAGAATCTGGTCGATACGCAGACGGGGGAACGTCCACTTAATCCACATCATCAGCCACACCACAGCAAAAGCCTTGCCCATGAACCAGACGATGCCAGGGATGTAGTTCATCACGGTGTCGAAAGCACCTATACCTATATTAATAGGAGCCCAGCCGCCGAGAAACACCATCGTGGCAATACCGGCAATGATAAACATGTTGAGGAACTCAGCCAGATAGAAGAAGCCGAAGCCCATACCCGAGTACTCGGTGTGATGGCCGGCTGTAAGCTCGCTCTCAGCCTCAGCCATATCAAACGGGCCACGGTTGGCCTCAGCATTACCGGCAATCATGAAGATGATGAAAGCGATGATGGCGGGGATGTGACCCTTGACAATGAGCCAGTTCCAGGGACCCGTCTGGAAATCGACGATGCCGCTGACCTGCATGGTGCCCGTCAGGACAACTGCAGTGATAAGGCAGAGGCAGAGCGACATTTCATACGAGATCATCTGCACGGCGGCACGCATGGCCGACACGACGGAGTACTTGTTGTTGGAACTCCAGCCGGCCAGGAAGATGCCGATGACGCCGATTGACGAAATAGCCGTGAGCAGGAAGAGACCCACATTGAAGTCGAGGATAACAGCACCATTGTTCCAAGGCAGGAAGGCAAAGGCACCCACCGAACCGATAAGCACCAGGAAGGGTGCAACGATATAGAGGAACTTATCGGCCTTGTCGACGATGAAGATTTCCTTGATGAGCATCTTCAGCACGTCGGCAAACACCTGCAGCAATCCCCAGGGGCCTACGCGCATGGGGCCCAGGCGGCACTGGAAGTAGGCGCACACCTTGCGCTCCATGAAAATCAGTGCGATAGCGATGAGCGCATAGCCCGTCAACACGAGCACGCCCACCAACACACACTCTATCAGTATCGTCCAGAAGTCGCCCAAACCGCATGTCTGGCGCAAAAGCTGGTCAATCCATTGTGATACTATACTAAAATCAAACATAACGTTGTTTACTTAAATAAATACGAGAATCCAAGATAAATAATTGAGGACTGTATCAATGATGTCGCTCAGTTTCTTTCTTCTTTTCATCCTACTTTAATTATCTGTCGATATCGGGAATCACCACATCAATGGCGGCACACGTCGCAATCAGGTCGGCAATCTTCTGGCCGCGCAGCATCGGGTCGAAAGCACCGACGAGCGAGAGGCCCATGGGACGCATTTTCATGCGATAGGGACTCTTGTCGCCACGAGAGTCGAGATACACGCCGAACTCGCCGGCCACGCCTTCAACAGAGTAGTACCACTGTCCCTCGGGCACCTTGATGATAGGCTTCTGCTTCACATAGAAGTCGCCCTCGGGAATGTTGTCGATAAGCTGCTCGATGATGTTCAGGCTCTGGTACATCTCGTTGATGTGAACAAGGTAGCGGTCCATAGAGTCGCAGCCGGTGAGTGTGCACTGCTCCCACTCCACCTTGTCGTACATGTCGTAGGGATGATTCTTGCGCACGTCATTCTTCCAGCCTGAAGCACGTCCGGCAGGACCGGTCACGGCGTAGCTGACGCAATCTTCGAGGCTCATCGAGCCGCATTTCTCCAGGCGGTTGTGGGTGATGACGTTGTCGCCAAACACATCCATATACTCCTGAATCATGGGGCGCAGATATTTCACCAGCTCCTTCACGTTCTTCACGAAGTTGGGGTCTATGTCGTCCTGCAGTCCACCGATTCTATAATAGTTCTGAATCAGACGGCCGCCGGTAGTCTCTTCCATCACGTTGAGCACGTGCTCGCGATCGCGCATGCCATAGAGGAAAGCCGTCAGGGCGCCCAGGTCCTGAGCCACGCACGAGGTATAGAGCAGGTGCGAGTCGAGACGCTGTAGCTCGTCCATGATGGTGCGAATATACTTGATTCGGTCGGTGAGTTCCACACCCATGCCTTCCTCAATGACGCCCACCAAAGCGTGGCGATGCTGCATGGCTCCCAGATAGTTAAGACGATCCGTTAAAGCAAGCGTCTGGGGATACGTCATGTTCTCCCATATCTTCTCAATAGCACGGTGTATATAGCCGAGGTGCGGATAGATTCGCTTCACGGTCTCACCGTTGAGCACGGTCTGCAAGCGGAGCACGCCGTGGGTAGCGGGATGCTGCGGGCCGATATTGATGACGTAGTCGTCGGCATCGAAGAGGCGGTTCTGCTTTTTCTGCAGATGTCCATCTCTGTCGAGCCAGTACTCCATACCGTAGTCGGGCTCTACATCATCCTCAAGCGAGTATTTGTCGTCGCCTTTCCAGTCTTTGCGGAAGGGGTGTCCCTTGAAGTCGTTGCGCAGGAAAAGGCGGCGCATGTCGGGATGCCCCAGGAAGAGTATGCCATAGAAGTCGAAGACCTCACGCTCCAGCAGGTCGGCCACTTTCCAGATGTTGACGACCGTGGGGATGACGCTCTCGCCATCGACCACCTTAGCGAGCATCTTCACGCTGCAGCGCTCGTGGTTCTTGGTGTTCTCTAAAATGTAGATACAGCCCAGACCTTCCTCTGCGCCGAAGTCCTCGCCCACAATGGTGACAAGATAGTCGAAGCCTTTCTTTTCTTTCAAGTTCTGCATTTCCTTAGCGAACTTGTCAAAGTCGAATGATAAGAACTCTAATTTCATGCCTGCTCCTCCTTATTTTCCTTTAATTCTTCAACAAACTCTTTGGGCACATCGGTCACTACGATGGGCTCGCGGCGATGGTCGCCCAAGCGGCGGGCCACCAGCTCCTCGTTTGACACGCCCAACTCACGCTCCTCGGCGTTCTGCTTGTGGTTGGCACCACCAAAGAATTTCTCGATTTTCACCTTGCGCTGCAACTGCATCATGCCATACAGGATAGCCTCTGGGCGCGGAGGACAGCCAGGGATGAACACATCGACGGGAACAATCTCCTCGATGCCTTTCACCACATGATAGCTCGACTTGAACGGACCGCCCGAGATGGCGCATCCGCCAACGGCGACCACATACTTAGGCTCAGCCATCTCATCGTAGAGGCGCTTCAAGGCCGGAGCCATCTTATGGGTAATGGTGCCAGCGCACATAATCAGGTCGGCCTGACGGGGAGAGTTTCGGGTCACCTCGAAGCCAAAGCGGGCGAAGTCATAGCGGGCGCAACCGCAGGCCATGAACTCAATGCCACAGCAAGAGGTGGCGAAGGTGAGTGACCAGAGCGAGTTGCTTCGGCCCCAGTTGATGAGCTGGTCGAGCGAGCCCGTCACCACGTTGACGCCCCCCTCATGAAGCTCATCCACAATTTTCTCCAGCGAGGCATTGTCCTTCCACTCCTCGTAGGGGATACTCTTGATGTGAGGCTTTCTTACTTCCATTCCAGGTCTCCTTTCCGCCAGGCGTAAGCCAGGCCAAATACCAATACTAACAAGAAGAACCCGATCGACAGCAGAGCCATCGAACCGAAGTCCTTCACTACTACTGCCCATGGATACAGAAACACTGTTTCCACATCGAACATGAGGAAAAGGATGGCGAAGAGATAGAATCCTACAGATACGGGCAGCCAAGAACTGCCTCGCGTGGGAATACCACTCTCATACGGCTCGCCTTTTACCTTAGCATAGGACCGCGGTCCTATAAGCTTGGCTACAACGTAAGCCGCTGCCACCAATGTAATAGCCGTCAGGATGACGGTGATTAACAAAGTGAAGTTCATAAAATTATTTAACGTTATAACAATATTGTTCGCTTCTTAGCGGGTGCAAAGTTACTAAATAAAAATGAAATAACGAAAGATAAAACCATGATTTTCTGAAAGCGACTAAAAATTATGCACTATAGGTGGTGTGATTCGGCTGCCAATGATATCTAAAGAAGCGGGAACGGAAAAAATAACGGCCGAAATTAAATGAATTATGGCCAGAATCAACGTGATTCCGGCCATAATTCAAGGTGATATTTTAATTCTTTATGACAAAAAGCTTAAGGGACGAGGAGCGAACTGTCGCCATAGCTCAAGAAACGGAAGTCGTGAGCAAGGGCATAGTCATAGATGGTGTGCCAGTCGCCCTTCACGAAAGCGCTGACAAGCAACAGCAACGTAGATTGAGGCTGATGGAAATTGGTGATGAGCATTTTCACAATCTTATATTCATAGCCCGGGGCGATGATGATCTGCGTGCTGGAATGAAGAGTCTGCAGCTTGTTGCGGTCGAGCCAGTCTACCAATGCACGCAGCGACTCCTCCACGCTATAGCCCGCCGGCTGTTCGTAGGGCTCCCACTGAGCCACATGCAGATCTGCCTCTGCGGCGTCAGGATGCCGAAGCACGTGAAGGCCCATGTAATAGAGACTCTCAAGAGTACGCACGCTGGTTGTGCCGACGGCTATCGCACTGCAATGATGCTCCAACAGTCTGACAATAGTGCTGCGCTTCACGGCCACATACTCCGTGTGCATCTCATGCCCTTCTATCTCACTGCTCTTCACAGGTTTAAAGGTGCCGGCTCCCACATGAAGTGTCAGCTCCTCGCGATGAACACCGCGGCTGTCGAGTGCCTTCAGCACTGCATCGGTAAAATGAAGTCCTGCAGTGGGAGCTGCCACACTTCCTTTTATCTTGGAATAGACGGTCTGATAGGTGGTCTTGTCGCTCTCTTGGGTCTCACGGTTCAGATAAGGCGGGATGGGCAGTTCTCCGACGGCCTCAAGAATCTCAGCAAACGACACGTCGGCATCGTCCCACGTAAAATCAACCCAATGGCTGGTACCAACGGCACGCCCTCTGACAGCAGTCAGTCTGAGACAACGGCTCCCAACCTGCACTTCGCGCGACAGTTCGCCCTGCTTCCATTTCTTCAGGTTTCCTATCATGCAGAGCCACGCACAATGACCACGCGCCTGAAACATCAGCTCGTAATCAGTGGGCATGGCCGGCTCCAACAGGAACACCTCGATGAGCGCCCCCTGCTGAGTGTCAACAGTGCTCTGCTTGCGGAAATGCAGACGGGCCTGAATGACCTTCGTGTTGTTGAACACCATCAACGCTCCTGACGGCAAATAGTTGGGAAGATTATAGAAGAGGTCTTCGCTCACAGCCCCGTGACGATAGACTAACAGTTTTGAATGGTCGCGCTGAGATAGCGGGAATTTGGCAATTCGCTCATCAGGAAGCGCATAATTATAGTCGCTTATATGAATATGCTTGGTTTCCATGTATTAAAAATAAAGATAAAAACAGGCTCTCAGAAGAGCATATATCAGGGTGAACAAAAAGACACAGATGACGGCATCTACATCTGAATGCTGATAGCCGGTAGAGGTGTATTGAGTAGACACAAACGCGCCCTCGCCCGTCATTTGCCGGTGAATGCGCCAATACACGTACCATACGGCCACGCCGACAAAGCCGCCCCATATAAGGCCGCACAAAATGTCGCCGGGATAGTGTACGCCAAGGTACAAGCGTGTCCAGCAGTTGAGCAACGACCAGGTGATAAGTGTCAACGTAAGATAGCGGCTCCGGATGAGCAGCGAGAAGAAAACCGCCAGACTAAATGTGTTTGACGCATGGGCAGAGAAGAAGCCATACCTGCCACCCCGGTAGCCATTGACCACATCAATAAGGGCGCCGATGCTGGCGTCATGAGTCGGTCGCGGCCTACCCACCAGCGGCTTCACAAACATGTCGTCGAGCGAACCCGCCAGAAACACGCATAACAGAGCTGCCGACACCACGACGAGAACCTTCTGCAGGCTGTCGTTATTCTTAACAACGACATAAAGCAGGCTCAGGTAGAGCGGAACCCACGTGTAGGCAGTGGTAAGTGTCTTTACCACTCCATCAAGGAAAAGCGAGTTGCTGCCATTGACGGCCAGCAGTAGTTGCTTGTCCAGTTCTATGAGCGTAGTCAGATCCATCGGCTTATATTATTTCTATCTGTGATGTTTCCACCCAGCCTTGCTTACCATCGGGAACGCGTATTTCACTCCATCCTCGCATGCTTCCGTCGACAATCTCCACCTTTGTGCCCTCATGAAGGATGAAGAGGTCAGTACCGCTCGGCTCTGGTGTGCTCTTTACAGGTACGGCCGACTCGAGAATGATGGCCCCAGAGCGCTCCGAGAGCATCTGCTTCTGCTGCCATGCAAACACGTTGCAAAGCAGCGTGGCCGACAGCATGAGCAGTCCGCCGAAGAAGCCTAATTTTCTCAACCAGACAGGCTCTGTGAACAAGTAGATGAGAAGGAGCACGATGGCTAAAGCCAATGTCAGCAACGCCATGCGTGCCCAGCCGTCGACACTCGACTGATTGACAAGGGCCTTGTACCAAGTGAAGAAAAACATCTCCGACTCAGGCACAATCTTGTCGACCGTCTTCGAACGGGCCAGCTGCAGGTTGAAACGCACATCGGCATCGCCTGGCGACAACATGAGGGCACGCTCATAGGCTATGATGGCATGGGTAATATCGTCCATGCGATAATAGCAATTGCCTAAGTTATAGTACAGCTGGTAGCTGTCGCCTCCTTCAAGCAGCTCTTCATAGATGGCTGCCGCACGCTGATAGTTGCCCTTCACATAGGCGCTGTCAGCATCGGCCTTCTCGGCGGCCGACGAGCCCAAAGGCAGCAACATAAGAAGCAGCCCCACAGTCATCGCCTTACCTGCATGCTTTGCCTCACGCTTCATGTTACCCTCTATTCTCTCTATTGCCGTCATGGCTTT
This sequence comes from Prevotella sp., assembly GCA_017934525.1. Classification (GTDB taxonomy): domain Bacteria; phylum Bacteroidota; class Bacteroidia; order Bacteroidales; family Bacteroidaceae; genus Prevotella. Next base: position 42,041 of record JAGBJJ010000049.1, read on the forward strand.
CTCGTACACCTTGCTCATATTTCCTTTAGGATCACCTGGAGCATACCGCTCAAACTCGCATTCATCGAGGGCTTCAATAAACTGGCTGATGGTTTCGCTATCAACCTGGCGCTCTGTCAGCTTCTCTGAGATATTCTCATGAGACAACTGCTCTACAGCAATGTTGAGTTTGTCGCCTACATAGCCCCACAGAGCTCGCAGAGCCTCATCGTAGAATTCACCGGGCTTGTTGTCGTGCATCAGTTGTGAGGCTTTCTTCAGTCGCTTGGTGGCCACTTTGTTAGCCTTCTTTCCACGCGTCTTCACTACATCGGCCCTGCTGATGGCCCTGTGGCGGAACACGACAAAGAGTGTGGCGAAAAGCAGCACAAGCAAGGCCATCAGCACCCAATAGACGGCGGAGCCGAAGAAATACTTACCCTGCTCGTGGAGCGAGACACTGCCAAGTTTAATATGGCGGATGTCTTTTGCCAGCATCTGTATGTCTTCCTGGCGCGAGAAATCCTGCATACTGCTTTCTCCGCCTTCACCTTGTGCCACATCGAGATGGAAGCCCTCTGTGGTCAAAGTCTTATACTGCCGGCTTTGGGTATCATAGTAGATATACTCAAGGGCAGGAATATCGAACTTTCCCTGATGGCGCGGTACTGCCAAGAACTCGTAGATCATACTGCCCTCCACCCCATTCGTCGTCAGACGGGTCTTGTCGGTCACTTTGGGGTCATACACATCAAAGTCCTTTGGAAACTTCACCTCCGGTTGCTTGATAAGCTTCATGTTGCCCGTGCCGCTGACAGTCACCTTCAACGTGATAGGGTCATTGGCTTTCACCTCCGCCTTGTCAATCTCGGCCTTCACGGCAAAATGGCCTACGGCCCCCGAGAAGCCTGCAGGTCGCGTGGGCAGCGGATCCACCTGTATCTCAACACTCGGGGCTTGTATCTTCTTCTTTACTTCCACATAATTCGAACCGCCGTTGAAGAACGCTTCGAAGGGATCGATATTGCGGTTGATTTGAGCCACGATGCCATTGAATGTGATACTGGGAATCTCAAGTTTTCCTGTTATCTGAGGGAACATGACGTATTGACTCCACGTGACAGTCTTATACTGCCTGCCATTAAACTCCTCCACCCTGAAGCTCTTCTCTTGCGGGAGAGGTATCTCCTGGGTGTGGAAACCTTTCAAGTCGGGCATCTTGCCTTCAAGTTGAGTGAGGCTGACCAGTGTGTAGACCTTATAAGTGAGCAACACCGGCTCTTGCTCCACGACGCGACGCTTCGATGCGCTGACCTTGATAAACAGATCGCTGCCTGATATAGGAGTGCCTGCCGGCTTTGGGTCAACTTGCTGACGCGAAGCACCACCCCGACCGGCAGAACCGCCGCCTTGAGACGTGCCCGACACATGAATCTTCAATACATTCGATGTGATGTGTTTACCACCTACGCTGATGGAGGCTGCCGGAATCGTGAAGGTGCCGTTTTTCAGCGCACTGAGTATGTAGGTATAGGTCACGGTAGAAGTCTGCGACGTCTTGCCGTTGACCATACTGAAACTGGACTGGGTGGAGGTGCTGGGCCCCATCAATATCTCAAAAGCATCTTGGGGAATCTGGCCGACACGAAAACCGCTTACATCATGTGAGTTGACAGTATATGTCAGCCGGAACTGCTCACCGACAGCCACTTGCTGGGGAGCATTGGCAGTCAGGGCCTGGGCGTCGCATGCAGCCCAGCGTCCCATATTGGCAGAAGTGAGCCATACGGCAATAATCAGCAGTGCCTTCCACGCCATGCCACATTGGCTTATATGACTTTCGTTTCTCTTCATCGTTCTCTACGTTTTTTTGATTACCAGTTTTTCTCTATACGGCGGCGGCGCGGCTGCTTCTGCGCATCTTTCAGCCTGTCCTGGGTCTTCTTCTCCTGCTGCATGGCCGCCTGCAACAGCTGTTCAGCGTTCTCTCTGCTCATAGGCGGCTCCTGCTGTTGCTGGTCCTTCTGGTCGTCTTGCTTCTGCTGCTCCTTCTGCTGCTGGTCTTTCTTCTGCTGATCGCCGCTTTGGTCCTTGTCGTGCCCTTGCTGATTCTGGTTTTGCGGCTGATCCTTCTGCTGTTTTTTGCAGACGGCAAGATTGTAGCGGCTCTCGTCGTCATTCGGATTATTACGAAGGGCCTCTTTATAAGCATCAATAGCCATTTGATAGTCGCCCGCCCCCTGATAGAGCACCCCCACATTGTGGTAAGCCTGCGCTTTCCTCAGCGGGTTCTGCTCGGCCGCAGCAGCCTTCATCAGCGAAGGTATCATATTCGAACGGGTCTGCTGGTCGACTTTCATCCAGTCCATAGGAAACTGTGAGGTGGCATAATTATATACAGCCGGCGCATAGGTTGAGTCGGCAGCCAGCGCCTTAAGATATGTGACGGTAGCCTCATTACGCTTCTCAGAACGGTACTCACGGTTACCCTGGCGCACCAACTTTCTTGCCTGCCGGCGGTCAACCACCTGAGCATCTATTCCAGACACCCCGCTCATCACGAGAATAACGGTACAGCAAATACAAATCAGCCTCATTTCTTAAACAGTTTTATTTTCCTCAGCAGAGGATTCTTACGGTCTAAAATACATATTTCAACAATCAACAATATCAGCGCCAGCAGGCCTGCCTCTTGGAATCGCTCTGCATACTCACTATATACGGTCGACTCCTGGTGCTGAAGTTTGCCAAGCTCTTCATCAAGCAGCCGCTGCGCCTTGGAGTTGTTCTCCACGTGTATGTAGGAGCCTCCGCCGGCCTTTGCCACCTCTCGGCACATATCTTCATTGAGCTTCGACATGACCGTTTCGCCAGTATTGTCAATCAGATAGCTTCCTGTCTGCGGGTCGGGCACAGGAGCTCCCTTTGTTGAGCCCACACCAAGAATGAAGATGTTGCGCCCCTGATTTTTTGCCTCTTTGGCAGCATCGGTGGCACCGCCCTCATGGTCTTCGCCATCAGTAATCACAATGATGGCCTTGCCCACATTCTCCTGCTGCGTGAAACTGCGCGAGGCCAGCGAAATGGCACCAGCGAGGTCTGTGCCCTGGTTCAGTATCATAGAGGGATCGATGCTGCTGAGGAACATTTTAGCTGACACGTAATCGCTCGTAATCGGCAACTGCACAAAGGCGTCGCCGGCAAAGACAACCAGACCGATTTTGTCGTCGGTGAAGTTGTCCACAAGATTTTCAACCATCATCTTCGCCCGGTCCAACCTGCTGGGCACAACATCCTTCGCACGCATCGAATTGCTGATGTCAATAGCAATGATGGTCTCAATGCCCGACCGTTTCTCTTCACTGATGCGCTGCCCGTCCTGAGGGCGTGCCAGCATGACAATGAGCAAGGCAAGAGCTGCCTCAAGTAGCCAGAATTTCACTGAGGGGCGCCAGCGTGACACATTGGGCATCAGTTGTCTGACGAGGTCGGGATCGCCGAATTGCTTCAGTCTGCGCTTCTGGCGACTATAAGTAATCAGTCGGATAACTGCTAAAAGCATAACAGCTATCAGAAGATATAGATATTGCGGGTCGTGGAATCTGAACATTATGGTATCCTCCTGAACAAGGTTATACGGAATAGGATTTCGAGCAGAAGTGCCAAAAGTGCAGCCAAGGCAAAAGGCTGATAGGCCTCATACTTGCGACTGACACGATGCACATTAAGTTTCGACTTCTCCAGTTTGTCAATCTCATGATAGATGTTGCGCAGCTCTTCAGCATTAGTGGCCCGGTAGAACTGCCCCTGCGTCTCATGGGCTATGTCGCTCAGAGTCTTCGTGTCAATCTCTACAGGCAGTTGAATATATTGCACGCCCCCTCCCACCTGCATGGGATAAGGCGCTGTGCCGTTGGTGCCCACACCGATAGTATAGACACGAATACCCAGGCTCTTAGCTATCTCTGCTGCCGTCATCGGCGATATGTCGCCGCGATTATTGCTGCCGTCAGTAAGCAATATGACGACACGGCTCTTAGCCTTCGAGTCTTTCAGTCTGCTCACGGCATTGGCCAAACCCATGCCGATGGCGGTGCCGTCTTCAATGAGCCCTTTGGCAGCAATATCCGTGCGCACATTCTGCAGCAGGGAGAGCAGCGAGGCATGGTCAATTGTCATCGGGCACTGGGTAAAGGCTTCGCCCGCAAAGATTGTCAGACCGATGTTGTCATTCGGGCGGTCGGCGATAAACGACGCCGCCACGGCTTTGGCTGCCTCCAGACGATTCTGAATGCCTTGCGAGCGGTCTTTCAAGTCTTCAGCCAACATTGAGGTAGACACGTCGATGGCCAACATGATGTCTATACCCTCCACCGTTTCATTATTCCACGAATTATGGGTCTGCGGCCGCGCAAGGGCCACCACCAGCAACGAGAAGGCCAGCAGTCGCAGCAACAGCTGCAGCGGCATGAGCGTCACCCGCCAGCTGCGCGGCGCGAAACGAAAGACCGACGTGTCGGCCATCCTTATGGTCGGCTCGCTTTTCTTGCGATACATCACATACCATATTATATAAGGTATGGCCAGCAGCAGAAGAAGCAGATATTCTTTATTGGCAAATTCCATGTTTTCCTACAATAGCTGATATACAGTAAAAGAAATATAGACGAACAAGACGACACACATGGCAAGGATGGCGCCTATGGCTGTCTTTAAGATAAAGCGACTGGATTGCGAGCGCTTCTCCTCGGCAGTCAGCTCTGCTTTTACTGAGCGCTCACCCGAAGCCGACTGAGGCTCCTCGATCTTCGTCTGGTTGATAAACTCAATGGCATTAACCAAGTTGGCGTCATTCTCGTTGATCAGCGTAGAGTATTTGGCAAACTTCACCAGGTCGGCAGTAAAGAAGAGCTGGCGCAGCTCGTCAAGCGATTTGGGATCGTCGGTCGACATGAGTCTGCCGATAATCTCGCTGCTTGTCATCTCCATCGCATTGAAGCCGTAACGTTCCTCGATGTAATGACGCAACGCATCGGTCAGCCGCGTGTAATACGCCTTTGGATCTTCCGAGCTGACCATCTTGTCAGCTTTTATCTCCTCAATGGCTTGCATGGCTTTCTGATGCGGCAGGAGCCGCTTTACAATGCGAATCTTGGCTATGACGGGTTTGTTGTCACGCAAGCGCAGATAGAGGTAATACGACAACGCCAGAAGCAAAAGCATGAGTGTGCTCAGCCAGAAGATAAGACTCCAGTCACCCCATTCGAATGGATTATCCTGAATCGTCTTCGGCCCATAATAGCGCGGTCCGTTGTACTCATCCACATAAGTCGTATCAATCTCGACGGGCAGCACTTTCAGAGCCAACTTGTTACACTCAAACTCCTTGCCGTCTATAGTAACCTTGAAAGGAGGCAGATAATAAAGAGTGTCGTCAAACGACGTCAGCACATAGCCGCGTTGATAGCAGCACATGCCGTCTGCCATCTTTTCAGTTGGCATATCGACAGCACCAAGAAACTCAACCCCCACCGGAAGCTGGGCTTCTTTTGGAAACTGCACATCGGCATCAGCACTTGCCGTGGCTTTCACCGTGAGTTGCACCTGCTGGCCTATGAGCATCTCCACAGCACTGAGGCTCGACTCAACTTTCACCTGAGAAGCCGCGCTGATGCTGAAAGCAGCACACAAAAACAGGAAACAGAAAATGCGTTTCATCTGGCAATCCCTCATCCTCTCTGTTTAAATAGTCCTAAGAGTGACTTCACATAATCATCACTCGTGCAAATAGTTACACTATCGACGTTGCTCTTTGCAAACACCTCCATAAGCCCTTGCTGGCGCTTCATCCACGAGCGATAATATGACTCCCGAAGCTTTTTGCTGCCAGTATCGACATACTGCTCAAACCCCGTCTCCGCGTCAACCACCTTCATCAGTCCTACATTGGGCAACTCTTTTGTGCGCCGGTCGTAAACTTGTATGGCCACCACGTCATGTTTGCGGTTGGCTATGGTCAGCTGCTGGAGGAAATCCTGCCGGGTGTAGAAGTCGCTCATGATGAACGTAGTACACCTGCGCTTCGATACGCTGGTCAGAAACTCAATGGCCTGCGCCACATCCGTGCGCTGGCTGTCGGCATGAAAGTCGAGCATCTCGCGTATGATATAGAGAATATGCTTGCGTCCTTTCTTTGGCGGAATATATTTCTCTATCTTATCGCTGAAGAAGACAACACCGATCTTGTCGTTATTCTGTATGGCAGAAAAAGCCAAGGTGGCTGCTATCTCTGTCACCATGTCACGCTTCATCTGTCGCTGCGTGCCAAAGTCGAGCGAACCGCTGACGTCAATCATGAGCATCACTGTGAGTTCGCGCTCTTCTTCAAAAACCTTCACGTAGGGCTTATTGAAGCGTGCCGTCACATTCCAGTCGATATCACGCACGTCATCACCATACTGATATTCGCGAACCTCGGAAAAAGCCATGCCACGCCCTTTGAAGGCCGAGTGATACTGGCCTGCAAAGATATTTGAACTCAAGCCACGGGCCTTGATTTCTATCTTTCTTACTTTCTTTATGATTTCTGATGTCTCCATCAGGGCACTTCCACTTTATTGATAATCTTTGATACGATTTCCTCACTCGTCACATTGCTGGCTTCAGCTTCATAAGTGAGTCCGATACGATGACGAAGCACATCGTGAGCCACGGCACGTACATCTTCGGGCACCACATAGCCACGACGCTTGATAAAAGCATAGGCACGCGCAGCCTTGGCCAGATTAATAGAGGCGCGTGGCGAACCGCCGAAGGAAATCATGTCTTTCAACTCTTTCAGGCCATAGCGGTCGGGATAACGTGTAGCAAAGACGATATCAGCAATATACTGTTCAATTTTCTCGTCGATATACACCTCGCGCACCACCTCGCGTGCCTTCAGTATTTCGTTGGCAGAAGTGACGGGCGACACTTGGGGGAGACCGCCCCCGATGTTCTCACGAATGATTTTTTTCTCTTCCTCGATTGAAGGATAGTCGATTACCACTTTCAGCATAAAGCGGTCAACCTGAGCCTCAGGCAACGGATAGGTGCCCTCTTGCTCAATGGGGTTCTGGGTAGCCATCACAAGGAAAGGACTGGGCAATTCGAACGTGTCGCTACCAATGGTGACCTGCTTCTCCTGCATAGCTTCCAGCAAAGCGCTTTGCACCTTGGCCGGCGCACGGTTTATTTCGTCGGCCAGCACGAAGTTGGCAAAGACGGGGCCTTTCTTCGTCAAGAAGCGCTCGTCTTTTTGGGAATAAATCATCGTACCCGTCACGTCGGCCGGCAAGAGGTCGGGGGTAAACTGGATACGACTGTACTTGGCATCGATAAGTTGGGCAAGTGTCTTGATAGCCAACGTCTTGGCCAGTCCGGGCACACCTTCAAGCAAGATGTTGCCGTCACTCAGGAGTCCTATGAGAAGTGAGTCTACCAAATGCTTCTGCCCCACGATAACGCGGTCCATGCCTGTTGTCAGATTCGTGACGAAGGCACTCTGCTGTTCAATCCGTATGTTTAGTTCTCGGATATCAATATTTTCTGCCATTGTCTTTTTGTATGTTTATTTATTTTCTGTTTTTTCTTAAGTTCTTTTTCCACTCCAGCTTCGGAATCTTGACGTCTTGTCCTGCCTTCAGCACATCAGTCGCCTTCAAGCCATTGAGCACTTCTACGTAGCACTCCATATCAGGTCCCAGATATCGGTGCGAAATCTGTTTTACGCTTTCACCCGCCCGTGCCTTTGCAATTTCCTGCACGCCGATTATCCGGTATGCTCCCAGCCGCACGCGGGCATCCATGGCCTCATATTTCTTGTATTCGTCAGAGTCAGGCTGAACATCCGTAGATGTCATCTGGACAGAATTGCCTGCGGCAAGTTCTTCCGCCCCAGTGACTACGTTCACCGTATCATGCCGGTCTGCCACATCAGTGGTGTCTGCCGTCTCCTTGGCTGCTATAGCCGTTTGCGTCGTATCTTCCCCGAAACCACCCACAGCAGAGCGCCCGAGCAGATATCCGAATATTCCTGACAGGAGACAGGCAAGAACCCAGAGCCACGGGAAGGAGCGCCTATTGTCCGTCTGCCGGCGGTCGGCCATGTGCTCGGTATTCTGCTCCGGCATTGCGGCCAGGGCTGCCGCAGCTTCCCCTTCCTCTTCGTCATTCTCTGGCTGAGCCACGTCGGCGGTGTCCTCAAGGGCCTCAGTGTCAGAATCAGCGGCTGGCGCTTCATCCTCCGAGCTTATCTCGTCCTTTTGCTCCTCCATGCTGCCAGAGTCAGCATTTTCCCCGTTGCCTTCAGCCATATTCTGGTCGGCTTCGAGTCTTTCAATCGCCTTATCCTCCGTTTCGGAAGAGACATCATCTTGCAGAGCGTCTTTTTCGGAAATCGGTGCTACGTCATCAGAATCCACAGCACCTGCCAAGAACTCGGATGTCAGAGGAGCCTGCTCAGGCTCACTGTATTCCACAGCAGCAGGCGTATCTCCCTCCTGCGTGTTTATCTCTTCATCTTGAGGCATGTCATCAAACTCTACCCCATCATTCAGTATCACGGTTTCGAATTGCGAGAACGGTTTGTTTACAAGATCCTTCATGGCACTATCGGGCGTGAATGTCAACTTCGAATGCCCGTCGATGACAACACGTTCACCGGTATTGACGTTGACGCTTTCGCGTGCTCCCACTTCAATGACCTTATAAGTACCAAGCCCCTTTATCTTTACCAGCCGGTCGGTGGTTATACCATACTGAATCACCTCAACCACAGCCGAAAGGAAGCGCTGAGCCGTGCGTTTGTCTAAGCCATGCTTCTCCATCAAGACAGATGCGAGCTGGCTCATCATAACCTTTCCCATCACTCACTTCCTCCTTTCTTAATCTTGTCTTTCCATGTCACATTAGGCTTGAAAGCCAACACTAGTTTCGGGGGAACGAGCATGCGTTGCCCCGTGGTAGGATTGACCATGACACGCTCCAGTTTCTTTTTCACCTCAAACAACCCGAAGGTTGGCAACTGCACAGCATTGCCCTCTTGGAAGCAATCTCCCATAGCCCCCAAAACGGTGTTCATCAGTTTTTGTGTTTCGTCAGCTTTCATGCCTGTCCTATTCGCAAGCTCAGCTATAAATTCTTTGTTGTTCATACGCTCTGTGTAGTTATTTCACCATAGAGGTCGAATTCCTCGGCCTCTGTTATCTTCACATCGTAGAAAGCTCCCGGCGTAAGAGGCATGGTAGCCGGAATCAGCACTTCGGGGTCTACCTCCGGCGAGCAGAACTCTGTTCTTCCCACGTAGTAGTCGCCCTCCTTTCTGTCCACGACCACCTTCAGCGTCTGTCCTACTTTCTCTTCTTCAATCTCAGCACTGATGTTTTGCTGAAGTCGCATCAGCTTATCCAACCGGCGTTGCTTCACGTCCTCGGGCACGTCGTCCTCATAATGGAGAGCCGAGTAGGTGCCGTCTTCTTCTGAATAGGCAAAAGCACCCATCCGCTCAAAGCGTGCCCACCGTGTGAAATCGAGCAATTTCTGGAAGTCTTCGTCAGTTTCGCCGGGAAATCCCACCATAAGCGTCGTGCGCAAATGTATGCCCGGTACTTCCTTTCTGATGCGCGTAATAAACTCACGCGTTTCTTTCTCGGTGATATTGCGCCGCATGCGGGAAAGCATGTGGTCAGAGATATGCTGAAGCGCTATGTCAAGATAGCGGCACACATTTTTCTTCTCACGTATCACCCGCAGAAGCTCCCATGGAAAATGAGTCGGATAAGCATAATGGAGCCTGATCCATTTCACTCCGTCAATGTCAGCCATTTGCTCTACGAGGCTTGCTATGCGCTGCTCGCCATACAGGTCAACGCCATAATAAGTAAGTTCCTGGGCAATCACCTGAAACTCGCTGACCCCTATAGCCACCAACTTCCTCACCTCTTCAAGAATGTCCTCCATCGGACGGCTCTGGTGATGCCCTGTGATGAGCGGTATGGCGCAATAGGCGCAATGTCGGTCGCACCCCTCGCTGATTTTCAAATATGCATAATGGCGAGGAGTAGTGAGATGACGATATTGAAGGCCACCTTTAGAGTCAGCATACCTGATGACTTCTGCCGGCAGAGAAGACTCCCGCACCGGGCTCCCACCCTCTGCGTCAGCCTTTTGCATGTCAGCCAGCAACTGCTCATAATTAAACTTGCCATACCATCCGTCAACCTCAGGTATTTCTTGTTCAAGATCTGCCAGATAACGCTCCGACAGACAGCCCATGACGTAGATATGTCTCAGCCGGCCCTCACTTTTCGCCGCCACAAACTCAAGAATGGTATTTATGCTTTCTTCCTTTGCGTCAGCAATAAAGCCACAGGTGTTTATCACAACGACATCTCCCTGCGGATTCTCGCTGTCGTGTGTCACATGATAGCCATGCGCTTCAAAGAGCCCCATCAGCCGCTCGCTGTCAACCAGATTCTTCGAACAGCCGAGGGATATGAAATCTACCGTCTTCTTTTGCATCTCAAATGCTTTTTCTTTATCCGCTGCAAACACGGTTTAACTCTTGAACAAGCTATCTACAAACTCACGCTTGTTAAACAGCTGGAGGTCTTCCATCCCTTCGCCAAGGCCAATATATTTCACTGGCACCTTCAGCTGGTCTGAGATGCCTATCACCACGCCGCCCTTGGCCGTACCGTCAAGCTTGGTGATGGCCAGCGATGTGATTTGCGTAACGGCAGCAAACTGCCGGGCCTGCTCAAACGCGTTCTGTCCCGTCGAGCCGTCGAGCACGAGCATCACCTCGTCAGGAGCTTCCGGCAGCACCTTCTTCATGACTTCCTTAATCTTTTTCAACTCATTCATCAGCCCTACCTTGTTGTGAAGTCGGCCGGCCGTATCAATGATGACCACGTCGGCACCGTTCGCCTTGGCGCTTTGCAGCGTATCGAAGGCCACCGAGGCGGGGTCGCTGCCCATTTGCTGCTTCACGACGGGCACTCCCACACGCTCGCCCCAGATGCAGAGCTGTTCCACGGCTGCTGCCCTGAAAGTGTCGGCAGCACCCAGATAGACTTTCTTTCCGGCCTGCTTAAACTGCCATGCCAGCTTTCCTATGGTCGTGGTCTTCCCGACGCCATTGACGCCCACCACAAGTATGACGTATGGCTTATGGTCTGACGGGAGGTCCCAGTCTTCCAAGTCTTCGCTATGGTTTTCGGCCAGGAGCGAAGCTATTTCCTCACGCAAAATATTGTTGAGTTCACTTGTCGACACATACTTGTCGCGTGCCACTCTTTCTTCTATCCTGTTGATAATCTTCAGCGTCGTATCAACACCGACATCGCTGGTAATCAACACTTCCTCGAGATTATCAAGCACATCATCGTCTACTTTCGACTTTCCAGCCACTGCACGGGCCAGCTTGTCAAAAACCGACGTTTTTGTCTTCTCAAGCCCTTTGTCAAGTGTTTCCTGCTTCTTCTTTGTAAAAAATCCAAATAAACCCATTCTTTTTTCTTTAAATTCGAGCGCAAAAGTACTACTTTTTTTTGAAATGCCAAAGAGAATAAACATTCTTTATCACTCTTTATCTTTCAACAAGCCAACAGCGCTGTTTTAGCTGTCTTTGGCAAAGACGGAGAATGCGGCTGCTCTTGAATGGTTATTCATAATCGTCGACCACGGCATTCACAAAGTCCATCATAGGCTTTGCCGCACGAAACATCCTGGCCATTTCATCGAGCCACGCATCACCACTGAAGAAAGAGTCGGGCACCCGATGCCACGCGCAGTAGTCCTTCATCCGAAGATACTTAACATGCTTGTAATCACGTGGAAAGCCGGCTGGACATGTCTTTAGTTTCGTCAGGCCGAAACCTTGCGGGCTGTCCCAGTTTGCGTCTTCGCCGGCACCATAGTAGCGCTTGAAACCACGTGACTCCACCGCGCTGATCCACTCAGTCTCATTGCTCATGATTTCGTTACGGCAAGCAGTCAGGATATTGGTGGGAAGCCAATAGTTGCCCACGGCCACCATACACTGCCCGGGCTCAATATGCATATAGTAGCCCCCACGCAAGGCTTTCTTGCCATGTGCATTGATGTATGCGCCGAAATGATTCTTGTACGGCGACTTGTCCGGCGAGAAGCGCGTGTCGCGATAGAAACGATACACACAGTCTTTCACCTGCAGGTGGGCGACAGAAGTATCAAAGGACAGAATTTTAGCCATTGCCTGAGCCACTCCCCTCTCCCATTCCTGCCGGGCTTCATCATATTCGTCGCGATGAGCATGAAACCACTCGCGGTTATTATTTGCCATTACTTGCTGTAAAAAGTAAATGATTTTCTCTGCATTCATGATTTTTATCCTTTTTCTGTGCAAAATTAATAAAAAAAATCTGCAAAATCAAATTTTTTCTGTACTTTTGCATCCTATGAACCAGAAAGAAAGATTTGATTTCGTGCTCAACCATTTCAGGCAGCAGATGCCCGAGGTGAACACAGAATTAGAGTTTTCCAGCGTTTTCCAGCTTTTGGTGGCTGTCATACTCAGTGCCCAATGCACCGATAAACGCATCAACCAGGTGACGCCGGAGCTATTCAGGCATTACCCTGACGCAGCCTCTATGGCCAAGGCCGAGCCCGAAGACATTCTGGAGTATGTGAAAAGCGTCAGCTACCCTAACTCCAAGGCCCGCCATCTGGCAGATATGGCACGAGCCTTGATGGAGCGACACGGGGGCGAGGTGCCTTCCGACATGAACCAGCTGCTCGACTTACCCGGAGTGGGACGCAAGACTGCCAACGTCATCCAGGCTGTGGCCTTCGGCCGGTCGGCCATGGCCGTCGACACCCACGTCTACCGTGTCAGCCACCGGCTTGGCTTGGTTTCAAAAAACGACGACACTCCATATAAGGTTGAGCAGGCACTGCTGAAGCGTATTCCAGAGGCCGATATTCCCAAGGCACACCATTGGCTGCTGCTCCACGGGCGCTATGTATGTACCTCACGCAAACCGCATTGCGACAAATGCGAATTAGAGAGCATCTGTCCGAAACGGCTCAACGGATCGCGACTGCAAGACCGCTGAAATCAAGAGAAAAAAGTTTTTTATATCAATCAGAATAATGAACATTACTTTACAGTCAATCATCCTAACTGGCATTTTGGGCTGTGCCATGCCTGCATTCTCACAAGACAACGAATTCCTTGCCGACGAGCACACCCCATTATCATGCACCAGCATCATGGTGGGCAAAAAAGCATCCACCGACGGGTCAGTCATCACGTCGCACACTTGCGACTCCTGGTATCGCACATGGATGCAAATCGTACCGTCAAAAGACTACGCACGAGACACCGTCACTGCTATCTACGACGGGCGCATGCACACCCAGTCGGCCCAAGACAGCACGAAGATGCACCGCCGGGGAGTCATCCCGCAGGTAAGACACACCTTCAGATACCTCGACACGGCCTACCCCTGCCTCAACGAGAAACAACTGGCTATGGGCGAGACGACCATCTCCGGACGCGACACGCTTCAGAACAAAAAGGGACTTTTTCTTATCGAAGAGCTTGAGCGCATCGCGTTAGAACGGTGCTCCACCGCACGCGACGCCATCAGACTGATGGGGCAGCTCGTCAAGACATACGGCTATGGCGACAGCGGCGAGTGCCTCACCATTGCCGACAAAGACGAAGTCTGGATTTTCGAGATTTTCGGCGAGGGGCCAAAGAAAATAGGCGGAGTATGGGCTGCGGTGCGCATTCCTGATGACGAAATTGCCGTCTCGGCAAACATCTCGCGTATCGGACAAATCGACTTCAACGACCCTGAAAACTACATGGTGTCAGACAATGTGCGCGACGTGGCACGCAAACTGAAACTATGGGATGGCAAAGAAGAATTCTGCTTCTGGAAGATATTCAGCGGCGGGAATTATTTTGGCGAGAAGAAAAACTATAGCGTTCGCGAACATTATATAATGAATGCGCTCGCTCCGTCACTTCATCTGAGCGACACCATTGAGCAGCTCCCGCTAAGTGTCAAGCCCGACAGCAAGGTCAGTCCCGAACAAGTGATGCGCCTGTTAGGCAGCTATTATGAGGGCACTGACAAAAACCTCAGCGGGCGCCACAAGATACCTAATAAAAAGAAGAACACCGACGGAGAGGCAGAGCCTGACAGCATCGTGTCTCCTTTCTCCAACCCCTGGATGAGACCCGATGAAATCAATATGTACTACGCCATGGGCGACTCGGTCATGAAAAACATCCGAACCGTCAGCGTGCCCTGGTGTGCCTATAGCACCGTTATTCAGTTGCGCTCATGGCTGCCTGACGAAATTGGCGGCGTGGCATGGATTGCCCTCGACAACCCCGGCGAGAGTCCGAGGTTCCCAGTCTTCTCCGGCACGACGGAGCTACCGCGCCTATTGGCTGTCTGCGGACAACACACCGACCGCGATGATGCGGCATTATGGCACTACAGGAAAGCCAACCGGCTGGCCACCGTGCGCTGGGGCACCTACCGCAAGACGCTCGAGCCCATGCGCGACTATTTCATCGAAAAGGCTTTCCGTGAACTGCCTTTCGTAGAGCAGAGCTGGAAAACGACAAACGAGCTGTCAGCTGACAAAGCCCGGCAAATGCTCAATGGTTATACGGCCGACTTCTTCGGGGCCACCATCATGAGATGGGACGAGATGGCACGCACATTCTGGCGACAGACCTGGACCGGTTTCTGAAACATCTTCTACAACAATAAATGCAAACACAGTGAAACAAAACAGAATTCTCTTCGTATGCCACGGAAACATCTGCCGAAGTCCCATGGCAGAGTTTGTAATGAAAGACATGGTGGCAAAGGCCGGCATGGCCGACAGATACTTCATTGAGTCGGCTGCTACGTCGGCAGAAGAAATCGGCAACGAGGTCTACCCGCCAGCCAAACAGAAGCTGACAGAACACGGCATCTCGGCTAAAGGAAAGACGGCCCGTCAGATGACGGCCGACGATTACTGCCGCTACGACCTCATCATCGGCATGGATCGTTGGAATATGCGCGACATGAAGCGCACCTGCGGCGGCGACCCTTATGGGAAACTACACTTGCTGATGGACTTCACGTCGCGACCTGGCGATGTGGCCGACCCTTGGTACACCCGCGACTTCGGAGCTACGTGGCGCGATGTAGAGGAAGGCTGCCAAGGCTTGATGAAATGGATTGAGAACAACAACCAAACAAAATAACCAATATGAAAAAAATGATGACTTTTCTCCTCACGATGCTGGGGTTGCACTGCACTTCGGCCTGCGGACAGCATACTTACGAAGATGCCGATGTCAGCACATTTGCTGTGTTTATCAATACTCCCGACGTGCAAGTGCTCGACGTGCGCACGGCTGAAGAATATGCCGAAGGCCACATTGCCGGCGCCATGCTTTGCGACGTGAAGCAAGCCGACTTCCCGACGCGCGCAGCACAGCTGCTTGCCCCTGGAAAACCCGTGGCCGTCTACTGCCGCAGCGGTCGTCGCTCAGTCTCTGCAGCCCAGATGCTGGCAGCAGAAGGGTTTAAAGTAGTCAACCTGAAAGGCGGCATCATGGCATGGCAGGCCGACAGCATGCCTGTCACCACCGACAACGACATGGAAGGAAAAGAGGTAGACGTATTCACCACCAAGAGTGGGAAAAACGTCGCATTCCATACGCTCATGCATGCCAGCATCCGCATCGTCTACGACAATAAGGAGATTGAGATAGATCCCGTAGGTCAGTTAGGCGAGCGCACCACCGACTATTCAGCCATACCCAAGGCCGACTACATCTTTGTCACGCACGAGCATTTCGACCACTTCGACCAGCAAGCCATCAAGTTGCTCACGTCCGACACTACTTTGCTCATTACCAACAAACGGTGCGCCGACATCATCGGCTACGGACACGTCATGGCCAACGGCGACAAGATGGCCCTGGCCGACAACTTCACCGTGGAAGCCGTGCCGGCTTACAACGTCACGGAAGGACGCACACAGTTTCATCCCAAAGGGCGCGACAACGGCTTCATCATTGACATCGACGGCCTGCGCATTTATATAGCAGGCGACACCGAGGACATCGATGAAATGGCAGAATTCGGGCACATCGACATCGCTTTCCTGCCCTGCAACCAACCTTATACCATGACGCCCGACCAGCTCGTCAGAGCCGCACGCATCATCAAGCCAAGCGTGCTGTTTCCCTATCACTACGGACAGACAGACGTGAGGCAGCTACCTGCTCTGCTTAAAGACGACAACATCGACGTCAGAATCAGACACTACGAATAAGACATCCAGCTCATGAACATCATACAGATAGAGTCGCTATCGCATCCTGCCGTTGAACTGTTTGCCACGCTTACCGAAGCACAACTGCGCAACAAGCTCGACCCGGCTAAAGGCATATTCATTGCCGAGAGTCCCAAGGTCATTGCTGTTGCCCTTGATGCCGGCTACACGCCCATAGCGCTGCTCTGCGAGCAAAAACACATCACGGGCGATGCCAGCAGCATCATCAGCCGATGTGGCGACATCCCCATATACACCGGGCAGCGCGACCTCCTGGCACAACTGACGGGCTATACCCTCACGCGCGGCGTGCTCTGCGCCATGCAGAGACCACAGCCAAAATCCGTCGACAACGTATGCCGCGAGGCGAGACGCATTGTCGTCATTAAAGGCGTTGTCGACACCACCAACATCGGGGCCATCTTCCGTTCTGCCGCAGCATTGGGCATCGATGGCGTGCTGCTGACACGCGACTCTTGCGACCCTCTCAACCGCCGTTCTGTACGTGTCTCCATGGGTAGCGTTTTTCTTGTTCCATGGGCATGGATTGACTCGCCACTCACCACCCTCCACCAATGGGGCTTCAAGACGGCAGCCATGGCGCTGACCGATGCTTCAATACCCATCGACCACCCGCTATTGGCCCAAGAGCAACGCCTGGCCATCATCATGGGAACAGAAGGCGACGGCCTGCCACATACCACGATAGCAGAGGCCGACTACGTAGTACGCATCCCGATGTCGCATGGCGTTGATTCGCTCAACGTGGCTGCTGCCGCCGCCGTGGCTTTCTGGCAACTGCGGCGCCCAACTGCACCCGAGCGTGAGACCAGATGATAGTCTGCTGAAAATGTTTTTGCCGCAGAAAACTTCAACAAGAGACATAAATTAACATTTCTGAAAGCAACTTTTCATGGCAATTCAAAAAAAATGCAAGAAAAATTTGGCGGTATCAAAAAAAGTTCGTACCTTTGCATCCGCATTTCAGAGGAAGTGCCATTCGGAGCCCCATCAAGGGAAAAATCCGGGGAAGTTTGGGTGAGTGGCTGAAACCAGCAGTTTGCTAAACTGCCGTACGGGTTCCCGTACCGGGGGTTCGAATCCCCCAGCTTCCGCAGAAATGGTCGGTTCATCTAACGGTTAGGATACAAGATTCTCAATCTTGGCATAAGGGTTCGATTCCCTTACCGACTACTTTTCTCACTCTTTTCTACAAGTTATCTGACGGTCGGTTCATCTAACGGTTAGGATACAAGATTCTCAATCTTGGCATAAGGGTTCGATTCCCTTACCGACTACTTAAGAAAACCTCAAGAAGCCCACTCTTAGCGAGGGGCTTTTTTCGTATATACTCAAAAAAAACATCTGAACATGGAGGAAGATCAATTCTCAAGAACCCGCATGTTGTTCGGCAGCGAAGCAGTAAGCGCGCTGAGCAAGAGCCGCGTTGCCGTCTTCGGCGTGGGCGGCGTGGGCGGCTATGCCGTGGAAGTATTGGCAAGAAGCGGTGTGGGATGTATTCACCTGATTGACAACGACATCGTGAACATCACCAACCTCAACCGCCAGATTGTGGCACTCCACTCCACCATCGGGCAATATAAGGTCGACGTGGCCAAGCATCGCATACACGACATCAACCCCTGCTGCGACGTTGTTACCCACAAAATGTTCTATCTGCCCGAAAATGCCGATGAGATAGACCTCGGTTCCTTTGATTATGTCGTAGACTGCATCGATACCGTTTCCGCTAAACTTGAACTTATCCGCCGATGCCACGAATTAGGCGTGAAACTGATTTCGTCGATGGGGGCTGCCAACAAGTTCGATGCCACCGCATTTCGCGTGGCCGATATAGAAAAGACCTCCGTCGACCCGCTGGCTAAGGTGATCAGAAAGAAACTGCGCAAAGAGGGCATAAAAGGCGTGAAGGTAGTATTCAGCGAAGAAGAGCCGCAGAAGTCAGGCGACCGCAAGGCACCTGCCTCTAATGCCTTCGTGCCGGCCGCCGCCGGACTGATTATAGGTGGAGAGGTGGTGAAAGATATCATCAGGTGTACAAGCACCGTTTTTTAAATAACAGAATACAACCAATCAGAACACCATGGCACAACACAACGAAACAGGGAAATGGGGCGAAGGCATGGCTGCGGCCTACCTGCAGGAGAAAGGCTATGTCATCTTAGAGCACGACTGGCGGTCAGGCCACCGCGACATTGACCTCGTGGCGCGCAAAGACGACCTGACCGTGTTCGTCGAAGTTAAGACGCGAGCTGACGAACGGCTTGTCGAGGCAGTCAAAGCCGTCGACTACCAGAAACGGCAGAACTTACGCAAAGCCATCAACAGCTACGTAAAGATGCACGAAGTAGACACAGACATCCGGTTCGACGTCATTGCCGTTATCGGCACTCCGGGCTCCATGCCCAGAATAGAGCATTTAGAAGACGTGTGGATATTCTGATTCACCCGCCGTCTTCATACTCCTACTCCCCATAGTCATAGCAACCCTTGCCTTTGGCCGTGCTCAACGAGTCAAGATGGAAGTCGTACTTCAAATTGTCCTCGTCGATGAGCACAAAGTGTTGCTTACCTTGAACCGAATCGTCAGGCGTCTCCCAATGGATGTTTACAAAGCGCAGGGAGTCGTTTTCCACGGCAGGAGTGCGAAGCAGACAGTTTTCAAAGTAATAGCGGAAGGCTGCCAGCGAGTCGTCTGGGTTAGTCTCTCCCATCACCACATCGTCGGCGTAGCCGGTGACGATGGTACTCGTCACCGCAAGTGTGTCGAGCGGATAAGAGTAGCCGCCATAGTAGTTGGCAAAACGCAGTGCGGCACCTCGGTCGGCAGAGAAAGGGTAAAACTGAGCCAACGTGCAGTGGTCTATGAATACGGCCCCGCCATAGACAGCAATGCAGTCGCCCAGGACATTGGTAAACTGACACCGCTGCAGACCGATATAACTATTGAAAGCCAGCAGGCCCGGCCCTTTGCAATTATGAATGACCGACCGCTCCATATAGAGGCGCTGCATCTCAGGCCCATAGAAGGCGGCCGAGTCGCACACAAGACCTTGCTCCGCGTTACGTATCTCAGTATCAACCAAGCGATTGCCGTATGACGAAGAATGAATGGTCACACCCCGCCACTGTCCGCTGACCCGGTCGTACGGCAAATAGTCGAACATGCGGTCGAGCCGGTCGCCGCGCAGCAAGACGCCATCGGTATTCAGCGTGCCATACACATCGATGCCCGCCTGGTCGTGAAAATAGAGCGTAGTGCCCTGTATGGTAAGCGTGGCTGCACTGTCTACACGCAAGCCACCATAGATGACAATGGGCTTCTGACTCTGTATGACGGAGTCGGCTGACACAACCACATCGTGCAGCAGCACTGCATCCCACGACCACCCCTGCAGACAGACTTTCTGCTCCACCCCGCTCTCCAGACGGAAAATCAGGTCGTCTTCTATCATCTGCGGCGTGAGCTGCTGGTTGGTTGGTGCTGTCAGTTCCACAAACACACGTATGCTGTCGTTTTTCCTCACTTCAAGATCTGTGACGATGCTGCCCAGGGCATTGTCGAGATAGCTGCCGTCCACATTGACGCGGAATCCCGTCTGGTTGCCATTTCTCAGTCTGACGCTCTGAAGCCTTATCCCGTCGCGTGAATGATTATATACCCAGAAGTCGTAAGTACGCGAGCCGACGGTTGAGAATATCGTGTCCATCTTCACCGAGTCGGCAGAAAACGAGAGCAGGGCCGTGCTGCTTGTTGTAAACGAGTCGTTGTCGGAACAAGCCGTGAAAAGTGTGACCTGCATGAACGCAGCCACACAGAGATATGCCAAATATAAAAAAGTCCGTTTCATCATACATAGAGAGAAACGGACTTTTTTGTTTTTTATTGTACTCTGTGCAAAGTAATTCTACTCACCGAAGTAACGCTTCAGCAGACCGGCGAAACCAGCGCCATGGCGGGCCTCGTCCTTAGCCATCTCATGCACGGTGTCGTGAATGGCGTCGAAACCGGCTGCCTTGGCGTTCTTGGCAATGCGGAACTTGTCTTCGCAGGCACCAGCTTCGGCGGCAGCACGCTTCTCAAGGTTGGTCTTCGTGTCCCACACGCACTCGCCCAGCAGTTCGGCAAAGCGACTGGCATGGTCGGCCTCCTCAAAGGCATAGCGCTTGAAAGCCTCGGCAATCTCTGGATAGCCCTCGCGGTCGGCCTGGCGGGCCATGGCCAGATACATACCCACCTCGCCGCACTCAGCGTTGAAGTGATTGCGCAGATCTTCTATCATCTCCTCACTGACGCCCTCAGGCTTGCCGTCGCCAATCTTGTGAACAGTGGCATAGGTCATCTCCTGGTCGTCTTTCAGCTCACTGAACTTCGAGGCCGGAGCCTTGCAGATGGGGCATTTCTCTGGAGCTGCTTCGCCTTCGTAGATATAACCACAAACGGCGCAAATAAACCTTTTCTTCATAAATTTGTTCTTAAAGTATTTGTAAAAAAATAAAATGCTTTGCAAAGATAATAAGATTCTCCAAATTGTGCAAGTTTTAAAGAAAAAAGTTGTAACTTTGCAGCCGTTTTTAGAAACATTATAAATAATATTTTTAACAAAATGAGAACATCAAGAAATGTCATCATGGCCGCCATGATAATGACGGCTGTTAACGCCAGCGCTTTCAAGACCGCAGGCGACGGCACCACCTACTCTTTGCAGAAGCTTTCTGAAATCGAAGAAGCCAACATCTACAGGTATGTCGACGAAGATGATGGCGAAGTGATTTACCAGATTTATGAAACTGACACCATCGCCGCCGGCGACCGCTTCGTGATGGAAGACGGCGTCACCGTGCAGTTCGACGACGATGTTGCACTGGTCATCGAGGGCGAGGCCGACTTCCGCCTGGCCAAAGGTTCCACGTTCAACTCTGCCTTCGAGGATGCCGACTATGTGCGCCCCGTGGGCATCTATGTGAACAGCACGCAAGACGAGGTGGCGTTTGAAAACTGCCTGTTCTACTACGTCGGCCTCAGGGCTGCAGCCGTCAAGAGTGTCAGTCTGAAGCATTGCGCCTTCTATAATAATAATGGTGCCATCGGCCAGGCTGCCCTGATTATGAACAGCGGGGAGGCCCAGTTCACCGTCGACGACTGCACCTTCGAAGCCAACGCCAAGGCTGCCATTGCCAGTGCCGCCAACTACTTCACGCCTGTGAGCATCACTAACTGCACCTTCCGTCACAACGGACAGAACAACGGCAACACGCCGCAGCTGAACCTCACCGTGGCCAGCCTGGTGACCATCAGCGACTGCACCATCGAGGGCGACCCCACGAAGACGAAAGTGGGCGGCATCGGCATCTCCAACTTCTACGGCAAGGGCAACACCCACATCGTCATCAAAAACTGCGACATCCGTGAGAACCGCTACGGCATCGGCCTGACCGGCACGTCAGACATACGCATTGAGAATAATACGCTCGTGAACAACTGCCACGAGACGAACCCCATGAACGGCGGCTCGGGCATCAGCCTCTACGACGTCTCCAGTCGCACAACGACGGCCGTCATCGCCGGCAACCACATCGAGGGCTCGCTGTGGGGCGTCACCGTCATCGGCTGCAAAGACGTCAACCTCGGGCAGCCCTCGGCCACCGACATACAGAGCCCCGGCGGCAACACGTTCAAGGACAACGGCAACGGCGGCGAGCTCTACGACCTCTACAACAACTCCGACCTGACCATCTACGCCCAGAACAACACATGGAACGTCAGCGAGCAGACAGAGGAGCAGATTGAGAGCGTCATCTTCCACAAGAACGACGACCAGAAGCTGGGCGAGGTCATCTTCATGCCTGCCGCCAACACCGCTCAAGGCATTGCCGATACATGGACGGAATCAACGACTAATGAGCGTGCCTACACGCTTGACGGCCGACAGACGCGCAACACGACGTCGCACCGCTCTCTCATCATCAAGAATGGCAAGAAAGCGATTCGCTGAATACCTGCTCAGCAGTAGCATGCTGCTCGCAGGATGCCAGTCGCAGGGCCTCGCGCCTTGCGACTTGCTTTTCCACGTGGCCGCTACGTCCAACCAGATTACCGACGTGACGCCCGGCATGATTGACCATGTGGCCATCTGCCTGGGGCCCGACTCCGTCGTCGAGGCCATCGGCCGCGGCGTGGTCACCACCCCACTCGACTCTGTGCTGCAGCGCGAAGCCGGCTACTACATCCACGCTTGCGTTCGCGGCGTTGACCGTAGGCAGTCGCTGGCCAACGCCCGGGCCTACCTGGGCCGTGCTTACGACTATCTCTATCTGCCCGACAACGACGATATCTACTGTTCAGAACTGGTGCAGCTTGCTTTTGTCGACCGCCGGGGCCGGCCGCTGTTCAGCCCCATCCCCATGTCGTTTCACGACGCCACGGGCCGCATCACCGACTATTGGACGCAGTTTTATGCCCGCCGCGGACTCCACGTGCCTGAAGGCCAACCCGGCACAAACCCCGGCGAACTATCGCAGCGCAAGCAGGTGAAACTGAAGAAGAAGGTGGGAAGCGCAAAAAAGTTTTAAATAATAAGCATACAAGGAATGAATCAGGAGAATTATTTATAACTTTGCATGCGCCAAGACGTAACAAGCAAGAAAATCATAGTATTCAAAACAAAAAAGGTAATAAGATTATGACAATCAATGAAATGAACTTTGCCGGTAAGAAGGCAATCGTGCGCGTTGACTTCAACGTGCCCCTCGATGAGAATGGTAAAATAACCGACGACACCCGCATCCGCGGTGCCCTGCCCACGCTGAAGAAGATTCTGGCTGACGGCGGTGCCGTCATCATCATGAGCCACATGGGCAAACCCAAGGGCAAGGTCAACCCCAAGATGTCGCTCGGCCAGATTCGCGAGGCCGTCGAGAAGGCTTTGGGCGTTCCCGTGGCATTTGCTCCCGACTGCGCCAAAGCCAAAGAGCAGGCCGAGGCCCTGAAGATGGGCGAGGCCCTGCTGCTCGAGAACCTGCGCTTCTATCCTGAGGAAGAAGGCAAGCCCGTAGGCATCGACAAGGAAGACCCTGCCTACGACGACGCCAAGAAAGAGATGAAGAGCCGCCAAAAGGACTTTGCCAAGACGCTGGCCTCGTATGCCGACGTCTACGTGATGGATGCCTTCGGCACGGCTCACCGCAAACACGCCTCTACGGCCGTCATCGCCGACTACTTCGACCAGGACCACAAAATGCTGGGCCTGCTCATGGAGAAAGAAGTGACGGCCGTCGACAACATACTCAAGGACATCAAGCGCCCCTTCACAGCCATCATGGGCGGTTCGAAGGTGTCTACCAAAATTGGCATCATCGAGAACCTGCTGGGCAAGGTGGACAACCTCATTCTCTGCGGCGGCATGACCTTCACCTTCGCCAAGGCTCAGGGAGGCGAGATTGGCAGTTCTATCGTGGAGCTTGACAAACTCGACGTGGCTCTCGACGTGATGAAGAAAGCCAAGGAAAACGGCGTCAACCTCGTGTTGGGCACCGACTGCATCGCAGCCGACAAGTTTGCCAACGATGCCAACACCCAGGTGTGCCCCTCCAATGCCATCCCCGAGGGCTGGCAGGGACTCGACGCTGGTCCTGAGACGCGCAAAGCCTTCGCCAAGGCCATCGAGAATGCCAAGACCATACTGTGGAACGGTCCTGCAGGCGTGTTTGAGTTCGACAACTTCATCGGTGGTTCGAAAGCCATTGCCGATGCCATTGCGAAAGCCACGGCCGACGGGGCCTTCTCGCTCATCGGCGGCGGCGACTCGGTGGCCTGCATCAACAAGTTTGGCATGGCCGACAAGGTGAGCTACATCTCCACTGGCGGCGGCGCCTTGCTTGAGGCCATCGAAGGTAAAGTGTTGCCTGGCGTGGCTGCCATTAAGGGCGAGTAACCATTAACACAATGGGCATATCATGAAGAAAAACACATTGCTCATGCTCCCTCTTGTTGCTTGCATGTTCGCATGCGGCAACAAGCAGGAGAGTAAGCCTGCCGACAACAGCCAGCAGGCTGAAGTCAGCCAAGAGCTGACCGACGGTGCCGACAACAGTCGCTTCACCACAGACTCCGTAGGCTTTGGGCTGGAGACGAAGAAAGCCATCGTAAATATGTGGGCCGACTTCCCAAAGGGAGGCAATGCCATTCTTGTCAACGCCATCCGCGAGTTCATCAGCGAAGAGATGGGCGGCACGTACATGGGCGACCTGTCAGATGCCGACGCCATGGTAAGGCACTATGTGAACGAAGCGCAGAAAGAGCTGAACAAGCTCTCCGACGAATTCGAGAGCGACGAGGCCCCCACGCTGAGCCACTCCATTGGCATACAGAAGCTTAACGAGACCGACAAGTACGTATCTTACACTGCAGGCGAAGAAGTCTACCTTGGCGGTGCCCACGGCTCATGGATATCCAGAGCCGTCACCTTCCGCAAGAGCGATGGACGCCGCTTCGATGCCCACATGCTGCACGACACCGACAGCGAGGCCTTTCACCTTCTGCTGAAAGAAGGGGTGAAGAGCTATTTCGCCGATGCCACGGACGACACGCAGATCACCGACGAGATGCTGAAGGACATGCTCCTCGTCGAATCGCCGGTAGACTATCTGCCCCTGCCGCAGTATCCTCCCCACCTCACTGCCGAGGGCGTCGCCTTCTGCTACCAGCAATATGAAATAGCGCCCTACGCAGCAGGCTTGCCTTCATTCACCATTCCTTACGACAAGATAAGGCCCTATCTCACAGCCACGGCTCTTCAGATGATAGAATAGGCGTGAGAGGGCACCTAATAACAAAGCGGGCCTCCGGCTGCATAGGGTATGCAGCCGGAGGCCCGCTTTTTCTCGTTTGCCACAATGTCAGTTATTTCTCCTCAGCCAACGGCATGCCAAGCATCTTCTCTGCCGTCTTTTTCAGGTCAGCAGCCTTATCTTTAGCCTTGTCGAAAGCACGGGCAGCATCCTCAGCCTTCGTGCGGGCCTTGTCGGCGGCATTCTGTGCGCTCTGGGCCTTCTGCATTGCTTTTTGGGCAGCCTGTTCAGCCTTCATCTGAGCCTTCTCGGCTTTGGCCACAGCAGCCTTGGCCTTCTCATACTCCTTCACGGCAGCTTCCTTTTTAGCCTGCTCTTTGGCGGCCTTCTTCAGCTCCTTGGACGTCATGTTTGAAGCATCCTGCACAGTCACCACATTCTGGGCCTGCAAGCCCATGCCAGCCATTGCCATCATAGCAATCATCAATAGTTTTTTCATGTTGTTTCTTTAGTGTTTAATTTTTCAAAATGATTTCGCGTGCAAAAATAATGAATTAATGTGACATGTGCAAGAAAAAGGAGAAAAAATTGAGGTGCTTTTGCAAGCTGTCTGTGGTTGAGTGACATATAGATACGGCACACATAACGACTGCCTGAAAGAATATTTTGGCCGGAATTAAGTGATTTTCGGCCGGAATTGACTGAATTTCGGCCAGAATCTGGAGGCGGCGAAGGGGCAGGCTGCATGGAATGGCTTTCCCCACGTGCCACATCTTGGCAGGATACGCGTCGGGGCTCCGCACTATGAGTACAGAGCCCCGACGCTATGAGAAACAAGGTCTATCGCTATGAACAAGAGGGTCAGAAGTGCATTCTGAGGTCGACACCAAGCTGCAGCGGGTTGCCGCGCTGGGCGTAGTGGTTCAGCGTGCCGGCCATCGGGCTGTCGACGACGAAGGTGTTGTAGTTGGTGTCGGTGAGATTGCGCCCCCAGAGGCTGACGCCAAAGTGACCGAAGTCGGCATCTACATGGGCGCCAAGCACAGCATAGAAGTTCTGGGCGTAGGTGTTCATCTCATCCCAATAGGTCTTGCCGCGAGCATAGAGGTTGGCACCAAGCGTGAGCGAGCGCAGGGTGCGCCCCATGTCGATGCGGTAGTCGGCACTGGCCGAGAGAGTGTGCATCGGCACGAATGGCACCTTCTTGTCCTTGTAGTTGAAGGCAACGTTGCCAGTGGCGGCAGAGGTGGGGTCGAGCTGATAGGCACTCAGGCTGTCGACGTACTCCTTAAACTGCGCGTGGGTCAGGCCGTAGTTGACGGCCCAGGTGAGGTGGTTGTCGAACAGGCTGCCGCGCAGTGAGGCCTCCATGCCGCAGCTGAAGCTACGACCGGCATTGACCATCATACGGCCGAAGCCATAGTTGCCTGCCATGACGGAGAGCTGCTGGTTGCGTATCTCCATATAGAAGGCTGCCAGGTCGGCATGCAGCTTGCCATCGAAGAGGTTCAGGTGGGTTCCAACTTCGTAGTTCCACGATTCCTCAGGCTTATAGGCGATGGTCTCACGGATGTTGCGATAGGCTGTCTCGTCGTGCATGATGTCGATATTGCCGCGGGCGGTCTGGGCCACGCCCTGCAACTCGTTCTGGAGAATGTCGCTAAACATCTGTATGTTGAAGCCACCGGCGCGGTAGCCTTTGGCCACCAGGGCATAGACATTGCTGCCGTGGTTGTCGAGCCGATAGGAAAGGGCCACCTTGGGCAGCCACTGGTCGAAGGTGCTGTTCTCCTTGTGGCTCAGCAGCGACACGACGTCGGCCTTGACCGTGGTGCCCATGACGCGCTCGTCGAGGTGCATGGTGCCCGTGGTGCGGTAGTCGATGCTGGTCTGGCTGAGATCGTAGCGCAGGCCGAGGGTGGCGGTGAGGCGTGGCGTCAGCTCGATGTTCGACTCGTGGAAGATGCCGTAGTTGGTGGTGGGGGTGCGGAAGAGGCCGGGGATGGTCTCCATGTCGAGCCGTATGTGGCAGCCGCCGGCCCGCTCTATCATGAGTGCTGCTGCCTCTACGCCCATGCGCTTGGCCATGGCATTGAGCATGCCGTAGTAGGCATAGTCTTCGATGGTCTTCGAGAGGAAGTTGTTCATCTCTGCGTCGAAATAGACGGGAGCGTCAGTCTTCAGCGCCTGGTAGGTGATGGCGGCGCCGGTGGTCCAGTGCCAGGGGCCCGTCGTACGGTTCTTCACCGTGAGTTCTTGTGTAAGTGCACTCTGCAACTGGCTCTGTTCCAGGTGCATATAGTCGAGTGGACGGTAATCGATATCCATCAGCATATCGTCGTTGAGATACTGCCAACTGGCCACATAGCCTACCTCAGCATTATCGCCAAGATAGTGGAGGTCAAGACCCGTGGTGAGCATGTGGCGACGATAGTCGCCCTGGCGGTTGGTCGATGGTTCGGCGGCTTTGCCCGACTGGAGGTCGAGCTGGCCATAGGGGAAGGCGTTTTGCTTCACCCACTGATAGTCGGCCAGCAGCGACAGCTGCAGGCGGTCGGTGGGCTGCCACTGCAGACGGGCCTTGGCGCCTGCCTCGTTCATCTGGTCGGCCTTATCACCGGTCGTATAGTTCTCGAAGAAACCGTCCTGCCCCTGATAGAAGGCTGCCAGCGAGAGGCCGCTCTTCTGGCCGAGTTTCTGGTGGTGTGACACCTCGGCACTGCGATAAAGAGCCGTGCCGCCACTCAGCTTGACATCAGTGCCCTGATATTTCAGCGGCGAGCGCGTGTAGAGGCGCACCAGGCCGCCCTCGGTGTTCTGTCCGTAAAGCGTGCCCTGCGGCCCACGCAGCAGGTCGGCCCGCTGAAGGTCGTAGATATGGAAATTAAACATGCTCTTGTTGAGCACCGGGATATTATCGACATAGATGCCTACAGCGGGGTTGTTGACGCGCGACCCTATGCCACGCACATACATAGAAGAGGTGTAGCGCGAGCCATAGTTGGGCATGACGAATGCGGGCACATACTGCGACATGCCGCGCAGGTCTTTCACGTTGAGCCGCGTCAGATCGTCGGCCGATAGCGTGGCAGTGCTCATGGGCTGGCGGCGCAGGCTGTAGGTTTCTTTCACGATGACCACTTCGTCGAGGTCTACCACACGCGAGGTGTCGCCGACGAGCGAAGGGTTGACCACGCCGTCAGCGGCTGATGCCGAGAGCGACGCGTAGAGAGTAAGCAATAAGACTGTTTTTTTCATAAATGTGTTTATTTTCGGCTGCAAAGGTAAGGATTTCTGAGGGACTGGGAAATCATTATTTATATGGATTTAAGGCCTGCCCCCAGCCTACCCCTACCCCCCAAAAAGGAGGGGGGGACTTTTCTTTTTTTTTCGGTTTTCACAGGTTCTTGCTGCCTACCTCCTAACTCCTCAACTTGAGAAAACTGAGTGAACTTATTATTCATTGAGGGTGCCGCAGCGGGGACAGATGCCCTTTTCTCTGAGGGGCTCGCCACAGTGGCCGCAGATGTAGGTGGTACGGCTGTTCTTGACATAGCGCCACACGGCCCAGGTTACATAGGCGGCCAGCAGCACGTAGCCTACATAATAGAGGGTTGAGACACTGAATACTACATAGTTGACCGAGCAGATGCCAATGAGCCCAAGATAATAGAAAAAGGCATCGGCGGCATTGAGCTGCCGACGAATGTCGTCGAAGGCGGCAATGGCGACAATCAGCATGGCCCACACCGATGCGATGAAAAGACCTAAATGGAGCGGTACGCCGAAGGGGTTGAGCGTGGGATGATAATAATAATGGCGCCAAGAGTCGGGGTTGAACAGTTGGATGGAGCTGTAGAAGACGGCAGTGGCGGCCACGAGGACTGCCAGCAGCGCCGGGTAGAAAGAGGCAATGTCGTTGAAATGCACCACCTTGGCCTTATGACGATAGAGACGCCGGATGATGAGGGCCGCTCCTATGAGCACCAGAAGGGCAAGGATGATGAGCAGGTGGGTGTCGGAGAAGAAATCGATGAACAGCGAGATGGGGTTGTCGGGAGCCACGCCAGGCAGCATCTCGCTCTCGTGAATCCAGCCCATGGTGTAGGCGTCGCGGGCCACCTGCACCCATACGGAGTCGATGCTGTCACTGGAAAGGGTAACGATGTCAGCCACGACGATGCGGTTGCCATCGTAGACGGAGATGGTGTCTACCAGCATGCCGCTAACGGCTTCCGACGGCAGCTGGACAATGAGCTGCAGGGAGTCGGCCGTGACGAGGAAGTTGTAGTTTTGGGTGTAGTGGTGGGTGGTGTAGAACGAGATGGAGTCGAGCTGCTCTTCGGTCAGCGTCCAGGCGTCGGAGGTTTGAACCTCCTGCCTGTAGCATGACGTGAGCGTCATGAGCAGCAACAGCAGGGATATGACGTTCTTACGCATGGGTATATATATTCATCTGACAGTGACTGCAATCAAATTCTAACCTGAAGCGACGACCGTCGCCAAGCTCGAGGGAGAGGGGCTCGCGCCATGTGGGGCGCCGTCCGCCATGCTTCACGCAGAAGCCCAAGGCATAGCGCAGACAATGGCGACACTGCATGATGAGGGCCTCGGCCGGCTCTGCGAGTTCAAAGGCCGGTGCGGTGTCTATGCCCTGCCGGCGATAGAAGTCGCGGGCCTCGCTGTTGGCCACGTTGTGAAGATATGAGGGGGTATAGAGCGGCAGGGCGGGCTCGGCGACACTGGCTGCCGATGGAGGCGCTGGCAGCCGCAGAGTGTCTGACTGCTGCATCTTAAGCGATACGGCGCGACGGCGCATATCGGCCAAGACGCTGCTGGGCAGGAAGTAGTTGAAGTCGGGAGCCATCTCTACGTCGTCGCTCTCATAGGGGGTGCCACCCAGCTTTGTGAGCTGTCTGACAATATTGTCGCGCTGCGACTTCTGGGCCGTCTGATGCTCAAGGGCCACGGTCACTTCCACATCGTCCATGCGTAAGGCAAAACCGTCGGCTGTAGCCTTGAGTGAGAGATGCACCTTGATGTGGCGCTCGGCACTGGGTTTCGAGAGCAGGCGCTCCAGCTCCTGGTCATTGTTGCGATAGAGCCGCAGGCCCGGACGCAGCCCTGACGGCATGCGCTGGGGGAAGAGCCGGTTGCCTTCCACGCGGTTCACCCTGAAGCCTTCCAGCTCCTTGCGGTCGTTGATGAAGCAGAGGCCGTCGCCGTTGGCGAAAGAGGCCGTGCCCGACACGTTGAACGACATGGCGCGCAGCTCTTTCACCGTGCCCACGAACTCGCCCATGGCCTTAGGGGTGTCGAACGAGGCAATAGCCTGCTGGCGCCCATTGGCGAAGTAGGTGGTGTAGCCTCGGTTGAAGGTTTTGTTGAGGTCGGGGCGGAAGCTATAGGTGACGGTTCCGCGGGAAGCACGTTCATACAGGTCGGGATGGCGCCTCACTATCTGGTTGAGCCGCTCGCTGTAGGCTGCCGTCACGTTTTTCACATAGCCCACATCTTTCAGTCGTCCCTCTATCTTAAAGGAGGTGGCACCTGCCTGAGCCAGCCGCTCCAGATTGTCCAACTGGTTCATGTCTTTCAGCGAGAGCAGGTAGCGTTGGCGCTCAACGACACGGCCGTCAGCATCAAGCAAGTTGAACTTCATCCGACAGAACTGGGCGCACTCGCCACGGTTGGCGCTGCGTCCGAAACAGTGCTGTGAGGCATAGCAGAGACCGGAATAGCTGACACACAGAGCTCCATGGACAAAAACTTCGAGCTCGACGCCGGGCACCTCCCGATGGATAGCGGCCACTTCTTCCACCGACAGCTCGCGTGCCAGCACCACACGGCTGAACCCTTGCGACGCGAGCCACGCCACCTTCTGCGCCGTGCGGTTGTCGGTCTGCGTGGAGGCATGGATGGCGAGACCGACGTCGGCTGCCATGGCTCTCACGGCCATATCCTGCACCAGGATAGCGTCAACCTTCGCCTCGGCCAACTGGAGCAGGAGGCTGCGGGTGTCGGCCAGCTCTTCATCGTAGACGATGGTATTGACCGTGACATAGACCCTGGCTCCGTAGCGGTGGGCATAGCCACACAGCTGCACAATGTCGGCAACGCTGTTGCCGGCAGCGGCACGCGCTCCGAAGCGCTGGGCTCCGATGTACACCGCATCGGCGCCGTGGTCGATGGCCGCCATGCCGCACTCAAGATTTTTGGCGGGGGCAAGGAGTTCGAGAGGGTGCTTCATTGAGTAATGAGAATTTTTATGAGGGGAGATATAAGGGAGCTGGGGCGTCCGCGGGACGGACGCCCCAGCTCGGGTGTTTTTGTCTACATTGAGTTTAACTTCTTGGGAAGGGTTGGGACTTCTTGGGAAGTTAAACTTTTTGAGTCAGGTGGGTTACCAGAGGGGGAGACGCTCTTCCTTAGGAATGTACATCTTGTCCTCGGGGGTGATGTTGAAGGCTTCGTACCAGGCATCGATGTGAGGCAGGGCACCATTCACACGCCAGCGTCCCAGGGAGTGAGGATCACTCTTCGTGCGATTGCGAATTTCTTCGTCGTTGATATTGCCAGCCCACACGCCTGCATAGGCCAAGAAGAAACGCTGCTCGGGAGTCAGACCGTCAACATCGGCCAGCGGGCTCTCTTTCGTGGCATTCTGGAAAGCAGTGAAAGCTACCTGCAGGCCTCCGTGGTCGGCCAGGTTCTCACCCAGCGTGAGTCGACCGTTGGCATTCAGACCGGGCAGCACCTCGATGGCCGAGAAGAAGTCGGCATACTTATCGGTGCGCTCCTGGAAGTTCTTGCCGTCCTGCTCTGTCCACCAGTCGTGCATGTTGCCGTTCTTGTCATACTGACGGCCCTGGTCGTCGAAACCGTGGGTCATCTCATGGCCGATGACGACACCGATGGCACCATAGTTGAAGGCATCATCGGCCTCCATGTCGAAGAAGGGCTTCTGCAGGATACCGGCGGGGAAGCATATCTCGTTGGTGGTGGGGTTGTAGTAGGCGTTCACCGTCTGCGGGAACATGAACCACTCGTCTTTGTCGACGGGCTTACCTGCATGCTTCTCGATGTCCCACTTGTTCCAGAAGCGGTTGCACTCCTGCATATTCTCATAATACGACTTCTCAGGATCGATGTTGAGGTCGCTCAAGTCGGTCCACTTGTCGGGATAGCCCACCTTTACATAGAAGGTAGACAGTTTGTCAAGAGCATTCTGCTTGGTGGAGTCGCTCATCCAGTCTTGTGCCTGGATGCGCTCGGCCAGAGCCTTCTGCAGGTTGTCGATGAGCTTCACCATGCGCTCCTTAGCCTCTGCAGGGAAGTACTTCTCAACGTAAAGCTTGCCGAGGGCCTCACCCATCATACGCTCCACCTGGTTGACAGAGCGGCGCCACAGGGGATGATCTTCCTGACGGCCCGACATCACCTTGCCGAAGAACTCGAAGTTGGCCTTCTGAACCTCAGAGCTCAGCAGGCCGGCGGCGCCCAGAATCTGGCCCCACTCCATGTAGTCGCGATACTCATCGGCACTCATCGAGGCCACCACCTTATCGGCACCAGCCAGGAACTCAGGCTGACCGACGACAAGCGTCTGGAAGTACTTGCTGTCGATGCCCTTGGCATTCATCACCTTCTCCAGCTGGAGGTTAGGATAAGACTTTGCAAAATCCTGCAGCGACATCTTGTTGTAGTTCTTCTGGGGATCGCGAAGCTCGGTGCGCGAACGCGACACCTTGGCCAGCGCCGTCTCCAGCTTCATGATGTTGTCGCGCTTCTGCTGGGCCTGCTCGTCGGTGAAGCCAAAGAGCTTGAACATACGCACGATGTGATTCTTGTATTCCTCACGAATTTTGGCCGTGGCAGAGTCGTTCTCAAGATAATAGTCTTTCTGACCCAGGGCCAGACCGCCCTGACTGATGCCGAGGATGTTGGTCGTGGCGTCCTTTTCGTCGGCGCCGATGCCGGCTCCGAAGAACTCAGAGTCGCCGTAAGAGGCCATATCCAGCTGCACCTGGAAAAGGGCGTCCTTCGTCTTGGCAGCCTCCAGCTTGTTGATGATGTCCATGGCAGGAGCCACGCCGTCCTGGTCGCGCTTGGTGCTGTCCATAGCCAGCTTGTAGAGGTCACTGAGCTTCTGCTCGGGCGTGCCCTTCTCGAAGTTTTTCTTCAACAGCTCGTCGAGGATGCCATTGATACGCTTGTTGTTGTCTTCAGCCAGCACATCGAAGCTGCCATAGCGTGAATAGGCAGCGGGCAGCGGATTCTTTGCCATCCAGCCGCCGCAGGCATACTGATAGAAGTCTTCACCAGCCTTCACGGTGGTGTCCATGTTTTGAGGGTCGATGCCCGACTTCAAGGCATTGTTGCTACAGGCAGCCAGGGCCAGTGATGCAACAGCAATCATGAGTTTTGTTTTCATTTTTGTTTTTAAGGTTTATATTATGATGTAAGTTGTTCAAGCGATTCCGACAGTTGTTCCCAGCGTTCCACTTCCTCGTCTAAAGCTTCTTTTGTGCTGGTATATTCACCGACAAGAGTCATGTCAGAGGCGTTCGCCGGCACCATGAGCAGCTCGTCGAGCTCTTTCAGCCTTTGTTCCATCTTGGCTATCTTCTTCTCGCTCTCCTCCACGGCACGCTCGGCCTTCCTGATTTGCTTCTGCTGCTCTTTGTGAGCGGCATAGGCACTGGCTCCCGCAGGAGCGGCCTCGGCCGTCGGAGCAGCATCCTTTGATTTGCGGGGAGCCTCTGCGGGTGCCGCAGTCTTCCGGCTCCTCTCCAGCTCGTTCAACTCCTGCATTTTTTTACTTTGCAGGAAGTCGTAGATGCCGCCAATATGCTCACGCACCTGGCCGCCGCCAAACTCAAACACCTTGGAGACAAGGCCGTCGAGGAACTCACGGTCGTGGCTGACAATAATAGCAGTGCCGTCGAATGCCTTGATGGCCTCCTTGAGCACATCTTTCGACGCCATGTCGAGGTGATTGGTGGGCTCGTCGAGGATAAGCAGGTTGACAGGTTCAAGCAGCAGGCGAATCATGGCCAACCGACTGCGCTCGCCGCCGCTGAGCACCTTCACCTTCTTGTCGGACGCCTCGCCGCCAAACATGAAGGCACCTAAGATATCGTTGATGCGCAGCCGTATCTCGCCGCGTGCCACACGATCGATGGTCTGGTGTACCGTGAGACTCTCGTCGAGCAGCTGCGCCTGGTTTTGAGCGAAATAGCCTATCTGCACGTTGTGACCCACCTTGAGCGTTCCTCCAAAGGGTATCTCACCCATGATACACTTCACGAGCGTCGACTTTCCTTCGCCGTTCTTACCCACGAAGGCCACTTTCTCGCCGCGCTTGATGGTCAGGTTGACATGGTCGAAGACCAAATGGTTGTAGGCCTTGCTCACCTCGTCGCAGATGATGGGATAGTCGCCAGAGCGCAGACATGGCGGGAACTTCAGGTGCATGGCGGCATTATCGAGCTCGTCGACCTCAATGGGCACCACCTTCTCCAACTGCTTCACCTTCTGCTGCACCTGCACAGCCTTGGTGGCCTGATAGCGGAAGCGCTCGATGAACTGGCGCATGTCCTGTATCTCCTTCTGCTGATTCTCGTAGGCACGCTGCTGCTGCTCACGGCGCTCACGGCGAAGCACGACGTACTCATCGTACTTCACCCGATAGTCTTCCACATGGCCGCAGGTAATCTCGAGCGTGCGGTTCGACACGTTGTTGATGAACGCCCTGTCGTGGCTGACCAGCACCACGGCGCCGCTCCATGTGGCAAGCAGCTGCTCGAGCCACTGTATCGACTCGATGTCGAGGTGGTTGGTAGGCTCGTCGAGCAGCAACACGTCGGGCCGACGGAGCAGAATCTTCGCCAGCTCGATACGCATGCGCCAGCCGCCGCTGAACTCACGTGTGGGGCGGTCGAGGTCGGCACGCTCAAAGCCCAGGCCGACGAGCGTGCGCTCCATCTCGGCCTCCTGGGCCTCAGGGGCCATCATCAGATAGCGCTCATGTTCTTGCGTAAAGCGCTCTACCAGCTGCATATAGCTGTCACTCTCATAGTCGTTGCGCTCAGCCATCTGCTGCTGCATCTGCTCCAGGCGCCGTTGCAACTGCCTGATGTCGCCATAAGCCTTCTGGGCTTCCTCCCTGACGGTAGTAGAGTCCTGCAGGTTCATGACCTGTGGCAGATAGCCGATGGCGACGTCCTGCGCCACTGCCACATTGCCGGAAGACGGTCGTTCCTGACCACATAAAATCTTCAGCAGGGTCGACTTGCCCGCTCCGTTCTTTCCGACCAAGGCGATGCGGTCGCGACTGTTTATGACAAAGCTGACCTCACTGAAAAGAGGCCGCACTCCAAACTCAACTTTCAGTCCTTCTACTGATATCATTCAGATATATCTGTTCTTTTAATGTGCAAAGATACGAATAAGTTAAGAGTTACACGGCAAGAGGAGAGAGTTATTATTCTATTCTTAATCATTTTTAACGTCAGAAGGCAGGTTTCATCTCTTCCCATCGCATCACAGCACCTCCACGCCGCGCAGGGTCGGCGCCGGTGAAATCCATAGAATAAGGGCTGCCCGTGGTGGGGCTCTTGCCTATGTAGCGATGGGTGCGCACCGACATAAGCATAAACTGGCGGTCAAGATAATCCTGCCACATAAACACCTCGGCCTTGGTGCTGTCAGCTGTGAGGCGCACGTCGCCTGGCAGGCCAAGTCCCGACACCCACACATAGCGCCCGTCTGCGCACTGAAGCACCACTTTGCCCTGACCACGGTCGACGAGGCGGAAGAGGGTCTGGGGAGAACGGTCTTCCGGCTGAGTGTCATGCATCAGTCCATGGGGTTGGGCATGCATGGGTTTACCCGTGGCCAGGTTGATGATACGGAACGTCTTGCCGTAAGGTATGTTGCCGCTGCGGTCTGCCTTAGTTTCTTCGACGGTGAAGTTCTCAAAGTCAGCATAGCCGCCTCGGTGTCCCTTGCTGTTGAAAGCGAAGAGCGCATGACGCGACCCCTGGAAAGTGATGAGCTGGTAGCTCAGCACCATCTCATGGCCTAACGGCTGGAAGTGACTGCCGTCGAGCGACCACTCATAGTAGGCCCTGTCGCGGTCATAGTCGCCCGTCATGCGCAGCCATATCTTGCGTGGTACTGAAGAGAAGCGGGAAGACAGGTCGACATCAACGGTATCGTTGCCGGCCTGGTCGAAGCAGCGCAACACCAGGCGGCGGTCATCTTTCACGACACCTATCCACGAACAAGGCACATTGATGTTGCCTAATCCGCACACATCGCCATCGCGCATTCCGCCCACAGAGAGTTCTACCGTAGCTACGCTCTGAGGCCCTATCACGCGCTGAGTCAACGTGTTGCGGGCCCACATGAGCTGTTCGGCAGGCAGGGCATGCAACCGCAGCCGACCGTTCTTTAAGCTCCACATGCCGTCGTCGGGGTTATGGTTCCACTGCCACACGGGCGAGAGCACTTCTCTACCCTTCTGCTTCGGAGCAGCCGTGAACCCGCTGCGCACATAAGGTGCCGACGGTCTGGCGTCGACGGCTGCCGGGATGGCCGGCTTCGTCCAGGTGCGCGGGGCACGGCCCAGATTGCCCTCCAGCCCCACGTAGGGCCAGCCGTCCTTCCACGTCACAGGCGCCAACGTGACGGTGCGCCCGATGGAGTGGAAGTCCATCATGAGCAAAGCCCACCACTGTCCGTTCTGGTCTTCTACGATGCCGCCTTGATGGATGTTGGTGCAGGCCGTTGCATCGCGGTCGGGGTCCGGTTGGCCAAAATATGTACCATCAGGCACGATGCGCCCTTTCACCTGTGTCAGCGAGGCTGCGTGATATCCAAAGGTTTCATCGGCCGTGATGACGCACGTCTCATAAGGTCCCCATATCGACTTTGAGCGCGAGCAGAGTGTGCGTCCGTTAGGTTTATAGTCGGTAGAGATGAGGTAATACATGCCATTGATTTTATACATGTGATGCCCCTCGCCTACCGCAGAGCCCTGCGGAATGATGACGCGATCAGTATGGTCCAGCGGACCACTCATGTCGCCCTTCAGCTCGGTGCAATGCACCTCGCCATAGCCGTGGATGGCATAAATCTTACCGTCGTCGTCGAAAAGCACGCTCAGGTCGTAGATACGTCCTTGCATGTTATGATGCTTCCACGGACCACGGATGTCGGTGGAGGTGTAGCATTGCAGTCCCTGGCCGTTGACATTGGAGAATACATAGAACTGGCCGTTGGCATAGCGTATGCACGGCGCCCAGATGCCCTGTCCGTAGATTTCCTTGCCATTTTTCAGAGAGAAGGCGTCGTCGGCAAAGTCGAAGCGGTCGAAGCAATAGGACGCGAACTCCCAGTTGACCAAATCGCGTGAGTGCAGGATGACCAGTCCGGGCACAGCATGCATAGTGGTGCCGGCCAGATAGTAGTCGTCGCCCACACGCAGAATGTCGGGGTCGCTAAACTCATCGTAGAACAAGGGATTGGTGTAGGTGCCGTTGCCGTTGTCGGCTGTCCACGACTGTGCCAGGACAGTGAGCTGACAGACAACAAGAATCGTGGCGGCAATAAAAAACTTCTTCATCCAGTTTACTGCTTTTTTTGTGATTTACAAACATGATGACAAATAACGAGGGCGCCAGCGGATGGCTACCTATAGAGCGTGATGGTGACACCGGTGCCAGCGGCATAAGCTTCGAGCAGGCGCTGAATGAAGCGAGCGTTGTCGAGCACGCGCTCCTCATTGCCGTCGTAGCCGTTGACCAACACGACGAGATGGGTGGTAGAGAGGGTTATCTTAGTGCGCTCGTTGTCGCTGGTTGGTGTGCCTACGCCGCCTATGGCGTCGCGGTAGACAGGCAGTCCGGCGATGTTGAGCATGCCGCGGCCGATGCCCTCGTAGGGCTCGCCTTCGCGTCCCACCCCCAGCGTCAGCACGTTGCCCTCGAAGCAGTCGGCGTCGAAGCCGCCGATGCTATAGCCATAGGCAATGGAAGCCACGTTGACAAGGTCGACGAGCGTGTCAATCTGGTAGAGTTCTTTCCCTTGTAGCATGCGCCGGATAAGGGCTTCGCTGGCAGGCCGATAGCGTGAGGGGTCTTTGCCGCAGGCCTTATAGACCCGCCGTGTGGCCGCGATAGAGGGTATGTCTTTCAGACTCTCGGTGGTCAGTTCGCTGCGGAAGCGATTGCCCATACGGTGAATCTCGTCCCACAGCGCTTCACAATAAGGGGTGTTCTGCACGTTTGCCTCTACACATGCCCCCACAAACTCGGGGCATACACTTTCAATCTGATCGGAAACAATAATCTTCATAGCGTTACAAATTCTCAACTTCCCAACATTCCCAGGAACTCGTCTTCTGTCACAATCTGCACGCCCAGCTTCTGAGCCTTCTCCAACTTTGCAGGACCCATATTGTCACCGGCCAGCACGAAGGAGGTTTTCCCGCTGATGCTACCCACATTCTTGCCGCCATTCTGCTCGATGATGAGCTTATATTCATCGCGACTGTGATGCTGAAACACGCCGCTAATGACAATAGACTTGCCCGACAGCTTGTCGCTCGCGGCAGCCGTTTGCTCCTGACTGAGGGCAAACTGCAGACCACAGGCACGCAGCCGTTCCACGATACGCAGGTTGTCGGCGTTGTGGAAATAGGCTACAATACTGGCAGCCATCACCTCACCAATGCCGTCGACCTCCTGCAGCTCTTGCAGCGAGGCCTGCATCAGTGCGTCCATGGTTTTGAAATGCCGGGCCAGCAAGCGCGCCGACGTCTCGCCGACGAAGCGTATGCCGAGGGCAAAGACCACACGTTCGAAAGACACCTCACGCGACTTGGCGATGCCGGCGACGATGCGTTGGGCCGACTTAGTGCGACTGCCGTCGCCGTTGATCTGTTGCACGTCGATGTCGTAGAGATCAGCCACATTCTTTATTAAGCCCCGACGGTAGTACTCATCGACCGTCTCCGGACCGAGAGAATCGATATTCATGGCCTTGCGGGCAATGAAATGCTCGATGCGACCTTTGATCTGGGGCGGACAGCCGGTGTCGTTAGGGCAATACCACACGGCCTCGCCGTCGTAGCGCACCAGGGGCGTGCCACACTCAGGACAGCGTCTGACGAAGGACACAGGCTGTGCCACGACAGGGCGCTCGTCAATATTAACGCCTACTATCTTCGGAATAATCTCGCCGCCCTTCTCCACATAGACCATATCGCCGATGTGCAGGTCGAAACTCTTGATGAAGTCCTCGTTGTTGAGCGTGGCGCGGCGCACCGTGGTGCCCGCCAGCTGCACCGGCTCCATATTTGCCACGGGAGTAACAGCTCCCGTGCGGCCCACCTGATAAGTGACCTCCAACAGACGGGTCTGCTCGCGCTCCGCCTTGAATTTATAGGCGATGGCCCAACGCGGACTCTTGGCCGTGAATCCTAACGAACGTTGCTGACGCAGCGAGTTGACTTTCAGCACAATACCGTCGGTAGCAACGGGCAGATTGCGCCGCTCCGTGTCCCAATAGTTAATGAAGTCGGCAATCTGTTCCACCGACGTCACCTTACGCATACCCTCGCTTATTTTAAAGCCCCACTGACGTGCCGCCTGCAGATTCTCAAAATGTCCCTCGGCCGGCAGTTCCTCGCCCAGCAAGTAATAGAGATAGGCATCGAGCCCACGGGCTGCCACTACTCTGGCATCAAGACTCTTCAGCGTGCCGCTGGCAGCATTGCGCGGGTTGGCAAACAGGGGCTCCTCGGCCGCCTCACGCTCTCGGTTGAGGCGTTCAAACGAGGCCCACGGCATGAGTATCTCGCCGCGAATTTCAAACTGGCGCGGTGCCTCGGCTCCCACCACCAACGGTATGCTCTTGATGGTGCGCACGTTGAGCGTTACATCATCGCCGTGCACGCCGTCGCCACGCGTGACGGCCCTCACCAGACGCCCGTCTTCGTAGGTGAGCGATATCGACAGGCCGTCGTACTTCAGTTCGCAGCACACCTCAAAAGGCTCGCCACCCAGCCCCCGGCTCACCGAGTCGTACCAGTCGCGCACATCTTGCTCGCTGTAAGTGTTGGCCAGCGAAAGCATGGGATAGCGGTGGGCCACCTGCGTGAAGCCCTCCTGCAGGTCGCTGCCCACACGCTGTGTAGGCGAGTAAGGGTCAGCCAACTCTGGATGGCGCTCTTCCAACTGCTGCAGCTCGCGCATCAGCATATCAAATTCCTGGTCGCTGATGGCAGGCTGGTTCATCACGTAGTATCGGCGGTTATGCTCATGCAGTTGGCTGCGCAACTGCAAAATACGTTCTTTCTCGTTCATGGACTCTATACATTCAGAAAAGATGCTGCAAAGATACAAAGAAAAATCGAAAACGGCGTTCAAACAATCAACTTTTTCCGCGAAAGCTGCCGCTATCTCATTTTTTATTGCTATCTTTGCACACCGATTTTTTATTAACACAAAAAAACTGCACGATTATGAAAAAGTATGTATGCGACGTATGTGGCTATGAGTACGACCCCGAAGTGGGCGATCCCGACAACGGCATTGCACCTGGCACGGCCTTTGAAGACCTGCCCGAAGACTGGGTGTGCCCCCTCTGTGGCGTTGGTAAGGACCAGTTCAGCGAGGCTTGATTGAAGCGCATCGGACTGCTGGCGCTGCTGCGCCTCATGTGGCATGCCCACAGACCGTCGGCCATTGCAGACATGCCTGCCGTGAAGAATGCCTCGTGGCTTCGTCATGGCTATCAGGCCATGACGTTTTTTGGCGTCATCGTCACTGCCTCGCAGGCTGATGCAGAGCGCATGAATGCCGGCATGACAGCCCTCAAGCGGCATGAGCTCATCCATCTGAGACAAGCGCAGACCACGGGCAACTCGTGGCTGCGCTTTTATTTCCTCTACCTATGCTACTATCTGCGCGCACTGCCTATGAACCGACATCTGCGCCAGGCTGCCTACCTGCTCAACCCTTTCGAGATGGAGGCCTACCGCCACATGTACGAGGCCGACTATCTTAACCAGCCCGCCACGGAATGGCGCCAATGGGCCGCCATGTCGCCACGGCAAAGGCTCAAAGCCTATCAAGCGACAGGGCAAGCGGGAAGCAACAACAAAAAAACAGATAACCAATGAATGCGGAAACGGGAACAAGCGGATGCGGCCTCGTGCTGGAGGGTGGCGCCTTCCGCGGGCTCTTCACGATGGGCGTCTGCGACATGATGATGCAGCACGACCTGTGGCCCGAAGCGCTGGTGGGCGTGTCGGCCGGTGCCGCCTTTGGCTGCAACTACAAATCGCGGCAGCCGGGGAGGGCCCTGCGCTACAACAAGCGTTTTGCCCACGACGGGCGCTACAGCGGATGGCGCTCGCTGCTGACCACCGGCAACTACTTCAACGCTGAGTTTGCCTACCACACCATGCCGCGGCAGCTCGACGTGTTCGATACGGCAACCTACGAAGCTAACCCCATGCGTTTCATCGTGGTGTGCACCAATGCCGCCACGGGCGAGGCGGTGTACAAGGAACTGCCCCACCCCACCGACGACGCCTTCGACTGGATACGTGCCTCGGCATCGATGCCGCTGGTGTCGCGCGTGGTGGAACTGGAGGGTATGAAACTGCTCGACGGCGGCGCCGCCGACAGCATCCCGCTGCAGTATATGGAGCAACAGGGCTACCGCCGCAACGTGGTGATACTCACCCAGCCGAGAGGCTTCGTCAAGCAGCCCACGCCCTTTATGCCCCTGCTGCGCCTGGCCTTGCGGCACTATCCACAGATGGCCGACGCCCTGGCACGACGC
This sequence comes from Prevotella sp., assembly GCA_017934525.1. GTDB lineage: Bacteria > Bacteroidota > Bacteroidia > Bacteroidales > Bacteroidaceae > Prevotella. The sequence continues at coordinate 84,071 of JAGBJJ010000049.1, forward strand.
CACGTGATGTACAACCAGCAACTTAGCTACGTCAGCGAGGCTGAGCAACAGGGGCGTTGTCTGGTGATAAGCCCGCCAGAGCCTATAAAGATTGCCCACCTGTCGCACGATGCAGATGCCATGCAGCAGGTCTACGACATAGGCGTGGCCGAAGGCAAGCGACGCATGGCCGACATCATCCGTTTTATGAAGGAACAATAATTAATTATATGAGAATTGACATCATCACCGTATTGCCCGAGATGCTTGAGGGCTTCGTTCACGAATCGATATTGGCCAGGGCCGAGAAGAAAGGACTGGCAAAGATATGCCTGCACAACCTGCGTGACTACACGCTCGACAAATGGCGACGGGTAGACGACTACCCCTACGGCGGGTCGGCAGGCATGGTGATGCAGTGCGAGCCCATAGACCGCTGCATCACTGCGCTGAAAGCAGAGAGAGACTACGACGAAGTGATATTCACCTCGCCCGACGGCGAACGCTTCACGCAGCACATGGCCAACGAGCTGTCGCTCATGGGCAACCTCATCATACTGGCAGGTCACTACAAAGGTATAGACCAGCGCATACGCGACCATCTCATCACACGCGAGATAAGCATCGGCGACTTCGTCCTGACGGGCGGCGAGCTGGTGGCTGCCATGATTGCCGACGCCGTGGTGCGCGTGGTGCCCGGCGTCATAGGCGACGAGCAGAGCGCCCTGTCCGACTGTTTCCAGGACAACCTGCTGGCAGCCCCCATCTACACCCGGCCTGCCGACTACAAGGGATGGAAGGTGCCAGAGATTCTGCTTTCAGGCAACGAGGCGAAGATTCGCAACTGGGAACTGGAGCAAGCCATGGAGCGCACCCGGCGCCTGAGGCCCGACTTGCTGCAAGGGTAAGCCTTCCGTCGGAGCCTCACGCCACGACGAGCATCTTCACGCCAAGGGCAATGAGCAACATGCCACCGACGAACTCAGGATTGAAACGGCGGCTGAAGGTGCATCCGAGGCGAGCTCCCAACAGCCAGCCCGCTATGCCGAACAGCAGTGACGTCAGGCCTATCACCGCCAGCGGCAGCAACAGTTGCGACGCGGAGCGATAGCCCACCACGGCGAGCGACACGCCCACGGCAAGCGCATCGATGCTGGTGGCCACGGCCAGCAGCAGCTGCGTGAGAAGACGGCGGGGATTGAAGTGCTGCACGCCGGCCGGCTGGAGCGACTCCCTCACCATCTTACCGCCCACAAAGGCCAACAAGACAAAGGCGACGTAGTGGCCCGCCCACTCTACCTGCATGGCGAAGAAACTCATCAGCAGCCACCCCGCCAGCGGCATCAACGCCTGAAAGGCACCGAACAACACGCTCATGCGCAGCGCAGTGACCCACTCCATGCGCCCCAACAACACACCGCTGACCACGGCCACCGTCAGGCAGTCCATGGCCAAGGCAACGGCAAGCGCTATGACTTCTATCAACGACATACCAACCACAGGAAACAATTTTCAGCTACACTTTTTTCATGACTTTTGGGGTGCAAAGTTAATTGTTTTTGCTGAATTACGATAAACAGGACGAAGAAAAAGCGCTTTTTTCACAGAAAAAGGAAAAAATAATGTGTGAAAAATATGTTTTTAAAGGAATTATTATTATTTTTGCACACAATATTATATAATATGCCAACTGAAACTACTCAACTGCTAACAACAAATCAGTTTAATTAAAATATTTTTTTATGAATTCTAAAATGAAGAGTATTCGAACGGTGCTCGTGCTGGCCTTCCTCCTCATAGTAGGGAGCATACAGGCGCAGACCATCAAGGTCAACGTGAAAGACTCGAGCGGTGAGGCTGTCATCGGAGCAAGTGTCGTAGAGAAAGGCACCCAGAACGGCGGCATCACCGACTTCGACGGTAATGTCACCCTCAAATCGACAGGCAAGCCGATTATGGTGTCGTATATCGGCATGAAGGCGCAGACTGTCGACCCGAAAGGCAGAACGTCCATCGACATTGTGATGGAAGACGACAACACCACGCTCAACGAGCTGGTGGTCATCGGCTACGGCGCAGTGCGCAAGAAAGACCTCACTGGCTCGGTGGCCACTGTGAGCGGACAAGACCTGGTGAAGGTGCCCGTGGCCAACGTGAGCGAGGCACTGACGGGTAAGATGGCCGGTGTGAACATCACCACTACCGACGGCTCACCCGATGCCGAAATTCTTGTCAGGGTGCGCGGCGGCGGCTCTATCACCGGCGACAACTCACCCCTCTACGTGGTCGACGGATTCCAGGTGAGTTCCATCAGCGACATCTCGCCTAACGACATTGAAGACATCACGGTGCTGAAAGACGCCTCGTCGACGGCCATCTACGGTGCACAGGGTGCCAATGGTGTGATTCTCATCACCACCAAGAGCGCCAAGGGAGGGAAGACCGTCATCAACTACAACGGCTTCCTGCAGACCAAGAAGGTGTCGAAGCGTCTCAGTCCGATGGACACCTACGACTACGTGATGTCGAACTACGAATACGCCCTGCTGGGCGGCGAGTCGAGCCCCAACTCGTTCTACAAGCAGTTTGGCGTCTTCGACGACCTCTACCTCTACAAGAGCATCGAGCCCATCGACTGGCAAGACGACCTCTTCGGCTCGAACGTGCTCTCGCAGAGCCACAACGTGAGCCTCAACGGCGGCACGGAGAAGACGAAGTTCTCGCTCTCGGGTACCTACGACTACAACGGCGGCCTGATGAAAGACAACAACTTCAGCCGCTATTCGTTCATGCTTAAGCTCAACCACGAAATCAACAAGAAGCTCAAGTTCTCAATGACGGCACGCGTCAACGACCAGGTAGCCAACGGACAGGGCACTCAGGGCGGCACCTACAAGGTGCGCACGGAGAACGCCATCTACGGTGTGGCCACCAAGGGACTCTCAGAAATGATCACGCCCGACTTCTCGACCATGTCTGACGATGAAATCAACGAGTGGCGGAAGTCGAACATGTCGCTGGCCGACCAGTCGGCACAGTACTGGCGCCGCCGCAACAATCGCGGTTTCAACTTCAACGCCGCCCTCGACTGGACCATTCTCAAAGAGCTCAAGGCGCACGCCGAGGCCGGTTACGGCTATGGCTTCAACGAGATGAAAAACTGGTTTGGCCCAACCACACAGACCGTCACCTACAAAGGCGGTCTGCCCATTGCCGACTGGCAGAAGACCAACCAGAAGAACATCCGCGAGAGTGTGAACATCTCATACGACAAGAAGTTCGGGAACATTCACCACTTCAACGTGATGGTGGGCCAGGAGTATCGCTCCGTGCGCAGCGACTACAGCACCATCTCTGGCACGCACTACAGCGAAGCCTACACGCCAGAACAGGTGATGGCCAACATGGACAAGGGAGAATATGACGTTGTGGCCACACGCACCTACTTCAATCCCGACGACAACACCGTCTCGTTCTTCGGACGTATCAACTACACGCTGCTCGACCGCTACCTGCTCACCCTCACCTTCCGCGAGGACGGCAGCTCGAAGTTCGCACCCGGCCACCAGTGGGGTTTCTTCCCTGCCGCCGCCGCCTCGTGGCGCATCATCGAGGAGCCATGGATGGAGAGCACACACAACTGGCTCTCGAACCTGAAGCTGCGCTTCTCTTACGGCAAGGTGGGTAACAACCGCATTGCAAGCAACACCTTCCAGCAGCTCTACCAGGCCGTCGTCAACAAGAGCTACGGCGTGGGCGACCAGGCCAACACCGCACTGGCCGTGAGCAACGTGCTGGCCAACCCCAATATTACATGGGAGAAGCGCACTACGCGCAACCTCGGTCTCGACTTCGGGTTCTTCAACGAGCGACTGAGCGGTAATCTTGATTTCTATTGGAACAACACCGACGACCTGCTCATCAACCACGCCATTGCTGCCCCTGGCTACACCTCGGTCTACGAGAACTCTGCCTCGACCAGCAACAAGGGTGTTGAGCTGACCCTCAATGCCGCCCTGGTGCAGAAGAAGAACTTCACGCTGAATGCCAACTTCAACATAGGCTTCGACAAGTCAGACGTGAAGAGCCTGGCCAACGGCATTGAGCAGATGACGTTCCCCTCAGGATGGGCCAGCACCGACAACAAGAACCAACAAGACTATATTGTGCGCGTGGGCGACCCCATCGGACTCGTCTACGGCTGGAAGTCTGACGGCTACTATACCACAAGCGACTTCAAGGGCTATGACCCCGCCACCAACACCTATGAGCTGAAGGAAGGCGTGCCCACCACGGCACTGCTCGGCGGGCGCATCGGCATACGCCCCGGCACAATGAAGCTGCAAGACCTCAACGGCGACGGCGTGGTAGACACCAAGGACATCACCGTCATCGGCGACACCAATGCCGACTTCGCCGGCGGTTTCGGATTCAACGGCACGCTCTACGACTTCGACTTCAACATCAACTTCACCTACACCGTGGGCAACGAGATATACAACGCCAACAAGATACAGACCTCGTCGCGCTACCGCGCAGGCACATGGCCCAACATGCGCGACGACATGCGCCCCAGCAACGCCTACTCGTATGTCAATCCGGAGACGGGACAACTGCTGCGCACCCTCGAAGAGCTGGCACAATGGAACGAAGGGCCACGCGCCAAGGCGATGTGGAGCCCATTCTCCACAGGCGATGCCATCGTAGTGCCCACCGACTGGGCCCTCGACGATGCCTCGTTCCTGCGCCTGCAGAGCCTCACCATAGGCTACACGCTGCCCCATGCACTAACCACCAAGTTCGGTGTGCAGCGTCTGCGCGTCTATGCCACTGGCACCAACCTGTTTGTCATCACCAGCTATCCCGGCTACGACCCCGAAGTGAGTTCCTACGTGCGCAACTCCAGCTACTCGGGCCTCACCCCCGGCATCGACTTCTCGTCATATCCCAAGAGCCGTGCGTTCACCTTCGGTCTCAACGTGACGCTTTAAATGGAGGAAAGAGAAAAACAAGTGACTAATAGAAAAAACATAAGACTCAATATGAAACTGAAAAATAAACATTTAGCTTTAGCAGCCGTGGCATCGCTGGCCCTGACGGCCTGCAACGACGTGCTCGATGTCGAGTCACCGTCGCAGATGGACCAGACCATGAGCTACTCGTCAACCGAGTTTGCCACCAACGCCATCAACGGCGTATATGTGCTCTTCTGCGAAGACTCCTACACCTCACGCCTCTGCGGTGTATGGATGCAGAATACCGACGTGGAGGCCGAGGTGCCCTCGGCCGGCGTGCCTGCCAGCGACCGACGTGCCGTGTGGTCACTCCAAGGTCCTGCCCTGACGGGCTTCAACGACGTCTACAACGTGTGGAACCACAGTCTGCAGGCCATAGAGCGAGCCAACCAGGTGCGCGCCGGCATCGACAAGAGCAGCATAGGGCGTGATCCCGAGATGCAGCAGATAAAAGGCGAGGCCACCTGTCTGAAGGCTTTCCGCTACTACATCATGTGCAACGTCTTCGGCGACGTGCCCTACTATGACGAGGCCGCCAAATGGGGCGACGAGATTGACAAGCCGCGCACCGACAAGTTCATCATTTACAGCCGCGTGCTGCAGCAGATGGTTGACATCGAGCCCAACATGAAGTGGTCAGACGTCAACACCGGCGGCATCGAGCGCATGAGCCGCGACTTCGCCATCGGCCTGATAGCCCGCCTGGCCCTATTCCGCGCTGGCTATGCACTCACCGCAGACAACCAGATGAAGCGCGCCGAAGACTATCTCGACGTGAATACGGAAGAGCTCAGCGTCAGCTACACCGACCTCAACGGGGCACAGAAAACGGCCCACACGTCGAAAGAGTTCTACCAGATGGCTAAGGACTACTGCCTGAAGCTCATGCAGCTGAAGCCCCGCCAGCTCTATCCCAACTTCTACACACCGTTTGAGAACGAGATGAACTACACCCACGAGAACAGCGCCGAGGTGCTCTACGAGATAGCCTTTGCCGAGGGCTACGGCGGCGATGTGGGCTGGAGCATCGGTGTGCCAAACACAGGCTCTTGCACCAACGGCAACACCACCTGCCAAGTGGGTTTAGTGCCAACCTACTACATGTCATTTGCCGATGGCGACCAGCGCCGCGACGTCACCTGCGCCAACTATTCCCATGCCAACGACACTGTGGCCGCAGCAGCTGCCACCAGCATCAAGGTGGGCAAGTGGGACCGCGCACTGGCTGCCAAGAACCTGGGCGCCACATCGTCGAAGGGCACGGGCATCAACTACCCGCTCATGCGATACTCTGACGTGCTCCTCATGCTGGCTGAAGCCGAGAACGAGCTCAACGGCCCCACACAGGTGGCCAAGGACGCACTTACCGCAGTGCGCGCACGTGCCTTCGCCAACAGCGAAAACTACGCCGCCAACGTCACCGACTACGTGGCCAGTCTCAGTTCGAAGGATGCCTTCTTCAACGCCATCGTCGACGAGCGTGCCTGGGAGTTCGGCGGCGAAGGGCTGCGCAAGTTCGACCTGGTGCGATGGAACATCTACGCCCAGAAGATAGAGCAGGCCATGCGCACCATGCTCCTGTGGGGCATTAACCACTACATCAGCGACATTCAGAAGGACGATGCCGCCATGAGCTACGTGCAGACGGAATATCCCGACTATGCCGACTATGCCACATGGGCCAACAAGCTGTGGTACATGAAGGCTGGCAAGAAAAACCGCAAGGAAGACATCAGATGGTATAACAAAAAGTATCAGGTGGCTGAAGACGACGCCACACTGCAGGCCGATGGATGGCAATCAGTCAACTGGGGCTCGCAGCTCATCAAGCGCGAGCGCACCTACGAGTATCAGGGCAAGAACTACGGTTCTACCGGCTCGAAGAAGACCAACGACGACGGCTCCGTGACCTACAGTCTGGGCACCGCACCCGCTAACATCGAGTTCACCGTGCAGCAAGGCCAGCCCTCGGGCGTGACGCGCACCGATGTGTATAAGGCCAGCGACTATGCCACACGCCTCTACCGCGGCTACTCCAACGGAGCACTCACGGGCAACGGCATCGTGCCTTACCTCATCCCCATCAACACCACCACCATCAATGCCAGCTCCGTGCTCAACAACGACGGCTACTGCTTCGCTACGACCAACATGGGCGAAGGCATCAACGTGGAGATTGCTACCATCATTGAAGAAAACTATTAACAGCGCAGAAATTATGAAAAAGATACTGAAATCACTGCTGCTGCTCTCAGCAGTAACAATGGCAACGGGTACGCTCGTCAGCTGCAGCGACGACGACCTGCCGGCAGCCGACGCTCTCTTCCGGCCCATCATCTCGGAGACCGACAACATTGAGCACGGACTCGACGCAAACAATGCTCCCTACATGATTATCAAGTGGGACAACTACACCAACGCCAACGAGTACACCATCAGGATTGAAGCCAACGACGGCAGCGACACACGCGAGGTGAAGACCTCGGAGCTCACCGTGCGCTTCGACAACCTGCAGTACGACAAAGAGTACAACATCAGCATCTCGTCGGCCAACACGCTGACGGGACTCACGTCGAAGCCCTTCACGCTCACCACCACATCGCTCGACTACCCCACCCGTCTGGCTACACTCGGGGCAAGCGATGTCATCGACACGCAGGCCCGCGTGCACTGGACTGGTGACGAGACCATGTATGACGAGCTGAAACTCTATGTAAACGCCACCGACTCGCTGGTGGCCGACACGATGCTCAACACGAGCGCCATCGACGCCAAGGTGTTCATCTTCAAGAATCTGAAACCTAAGACCACCTATCGCGTGGAAGCCTATCAGGAAGGCAACTACCGCGGCAAGAAGCTCTTCTCGACCGTGGCACCAGAGAACTACGAGGGCCACGTCATCGACCTGCGCGGCATGGAAGACGGTGCTACATACATCAGCACCGACCAGATAGCTGCCGACGTGAGCGACAACCAGGGCGAAGACATCGTCTACGTGCTGGAAGGCGGCACCACCTACAAGATATCCGGCGGCACAGCCATCCCCAGCACCGACAAGTCTATCACCTTCGTCACGGGGCTCACGCTGGCCGGCAATGCCGTCTTCCGCTCGGGCGGCGGCATCACGCTGGCTTCTGGCGCTGAGGTGGAGGCTCTCAACTTCGAGAAAATCGACTTCATCAGCGACAAGGCCATGCCAGGCGGCGACAACGAGCTGCCCGGCAACACCAGCAAGAACTTTGGCGGCCGACAGGTGTTTAACCTCAATGGCGTAAAAGGCACGGTGAAGAACCTCACATTCAAGAACTGCTCCGTGCAGGGCTACCGCGCCATGGTACGCTCGCAGCAGGACGGCGACAACATCAACAACATCGTGCTCGACGGATGCTACCTCAACGGGCTTGGCGACCAGGGCGTATTCGCCACCAACAACAAGAGTGGCGACTGGCGCAGCATCACCATGACCAACTGCACGGTGACCAACATCGTGATGTTGTGCGACCTGCGCATGGTTACCAACCACCTCCAACTGAACATCGAAAACTGCACCTTCTGCTACGCCCCCATCGAGACCACGGCCAATGCCAACACGCCACTGCTGCGACTGGGCTCGGACAACGTGTCGCTCAACCTGAAGAACACGCTCTTCGGTCCGGCCATGGCATCGAGCGAGAGCGCCGGCGGCGATGTGCACATGAACGTGGCCGGCACGGCAGGCTCCATCTTCCTGAACGGCACGCTCGGCAACTCTGTGGTTGAGCAGAGCTACAAGACCAACTTCCAGTGGACTGAGCTGGGCGCCGACGAACCGAAGATTTACCCCATCGAGGGCCTGACCGACCTGGGCATCAGCGAGACCGAGCTCTGGAACAAGCCCGCCGGCGGCGACTTCGGCATCAAGGGCAAGGTGCCGGGCGTCGACCTCTCGAAACTGGGCGACGCACGGTGGATGTAGCATTCCGACCCGCATAGCGGCAGCAATATGCCGACATGACATCAGACAGAGCGGCGCACCCGACGGGGGAGCGCCGCTCTGCTCGTTTGAATTTTGGCCGTTATTCTGCACATTCCGGCCAGAATCATAACAATTTCGGCCAATATTTGGCATATAATGCCACTTTGGACAACGCCGCACAGGTTTTATTCAAAAAGAATTAATAAACTTTCAACGATATATCGGTATTTTTTTTGCAGTTACATTATTTTTTATTACCTTTGCACCAATGAAGCATCTCGACGGCATATGCAGAAGTTATGCCTTGGGCACAATATTAATTGGGAAAAAAGAACTAAAGACCACTGAATCATGGCAAACAAAAGAAGTCTGAAAAAAGCTATCCATGCCATCTGCGACGAACTGCTCACCGAGTGTGTGGCTGCTTCGCTCTACGGTGACCATGCACAAGCTGAAAACGCCGAAGCACTGATGGCCACCATCATCAAGACACAAGCCAACAGCATGGCACGCGTATCGCATCCCGAACCGGGCATGTCGCCCCGGAAGTACTACAACGACCTGCGTAGCAAATTTGCCGCGCAGGCAAGTGAGATTGTTGACCATATAAACAATCTGTAAATGTGGAAAAGGTTTTCTGAGTGGCTGCTGACCAAGCAACTGGGATGGACCATCCGCGTAGACCAACCCCACCCCGACAAGTTTATCATCTGTCTGGCTCCGCACACCAGCAACTGGGACTTTGCCATGGGCCAGCTCTATTGCAGCGCAAGCGGCATGAAAATAGGCTTCCTGATGAAGCGAGAGTGGTTCTTCTGGCCGCTGGGGCCCCTGTTCCGCAGGCTGGGAGGCATTCCCGTGGACAGGCGGCGCCACGGCAGCATGACCGACGCCCTGGCCCAGGCTGCCCACGACGAAAAGCTGTTCCGCCTCTGCATAACGCCTGAGGGCACACGCTCAAGAGTGGAGCAATGGAAACGCGGCTTCTACTACGTGGCACTAAAGGCACAGATACCCATACTGCTCTACGGGCTCGACTACGAGCGGCGCCTCATAGAGTGCACAAAGACCATCGTACCGACAGGCGACGTAGAGGCCGACATGCGCCAGATAAAACTCTACTTCAAAGACTTCAAAGGGCGTAGGCCGGAGAACTTCAGCGTGGGCAGTCTGGCTGCAGAGCGACAGGATGAACAACAGAGGAACGACACAAAATGACAACTTGGAGACGGGCAATGAGAACGGTGGTGCTGCTGGCAGCCTTTGGATGGAATGCGGCGGCACCGGCTCAGACAACATGGGGTAAGACCGACCACAAGGGAGAGCCTTGGGTGAAAAACAGCTCGCGCCCTTTCAGCATAGAAAACGGACTGGAGGGGCGCCATCTCTCGGTGTGGGCCAGCCACGGGCGCTACTTCGACCAGACCAAAGACACGTGGAAGTGGCAGCGCCCCTCACTCTTCTGCACCAACGAAGACCTCTACACGCAGACCATCGTGGTGCCCTATCTCATCCCCATGCTCGAAAATGCCGGCGCAGTGGTCTTCACGCCTCGCGAGCGCGACTGGCAGCGCCATGAAGTGGTGGTAGACAACGACGACCGCCGCTCGCTGGTGTTCTATCGCGAGAACTCACTACTTCACCCATGGGCCACGGCGCCCGCTCCCGGCTTTGCCTTTCACGAGGGGCCCTACCACGACCAAGAGAACCCCTTTGCAGCCGGAAGTGCCCGCATGGCAGCCACCACGCGCAGCAAATCGAAGCTGAGCACCGTCAACTACCAGCCCGACATTCCAGAAGAAGGTCGCTATGCCGTCTACGTGAGCTATCAGACCGTGGAGGGAAGCATCGACGACGCAGCCTACACCGTGTGGCACAAAGGCCAG
>JAGBJJ010000050.1 GCA_017934525.1 Prevotella sp.
GTCATTGAAGAATTTGCTTGTTTGTATTTGCAACACTAAGATAAGTGAAATTTCTGATATGACCAAATCCTGAGCAACTTTTTGTTGCTCAGGTACTTATAAAGAATGCTAAACTAAAGCTCTGCGGAATTAAGGTTCTTTATTTTTGCATGCACAAATCATTCCGTCACTAAACAAACTTTTTTTATGACAAAGACATTTACCTTACTGACCATTGCCGCCATGATGGCCGCAAGCAACACTTTTGCCCAAGTCACCGACCAGCCCGAGGGCACAGTCTACGACACTTACGCCGAATCAGAATCGTTCTTCCCCTGGGGACAGGACGCCACCAAGCCCACCATCGAGGCCAATCAGGGCTACCGCCTACAGCTCATCGACGACGGCGAGGGCACTGTTTACATGAAGCATCCTTTTCCCCAGCAGTGGAGCATCACCGAGGATGACGGATACCTGAAACTCACCCGCCAGACCGACGGCACCTACGCCATGGAACTGCCGCAGGCCGTGTTTTACACCAGCGACGGGAGGCTCACCTATGCCCATGTCTATAACGTCACCGTCACACAAGATGAAGACGGCAAGGACGTGTACAGCTATGCTCCCTGCACCACTACCGACCGTATCACCTTCGACTATGCCGACGGCGTGCTCACGCAAAGAGACGACCTGATGATAGCCCTGACGGATGCCAACGACAAGTGGCTGCTTTATGGCGTATGGAAAATAAAGTGTAGCAGCCCCGGCGAGAAGGTGCTACTGCCAGCCGGTGCCGAGCTCAAAGACTACCTCCTGAAGGCTACCGACGACTATGGCTACAAGGTAAACCGCATGGTGAAGGGTGCCGTCGTGGGCAACGATATCTACATGGCACCATTCGCCGATTTTGAAGACAGCTTCATCCGCGGCACCATCGAGGGCGACCGCGCCAGCTTCCCCACCAACCAGTATCTGGGATTCAGCCCCTTCTGGGACCGCCACGCCTACGCCCGAACGGCCAAGATGGAAGAGGTATGGGACGAAGAAGCAGAAGACTGGTTTAACATCTTCGAGGACGCCGCCACTGCCGAGTTCGACTTCGATGCTGAGAAAGGTGTGCTGACTGCCGACTACAACACCTCTATCATTGAAAACGGATCACCCGACAAGATAGCCATCATCACGGCACTGGTCAACCCCTCGTTCACCCGCTTCGTCGAGCGAGCTGCCACCCCTGCCGACCCGCAGCTGCCCATCTACGGCTTTGCACCCTTCGACCCCGATTACGGCGACAGCTACTTCATCGTGGTGATTCCCGAGGAGGACGTCGACGGCAACTTCATCAATCCCTCGCAGCTCTACTACAACATATTCATCGACGGTGAGCTGTTCACCTTCGATGAAGACGACTACGACGTGTGGGAGCCGATGACAGAGATTCCCGCCACCTACGACAACGGCGAAGACATCTTCTCGCGCGACGGCGGACAGAAGGTCATCTACTTCTACTTCGAAGGCATTGAAAGCTTCGGCGCGCAGAGCTACTACACAGCCTGCGGCGAGACCCACTACTCAAATCTCGTCACCCGCACCATGGAGCAGTATCTGAACTATGACGAGGATGACGACGAGTGGCCCGACCCCATCATCAGCGACCCTGTCACTACAGGCATTCGCTGCACCCGCGACGCAACCTGCAGTCAGGTGGTCAACTCTGTCTGGTACACGGCCAACGGCCAGATGACCGTCGCCCCCGTCCACGGACTCAACATACGCAGCATGAAGATGACCGACGGCACTGTGAAAAACATTAAAGTGTTTGTGAAATGAGGAGCCGCCTGTTAGCAATACTCTTTGTCCTGGCCAGTGCCACAGTGGCGCTGGCACAAGGCAACACCCCCGAGCTGACCTTCAGCTACGGCAATCCCGAGAAGCTCTACGGCACCGGCAAGCAGGAGAGCTACGACGTGGCCATTCAGCTGCGTGACACGAATCTGGTGGGTATCCAGGTGCGGGGGCTGCGCATATACATGCCCCAGGGGCGCACTGAGGGGCTGGCCAACCTGCGCGGCTGGCTCACCCGCGAACTGACGCTCGAGGCAAAGAAAAACATGCCCGACATTGCCGAGGCCGAAGCCGACATCGCTGAAGGATGGGTGGAGGTGCGCTTCGATGAGCCCTACACCATCACCGGCGAGGGCCTCTATCTGGGCTATTCGTTCGACACGGCCGAACTGAACGAGCAGAACAAGAACGCCATCGCACTGACCACAGGTGCCAACGTCTGGATTCACTCGTCGCGCACCTACCGCAAGTGGTTCTCTCACCCAGAGATGGGCGCCCTGGCCCTGCAGGTGATTCTGGGCGGACCAGACATTCACGAACATGCCGCATCCGTCATGTTCGGTCCCGTCAACGCACCGGTTGGCCATGAGGCGCAGGCCGAAATAAACGTGGTGAACTACGGCTCGGCCGGCATCCGCTCGTTCGACTATCAGGCCGAGGCTGGCGGGCAAATATCGACTGGCCACGTAGACCTCGACATGCCCGTGGAGGCCCGCTTCGGCCTCTATGCCACAGCTGCCATAGACCTGCCTGTGCTGCCTGACCGCGGCACCTATCCGCTCACCATCACCGTGACGCGCGTCAACGGTGCCGACAACCAGTGGCGCCAGCCACAGTCCACGCAGCTGCTCACGGCCTATTCGCGTTATCCCAAGAAGCGCCCACTGGTGGAGGAATACACCGGCACGTGGTGTCAGTGGTGCCCCCGCGGCATCGTGGGACTGGAAAAGATGCACGAGCTCTATCCCGATGAGTTCATCTGCATCTCCTACCACAACCAGGATGTCATGGCATTCACGTCCTACTACCCCTCGAACGTCCAGTCGTTCCCCAACTGCTGGATTGACCGTGTGGCGCAGGTAGACGCCTACTATGGACTGAACCAACCAGAACAGGGCTTCGGCATCGACCAGATATGGCAGCTGGCTGCTGATGTGCAGGCGCCGGCCGACATCGATGTCACCACCCGATGGGCTGCCGACAGCGTGCTCGAGGCCACGGCCCATGTTATCTTCCCCGTCAACCGCGACGACTGTCCTTACGAGCTGGCTTTCGCCTTGCTGGCCGACAGTCTCACGGGCAAGGGGCAGGAGTGGCTGCAGCAGAACGGGTTCTCAGGCCAAAGCGGGCACCCCGAGGACTTCCGTTTCTTCATGGACGCCCCCTCGCAGGTGAGCGGTCTGAAGTTCAACGATGTCATCATCATGCGCTCGGGGACCTTCGGCATAGAGGGCAGCCTCACTGCACCCATCATTGAGGAACAGGAACAGCAATACACTTACACCTTCGACCTGACCCGGGCCCTGAACACCGAGGGCCGGAACATGGTGCAAAGCCTCGACAACCTGCGCGTGGTGGCCATGCTGCTCAGTGCCGACGACGGCACCGTGCTCAACTGCAACCAGCAGCATGCCGAACCCAGTCCGCTGGCCATCCGCAACATCAGCGGCTCCGACGGGCGCACGGCAACAGCCGTCTTCGACCTGCAGGGACGTCGGCAGGCCGTCCTGCAGAGCGGCCGCCTCAGCATTGTCAGGACCACAGGCCACGACGGAAGTGTACACTTCGTGAAACAACTGTCGCGCTGACGGCACTTTCAGACCGACATCATAGCGAGTGCATAACATCTATTTACAAAACCACAGAAAAAAGCGACCCGAAAATTCTTTGGTGTCGCTTTTTTTTTGTAACTTTGCACCCTATTAAGGACTTAAACAACAATGGCAGAAGAACTGAACGAACAGCTCGGCACGGCCGGGCAGCAAGCAGAGAACTATTCCGCGAGCAACATTCAGGTGCTCGAAGGTCTCGAGGCCGTGCGCAAGCGTCCGGCCATGTACATCGGCGACATCAGCGAAAAGGGTCTGCACCATCTGGTGAATGAGACCGTAGACAACTCTATAGACGAGGCAATGGCAGGCTACTGCACCCATATCGAAGTGACCATCAACGAAGACGGCTCCATCACCGTGCAGGACAACGGCCGCGGCATCCCCGTAGACGAGCATGAGAAGATGCACAAGAGCGCCCTCGAGGTGGTCATGACGGTGCTCCATGCCGGTGGTAAGTTCGACAAAGGCTCGTACAAGGTCTCGGGCGGTCTGCACGGCGTGGGTGTATCGTGCGTCAACGCGCTGTCCTCCCACATGCTGTCGCAGGTCTATCGCAACGGGCATATCTACCAGCAGGAGTATGAGAAGGGCAAGCCCCTCTACGACGTGAAGATTGTAGGCGACACCGACCTGACGGGCACGCGCCAGCAGTTCTGGCCCGACCCCACCATCTTCACCACTACCGAATACAAATATGACATCATAGCCAAGCGCATGCGCGAGCTGGCCTACCTCAACGCCGGCATCACCATCACGCTGCGCGACATGCGTCCTGACGAAGAGGGCAACCTGCGCGAGGAGGTGTTCCACGCCAAGGACGGCCTGAAGGAGTTCGTGCGCTACGTAGACCGCCACCGCACACACCTCTTCGACGATGTCATCTACCTGAAGACCGAGAAACAGGGCGTGCCCATCGAGGTGGCCGTGATGTACAACACGGACTACACGGAGAACATCCACTCCTACGTGAACAACATCAACACCATCGAGGGTGGCACGCATCTGGTGGGCTTCCGCATGGCCCTGACGCGCACGCTGAAGAAATATGCCGATGCCGACCCGCAGATATCGAAGCAGATAGAGAAGGCCAAGATTGAGATTGCCGGCGAGGACTTCCGCGAAGGTCTGACGGCTGTCATCAGCATCAAGGTGGCTGAGCCGCAGTTCGAGGGCCAGACGAAGA
>JAGBJJ010000006.1 GCA_017934525.1 Prevotella sp.
TACAAAAGAAATGTGACGTAAGAGCACGAAATGAATAGGATTGATCGTATGTCGGCCTTGATTTCTAACTTTTCGGGGCAATTTGTTCACATTTTTATCTCGATTGGCTTATAATCTCGAAA
The DNA here is from genome assembly GCA_017934525.1 of Prevotella sp. Classification (GTDB taxonomy): domain Bacteria; phylum Bacteroidota; class Bacteroidia; order Bacteroidales; family Bacteroidaceae; genus Prevotella. The sequence continues at coordinate 123 of JAGBJJ010000006.1, forward strand.
ATTTTATCTAAATTTGCACAGTTTTTTAATCTAAACTGATATGAAAAGAATTACAACACTACTCATTTTGACTGCCTTTTGTCTTATGACATGGGCACAGGGCAAACTGACACCTCAGGCCCGGCAGCAACTGCTGCGACAGAAAGCCAAGACAGAACGTCTGGCCGCCGCTGCACGGACCGCGGGCAAAGTCATCACAGCACAAGAACAGCAGCGCATGACGCTGATAGTAAATGTGGCCAAAGGCGAAATGGCAGCCACAGCTGAACAGATGAAAGCCGTCGGAGCCGAGGTGCGCTCACGCCTGGGCCGCCAAGTGGTGGTCAGCGTCCCCATTGACAGCATCGAGGCCCTGCAACGCATTGAAGGCGTGCAGCGCATTGACAAAGGGCACAAGGGTCAACTGAAAAGCGATGTGACCCGACAGGAGACAGGAGTCAGCAAGCTCAATGGTCCTACGGCCTCTTTCTCGCCTGAGGAGGCAACAGCCTTCACCGGCAAGGGCGTCACCATCTGTCTTATCGACATAGGCTTCGACTTCCAGCACCCGGCTTTCAAGGATGCAGAAGGGCGCTCGCGCATCAAGTGCGTCTACATGATGAATAAAGAGGATGGCCACAAATTCACCGTCAGCGACCCCGACCTGGGCGACTACACCTTTCCCGGCACGGTCTACGACACGCCAGAGCTCATAGCCACGCTGACCACCGACACGGAAGATGAGTATCACGGCACCCACACCGCAGGCATCGCCGCCGGCAGCCTCTCGCCACAGGGGTTCGGAGGCATGGCCCCAGAAGCCGACCTGGTGCTGATTCCCATGGGCGGGATAGAAGCGCTCGACGAAGAAACCTCTGAAGAGTATTACATGGAGCAGGCCCTGGCCTTCGCAGCTGCCTACGCCGACCAGAGCGAACAGCCCGTGGTGCTCAGCGCCAGTATGAACAGCCACGACGGTCCGCACGATGGCACCAGCAGCATGACCGAGGCCATCGAGGCCACGTCAGAACACCTCATCCCTGTCTTCTCGACAGGCAATGAGGGTGGCTATCCCATCCATCTTTACCAAAAGTTCACCGCTGCCAAGACGTCTATAAAGACCCTGCTCATGGCCATGACAGAAGATGAGACGGGCCAATATAGGGCTATATCCCTCCCTCAGGTGACAGGCTATGTACGCCAGGGCGACATGGTCAGCCTGCAACTCACGCTGAAGTCGGTCAACATGATGACGGGTTCCCTCAGCACTATCTGGACTTCAGGAAAATGCACTGCAACGCCAAACTGCGACGACCAACTCATCAGGGTGTCGAGTGAAGACGACCCCACGCTGGCCAAACACTTTGAGGGCGAAGTGATGCTGGGAGCCTTTCAGGACGAGAAAGGGCGTCTCTGCGTGACTGCCGCTGCCGAGGGAGGCTTGAAGAAACTCTATTTCTGGGAGCTCACCGTGAGCGGCAGCGAAGGCACTGAAATAGACTTGTGGGACAACCTGGCTGGCTTCGGTGGCGTAGCCTTCGTTGGCCTGCCCGGATATGTAGATGGCGACAGCGACATGTCGGGTGGCGACTGGACTTCTACCGACCGCGCCATCAGCGTCGGCGCCTACTGTTCCAATGTGCAGTCGCGCAGTGTCGACGGCAGCACCACCGACACCTCGAAGAGCGACGAAGACGACCAAGCTGACACACAAGGCGATATAGCGTGGTTCAGCAGCTACGGCACATCATTCAACGGTGTTGTCCAACCCCACATCTGTGCGCCTGGCGTGAATGTCGTTTCGTCGGTAAACCACTATGCCTTTGAGGATATGGCCTATGCTGACGCCATGCAGTGGGAGGGCTATCCCTACAGTGCTGAGAGCGGCACGTCGATGTCGTGTCCTGCCGTGGCCGGCATCGTGGCCTTATGGCTGCAGGCCAAACCCGACATGACGGTAGACGACGTGAAGGACGTGCTGAGCCACACCTCGCGCACCGACGCTTTCACCGACGCCGACAACAAGGGCCGCTGGGGCTACGGCAAGATAGACGCTGCTGCAGGCATCAGCTATCTCACCAGCGGGGCAGAAGCTATCCACACCGTAGGCTTCAGCTCCACCCCCGGCAATGTAGTCTACGACTTGCAAGGCCGTACCGTCGGGCATCGCCCCGCAGCCGGTCTCTACATCAAGAACGGGCGCAAAGTTGTTATCCGGTAGGCATCATCATGCAGGCTCCTGCCTGGCAGCAAGTCTGTCGTCAAGTGATGTCATTCCGCTGATGACGCTCACTCCATATAGTCAACCTGCAGCCTCACTTGCAGGTTGACTTTTTTAGGGCAGAAGACAATGTCGCCATGGAGAACTTTTGCAGCAAGCAAAGACAATAAAAAGCGTTGAGCCTGCGTTATCTACGCATATAGGTAACAAATCAAAAACGAGAAATGGTATATGACATGATAAAGGTCGTGGCCATCGATGCCGACGACACCCTGTGGGATTGCCAAGGGCATTTTGAGCGCGTGATGCAGCGGCTCTACGACGAGTTGCTGCCCTGGACGGGCACACGCGACGAGGCCGCCCGCCAGCTCTTCAGCACCGAGCGCAAGAACATGGCACTGCTGGGGTTTGGCACGAAGGCCTTCACGCTGTCGATGATTGAGACGGCCCTGCGCGTGAGCCGCTATGAGATGGCCGGTTCGAAGCTCAACGAGATACTGCAGCTGTGCTACACGCTCAACGAGTTTCCCTGCACACCGCTGCCCGGTGTGCGTGAGACGCTGGAAGTGCTGCGCGACAAGTCGTCATCTTGCTCGGCCGAAGGTTACCAGCAAAGCGGACAACCGCACAATTCAACCTTCAGCATCCAGCATTCGGCATTCAAACTCGTCTGCTTCACCAAGGGCGAACTGCTCGACCAGCAGCACAAGCTCGAGCGGTCAGGGCTGCAGCAGTATTTCGACGACGTAGTCATCACGAGCGATAAGACGCAGCGTGAGTTCACGCAGCTGTGCGACCGCTACACCATCCATCCCTCGCAGCTGCTCATGGTGGGCAACTCGCTGAAGAGCGACATTGCCCCGGCACTGGCCATCGGGGCCTGGGGCGTATATATCCCCTTCCACGTCACATGGCAACTGGAACACGCTGAGCACTTCGACCACGAGCGCATGGTGCAGATAGAGCACTTCAGCCAGCTGCTCGACCTGCTTCGCCTCTGACGCCATAGCGAAAAGCGCACGCCCTTCCAGCCACCCCTTGCCATCAGCCAGAAGAACGGCGGCTACAACGTCTGTATCTTCAGCCCCAGCGAGAGTCCCAGCACATCTTTCAGAGGCACAGTGCCATCAACGAATTTCGCACGCAGATAGAGGTCGCACGAACTGACCTCATAGAAAAACGAGATGCTGCGTGCCTGACGGCGTTTCTCGCGGGGTATATGCCACGTGAGGCGCTGGCCCACAGCCACGTTGAGGCGGAATTTGGTTGACATAAAGTCGTAGTAGCCGTTAGGATAGCGCCCCGGCTGCGATTTCCAGAACTCATGACCGTAGACCGTGTTGACATAGACGCTGGCCGTCAGCGGCTCAACGCTCCATCCCTCTTCGCTGCTTGCGCCCCGCGTCAGAATGATACTCCAGGGAATGAAGTTCTCCTTCACCGTCATAGTCAGTTTGCCGCGCGATGTCTGATGCGCCGGAATATAGCCCAGCAGCAGGTCGGTCTCCCACTGCCGACGCCGTCCGTAGTCCCACCCTGTGCCAAATGAGAGTAGCCCCATGTTGCCCGCATTCTGCACAAGGAACTGCGTAGGTATGAGTGCCGCCCACTGACGACGATAGCGGCGCACACGCAGGTCGTAGCGACTGGGGATGGGGCGTGCCGCGTAGACGCTGTCGGCGCCAAGCGACAGGGCTGCGCAGTCAGACAGGGCTGCGAGCCAGAGCATGCTAATAGCTAATATTCTCCACTTCATAGCCGTCGGGTGTAAAGGTGAAAACCAGGAAGTTGCGATGCTCGGCGCTGTCTACGCCGTAGAAAAGCAGGCCGTCGCCGTAGATGTTGCCCACGGCATTGCAGTGGTTGTGGCCGTAGACACAGCACACCAGCCCCGGGAAGAGGTCAAGGTAGCGGCGGAAAGCCTTGCACACATTGTTGTTGAACTGGTCGCTATAAGGCGGTGCATGCATCACGACCACGGTACGGTCGAAGAGGGCCGTGTCAGCGGCCACCTGTTCTTCCATGAAGTCGAAGTTGGGCACAGCCGCCACATAGTCATACTCGGTGGCGTTGGTATTGAGGCACACAAACTTGATGCGAGCGGCAATGAAGGCAAAGTCCATATTGCCGTACATGACTTTGTAGGACTGGTTGCCCGTGCCAAGGAAGTCGTGGTTGCCAACGAGCGCCACATAGGGAGGCCGCAACCCTGCAAGTATGTCGCGTATCCACTCAAACTCTTTCGAAGTGCCCGTGTCGGTCAGGTCGCCGCAGTGAATCACGAAGTCGATGTCATCCATCCGGTTGATACAGGCCACCTCAGCCTTCGTCTGGGCATACCAGCCGTGGGTGTCGCTGATGAAGGCCACGCGCAGCGTGTCGCGGCTGGTCAGCCGCTGCTCTATCGTAGTTATCTGCCCGGCGTTGATATTGGTGGCTCCGTGGAAATGCACATCGTAGGGATGCGTGTCGAAGAGCTCGCCACACGATGTCATCAAGAGCCAGGCCGTTGCCATGAAAAGATAATGTCTCATAATCTGATTGCAAAGGTACGAATAAATGTTTAAACAGCAGTGAGTCATTTTTCGTGGAAGTTGTCCGAATTGTCCTTTTTTCTTCCGCGGGCGTAGCCAAACAGGCCTCACGACATTGCCGGAGAAAGGCGGCCAACCTAAATAAATTGAGCGTTTTCGATGAGTTATAAGTTTTTTTTCGTACCTTTGCAGCGCTCAAACAATAATAAGACAAACAGAAAACAAGAATATAAAAAAACATGGAACAGAAACACTACAAGCGCATCACCGTGACGTCGGCACTGCCCTACGCCAACGGCGGTGTGCACATCGGACACCTGGCCGGGGTGTATGTACCGGCCGACATCTATGTGCGCTATCTGCGCGCTAAGAAACGTGACGTGCTGTTCATCGGCGGCAGCGATGAGCACGGTGTGCCCATCACCATCCGCGCCCGCAAAGAGGGCATCACACCTCAGGATGTGGTCGACCGCTACCACTCGATGATCAAGCAGTCGTTTGAAGACTTCGGCATTTCGTTCGACGTCTATGGCCGCACCACCTCGAAGACCCATCACCAATTTGCAGCCGAGTTCTTCCGCAAGCTCTACGACGAGGGTAAGCTGACGGAGGAGACGACGACGCAGCTCTACGATGAAGAGGCCAAGCAGTTTCTGGCCGACCGCTACGTCACGGGCGAATGTCCGCACTGCCACAACCAGGGTGCCTACGGCGACCAGTGCGAGAAGTGCGGCCGCGACCTGAGCCCCACAGAGCTCATCAACCCGAAGTCGACCATCAGCGGCTCTACGCCTGTGCTGAAGGAGACGAAGAACTGGTATCTGCCGCTGAACGAATATCAGGAGTGGCTGAAGCAGTGGATTCTGGAGGGTCACAAGGAGTGGCGCCCCAACGTCTACGGGCAGTGCAAGTCGTGGCTCGACATGGACCTGCAGCCCCGCGCCATGACGCGCGACCTGGACTGGGGCATTCCCGTGCCCGTGGAGGGTGCCGACGGCAAGGTGCTCTACGTGTGGTTCGACGCCCCCATCGGCTACATATCGAACACGAAGGAGCTGTGCGAGCGCGACCCCGAACGCTGGGGCTCGTGGCAGCAGTGGTGGCAGGACGAGGACACGCGTCTGGTGCACTTCATCGGCAAGGACAACATCGTGTTCCACTGCATCATCTTCCCGGTCATGATGAAGGCCCACGGCGACTACATTTTGCCCGACAACGTGCCCGCCAACGAGTTCCTCAACCTGGAGAACGACAAAATATCGACCTCGCGCAACTGGGCCGTATGGCTGCACGAGTATCTGGTTGACTTCCCCGGCAAGCAGGACGTGCTGCGCTATGTGCTGACGGCCAATGCACCGGAAACGAAGGACAACAACTTCACGTGGAAGGACTTCCAGGACCGCAACAACAACGAGCTGGTGGCCGTCTACGGCAACTTCGTCAACCGTGCCCTGCAGCTCACTCAGAAGTACTGGGAGGGCCGGGTGCCCGAGCGTGGCGAGCTGCTCGATGTAGACAAGCACGCCATCGAGGAGTTCAAGGACGTGAAGGAGAAAGTGGAGACGCTGCTGGAGCAGTTTAAGTTCCGCGATGCTCAGTTTGAGGCCATGAACCTGGCCCGCATCGGCAACCGCTATATCACGGAGTGCGAGCCGTGGAAGGTATGGAAGACCGACCCGAAGCGTTGCGAGACCATCCTGAATGTCTGTCTGCAGATTGTGGCTAACCTCTCGATTGCCTTCGGTCCGTTCCTGCCCTTCTCGTCGAACCGTCTGCGCTCGCTCATCAACGAGCAGAACCTCGACTGGGAGCAGCTCGGAAGCATCGACCTGCTGCCCGCCGGCCACCAGCTGAACGAACCGCAGCTGCTGTTCGAGAAAATCGACGACGAGGCTATCCAGCGCCAGCTCGACAAGCTGGAAGAGGCCAAGAAGCAGAATGCCGCTGCTGCCTATAAGGCTGCACCCATCAAGGATGAGGTGAGCTTTGAGGACTTCGAGAAGCTCGACATCCGCGTCGGTCTGGTGAAGCAGTGCCAGAAGGTGAAGAAGTCGAAGAAGCTGCTGCAGTTCACCATCGACGACGGTAGCGGTCAGGACCGCACCATCTGCTCGGGCATCGCCCAGTTCTACGACGACCCGTCGGCACTTGTGGGCAAACAGGTGCTCTTCGTGGCCAACTTCGCCCCGCGCAAGATGATGGGCATCGAGAGCCAGGGCATGATTCTCTCGGCCGTCGACGCCGACGAGACGCTCAGCGTGGTGACCACCACGAAAGACGTGAAGCCCGGCTCGCAGGTGGGGTGACTTCTGAAATCACAGTTCTGAGTTCATAGCGCATAGTTCATAGTTTATATGCAGGCAATTATCTTGGCGGCCGGTATGGGTCGCAGACTTGGAGAATACACCAAGAGCAACACAAAGTGTATGGTTGCCGTGAATGGTGTAGCCCTCATCGACCGATTGCTGGGACAGCTGTCCCGGCAATCGCTCAGCAGAGTCATCATCGTCGTCGGCTACAAGGGTAAGGAGCTTCGACAGCACATCGGCCACCGCTATGACGGTCAGCTGCATATTGAGTATGCCGAGAATCCCATCTACGACAAGACAAACAACATCTACTCGTTGGCGCTCGTCAAGGATAAGCTGCAGGAAGATGACACACTGCTCATCGAGAGCGACCTCATCTTCAGCGACCGTCTCATCCCGATGATTGCAGCAAATGCCTACCCTAACCTGGCGCTGGTGGCCAAGTATGAGAGCTGGATGGACGGCACGATGGTCACCATCGACAGCGACTGCAACATTGTGAGTTTTGTGCCGAAGAAGGCTTTCAATTACCAGATGGCCGACCAATACTACAAGACGGTCAACATCTACAAGTTCTCACGACAGTTTGCCGCTGAGAAGTACGTGCCCTTCCTCGATGCCTACAGTCGCGCAATGGGCAACAACCAGTATTATGAAGAGGTGCTCCGCGTGCTGACGATGATTGACTCGGTCAATCTGAAGGCCCTGCCCATCGGCCAGGAGAAATGGTACGAGATTGACGACAAACAGGACCTGGACATCGCCGAGGCCATCTTTGCCGACGAGAAGGATGTGCTGCGCAAATATTACGGCCGCTATGGCGGATTCTGGCGCTTTCCACAAATGCTCGACTTCTGCTACCTGGTGAATCCCTACTTCCCGCCGCAGCGCATGACAGACGAGATGCAAGCCAACTTTCGCACCCTGCTGACGGAGTATCCGTCGGGCATGAAGGTCAACACGCTCATTGCCAGCAAGTGCTTCGGTGTGAGCGAGCCTTACATCGTGCCAGGCAACGGGGCGGCCGAGCTCATCAAGATTCTGATGGAGCGCACCGAGGGCAAGGTGGGATTCATCCGTCCGACCTTCGAGGAATATCCTAACCGCTACGACAAGCAGCGTCAGACGACCTTCACTCCACAGAACGACGACTACCGCTATACGGCTGATGACCTGATGGATTTCTTCGAGGACAAGGGCATCACCCAGCTGATGCTCATCAACCCCGACAACCCGTCGGGCAACTTTATCCCCAAAGCCGACGTGCTGCGGCTGGCGGCTTGGTGCGAAAGGCACAGCATCCGTCTGATAGTCGACGAATCGTTTGTCGACTTCAGCACCGACTTTGCCACCAACTCCCTGCTGAACGATGACGTGCTGGAGCAATATCCTCACATGGCCGTGATGAAGAGCATCTCAAAGAGCTATGGTGTGCCCGGGCTCCGACTGGGCATACTGGCCTCGGCCGACAGGCCACTGATAGCGCAAATGAAGAAAGAGGTGTCGATATGGAACCTGAATTCGTTTGCCGAATACTTCATGCAGATTTACAACAAGTATGAGAGCGACTACCAGCAGGCTTGCCATGCCTTCGTGAGAGAGCGCGCCGACTTTGAGCGCCATCTGCGCCAGATTCCTTTCCTGCGCGTCATGCCCTCTGAGGCCAACTATTTCTTGTGTGAGGTGCTGCCACCATATAACGCCAACGAGATAGTGGTCAGCATGCTGAAACACCACAATATCCTGACGCGCGACTGCAGTATGAAGCCTGGCTTGGATGCCAAACGCCAGTACATGCGCATCGCCATACGCAACCACGAGGACAACACCCGACTGGTGGAAGGGCTGAAAAAGCTACAGAGATGAAGAAGATATGCATCTGCGGAGGCGGCAACATAGCCCATGTGGCTGCTGGCTTCATGGCTGCAAGAGGCCTGTTTGAAGTCAGCATCCTCACTCGTCGGCCGGAGCGCTGGCAGAAGTCTGTCATCATCTACCGTCCTGACAACGAGCAGCCCCTCATAGAGCGTCTGTCGCAGGTAAGCAGCAAGCCCGAAGACGTGGTGACCGATGCCGACTTCGTCCTGCTCTGTCTGCCGGGCTATGCCATTCGCGACACCCTGCTGCAGATAAAGCCCTGCTTGCGCCACGATGCCATAGCGGGCACTGCCGTGGGCAGCGTGGTCAGCTCTACCGGCTTTTTCCTGCATGCCGCAGAGGTGCTGCCCGCCGACGTACCGCTCTTCGGCCTGCAGCGCGTTCCCTTCATTGCCCGTACAAAAGAGTATGGCCGCTCGGCGGCTCTGCTGGGCTACAAGGCGTCGCTGGCGGTGGCCGTAGAGCATACCTGCAGAACCGAAGAGTTGCGACTGGCGGTGGAACAGATGTTCAGCACCCCCACCCGCCTGCTCAATAACTTCTATGAGGCCAGCCTGTCAAACAGCAACCCTCTGCTGCATCCTGCCCGTCTTTACGACCTGTGGCACGACTGGCAGGAAGGGACCGTCTACGAGCGTGAGCCTATGTTCTACGAGGAATGGACTGAAGCGGCGGCCAGGGCGTATATGGCGCTCGACGGCGAGCTTCAGCAGCTGCTGGACATACTGCCTGTAGAGAAGAACAGCATCCCCACCGTGCTCGACTACTACGAGAGCAGCGATGCGGCATCGCTGGCAGCCAAACTGCGGTCGATAGAAGCCTTCAAGGGCATCAAGGCCCCCATGAAGGCTGTATCAGGCGGCTACGTGCCTGACTTCGGCAGCCGTTATTTTACTGAAGATTTTCCATACGGATTAGGTATTATCAGGCGTCTGGCTGCCGAACACGGCATTGCCACGCCGGTGATGGACGAGATATTTACGTGGGGAGAAAGATGTGTGAAGGCTATTCATGAATGAGACACTGAAGGAGAAAACGGCAAAAGGCCTGCTGTGGGGCGGCATCAACAATGGTGTGCAGCAGCTGGTGGGACTGGTGTTCGGCATCATACTGGGGCGCCTGCTGTCGCGCGATGACTTCGGCATGATTGCCATGATCACCATCTTCTCGCTGATAGCCAACGAGCTGCAGTCGAGCGGATTCAAGACAGGACTCGTCAACATGAAGTCGCCCCGCCATGAAGACTACAACGCAGTGTTCTGGTTCAACGTCCTGGCGGCATCTGCCATCTACCTTATTCTTTTTCTCTGCGCACCTCTCATAGCAGCCTATTACCATCAGCCGGCGCTGACGTGGCTCTGCCGCTATGTGTTCCTGGGCTTTGTGTTTTCCAGCTTTGGAATGGCACAGTCGGCCTATCTCACCAAGAACCTTCAAATCAAACAGATAGCCCAGAGCGGCATGACTGCCGTCGTGCTGTCGAGCGTCACCGGGGCTGGGCTGGCCTGGCTGGGCTTCAGCTACTGGGCACTGGCCACGCAGAGCCTGGTCTATATTCTTACCAACACCCTGCTGCTGTGGCATTTCAGCCCCTGGCGCCCTACGCTCAGCTTCAACTTCGATCCCGTCAGACGCCTGTTTCCCTTCAGCGTAAAGATTCTCATCACCGCCATCCTTCAGCACGTCAACGTCAACGTGATGAACATCATGCTGGGCCGCCATTATTCAGCACGCGACACCGGCGACTATAACCAAGCCTACCAGTGGAGCAGCAAGTGCTTCCTGCTGGTGCAGAACATGCTGAAGCAGGTAGACCAGCCCGTGCTGGCAGGTCTGCACGATGAGCGCGAGCGGCAGTTGCACGTGCTGCGCAAGATGATGCGCTTCACGGCTTTCATCTCCTTCCCCATGCTTCTGGGACTGGGCCTGGTGTCGCACGAGTTCATCGTCCTCACCATCGGCGAGAAATGGGCCATCTCAGCCTCGCTGTTGCCGTGGCTGTGCCTTAGCGGCGCCTTCATGCCGCTGTCGACCCTGCTGGCCGACATGATTGTGAGTCGCGGCCGCAGCGACATCTACATGTGGTGCACGCTGGCACTGGGCTGCAGCGAGATTGTGCTGATGGCCACGCTCTGGCCCTATGGCATTCGCACCATGGTCTATGCCTTCGTGGCCGTCAACATACTGTGGACTGGCGTCTGGTTCTTCTTTGTAAGCCGGCTGACGGGCTATCGCAGTCTCTCGTTCCTGAAAGACACGGTGCCGTTTGCCCTGACAGCCTTCGGCGTCATGGTTGTCACCCACTATCTCACTGCCCCCATCGCCTCTCTCTGGCTGCTGCTGGCGGCACGTGTGATAATGGCAGCAGCACTCTATTACGTTGCGATGCGCCTGGCCGGCACGCAGATACTGGCTGAGAGCCAACAGTTTGTAACCTCAAAATTCAGAAAGAAATGACCAATCACCAGATGCTGCGTGAGCGCTTCAACCCCGACGGCTCGATGCTTCGTCGTCAACAGCTGCGCATGCTCGAACTGCTGCTCGAGCTCGATCGCATCTGCCGTAAGCACGGCATCAGCTACTGGCTCAGCAGCGGCACGCTGATAGGGGCCATGCGCCACGACGGCTTCATACCCTGGGACGACGACCTCGACGTGGAGATGATGCGCAACGACTACCTGAGGCTGCTGAGCGTGCTGCCCGCGGAGCTGCCCGCCACGATGGCACTGCAAGACCACGCTACCGACCCCAACTACTTCTACCACTATGCGAAGCTGCGCGACCGCCGCTCCTTCCTCGAGGAGACCAACAACTACGACCGGCTGCTGAAGGAGCGGGGCATATACATCGACATCTTCCCGCTGGAGCGACAGCGCCGCTGGCTCCACATCGTCAGCGAGAAGACCACCGGCCACATGTATAAGATATGGCGCACAAGCAGCGACGACGCCAGAAGCATGCGCCAGGTGCGGCGCATCTTCCGCCTCAACCGCCACGTCGTATATCCTGTACTGCGATGCCTGTGCAGACTGCTGGGCAGCAAGGTGGTGACCAGCGGCATGGGCATACCCTACCATAACCCACGCTATATGGAAGACATCTTCCCACTGACCACTCATGCCTTCGAAGGCCACCTGCTGCCTGTGCCCCACGATGCCGACCACCTGCTGCGCGGCATATATGGCGACTACATGCAGCTGCCCAATCTCGATAAACTTCAACCTCACGTAAACAAGCTTGAATTCTATGACTAAACATCCTGCAAATATCGACGTAGCGGTGCTGATGCTCTTCTTCACCCGCACCGACTCTTTCCAAAAGGTCTTCGATGAGGTCAGACGGGCCCGGCCCTCGAAGCTGTTCCTCTTTCAAGACGGACCGCGCGGCGAGCGCGACGTGGCCGGCATCGAAGCCTGCCGGCGCATCGTCAGCGACGAGCAGATAGACTGGGAGTGCGAGGTGCACCGCAACTACCAGGAGCAGAACCTGGGATGCGACCCCGCCGAATACGTGTCGCAGAAATGGGCCTTCTCGATGGTCGACAAATGCATCGTGCTGGAAGACGACGACGTGCCGTCGCAGTCGTTCTTCCCCTTCTGCAAGGAGATGCTCGACCGCTATGAGCACGACGAGCGCATCACGATGATAGCAGGTTTCAACACCGACGAGGTGACGCCCGACTGCCCCTACGACTACTTCTTCACCTCCGTATTCTCCATCTGGGGATGGGCTTCATGGCGGCGTGTCATCGACCGCTGGGAGGGCGACTATGCCTTCCTCGACGACGGCTATGCCGTGAAGCGGCTCGAGGCTCTGGCCCGGCGACGCGGCCTGCGCAAGGATGCTATCACGATGTTCCGCAACCATAAGGCCACGGGCAAGGAATACTACGAGAGCATCTTCTGGGCCGACATGCTGCTCCACTCCGGGCTGGCCGTCATGCCGTCGAAGAACCTGATTAACAACATGGGTGTGTCGGCCGACTCTACCCACTTCGGCGGCTCGCTCTACACCATGCCCCGCGGTCTGCGCCGCATCTTCACCATGCAGCGCCACGAACTGCAGTTTCCGCTGCGCCACCCGAAGTATGTCATCGAGGATGTAGACTACAAAGAACGTCTCTACAAGACCTACGCCTGGAACCACCCCTGCACAAAGATAGCCTACTCGCTGGAAGAACTGTGGCTCAACCTGAAAGCTGGCAACCTCAGCTTCATCCGCAAGTCAGTAGTGCGGCGCATCAACAAATGGCTAGGGCGCGACAAACACAGGTAGGAGGAAACCCGCCCCCGCAGCGGCAAACAAAATCAGAAACCATACTTCAACCACCTGAACCCACGCCTTTGCGACAGGGTCAGCATGGTTGTGGCCAGCAGCCAGCACAACAGCAACACAAGACCGTACTTCAACAGCGGATTGACAGGCAGCAGATGCTTATTGACAAGCACTAAGATGAAGACAAAGATGAAGTGGGAGAAATAGAAAAGTGTGCTGTAGCGGCGCAGGCGCAGATAGTCGAACTTCCACGGGCATCGCAGGTTGAGTACCAACATGAAGGAGAGAATTGCGAAAGGCAACAGGGCGAAATATACATCGGTGCTCTGCGGCCGCGCCACGAAGAACATGGTGAGCACCTCGCCGGCTGCCACCGTCAGGGCAAAGAGCCACGCCCACAGCATTTTGCGACTGCCGATAGCCTTCACCTGTGCTTCCTTCTCGGCCATCAGTCTTCCTGCCACGCAGAAGACGAAGGCCGAGGCCCAACTCAGTTCTGGCTTAAACGACCAGGCATGACAAGCGTCTACCCACGACCGCCAGTCAGGCGGAAGCACGGTGTAATAATAGGTTGAACCCACAACGACGGCATAGAGCGCGCAGCCAGCCAGCAGCAGTGTCGCCGATGACAACCGCCGCCCCAGCAGCCACACGAGCGGGATGCACTCCATCAGGGCTGTGATAAACCATGAGCCGGAGAACGTGGAGCCCCAAAGCAGCCCCTGCAGCAAAGCAAGCGTGCTCTGCCCAATGCTGCGCTGCGGCTCGATGTAGAAATGCAGCACAGTGATGGGCAGTTCGACTACGAACCAGAACAGATAGAGCAGTGCCAGCCGCTTCACATAATGCCCGATGTGCTGCTGCCCAGCCGGTTTCTTAAAGAAGAAGAAAGCGCTGGCGATGAAAAAGAACGGCACCGCCAGACGGGCCCACACATCGATGAGCATTGCCTCGGTGAGGCCAGAGAACGGCTGTGCATGAATGGCAACCACCATGATGGCGGCCGCCATCTTTGCTAAATCAATTTCCTTGTATTCCCCCTGCGTCATTTTTGCTTTTCTTAGATTATTCTCCTCTCGGTTATTTCATTTCATGGCATTTTCCTCAGTATTATCTTTTCCGTTTCAAGCGCCCTGCAGATTACCTGACGCCATAGAATCTCTTCACCAGCGGCTCAACGACGGGCGGCACCATCCCGCTGATGCCCTGCCCCTCGGCAATGCGTCGGCGAATCTCAGTGCTCGAGATGTCGAGCAGTTCTGTGTCGACAATGGTGACGCCGGCGGGCAGCGTTCGGCGGTCGATGTCGCTGCCACGGCGCGGATAGACCACTATCTGATAACGGTCGAGAATATCCTGGGCGCGATACCAGTGCGAAAAGAGCTGCCAGTTGTCGCCACCTATTAATAATACGAAGGTATGCTGAGGATAGTCGGCTTGCAGACATTGCAGGGTGTTCCAAGTGTAAGACGGTCGCGGCAGGTGCAGCTCGTAGTCGCTGGCCACGATGCCGTCCTCGCCATGCAGTGCCAGCCGCGCCATCTCGTAGCGCAGCCGGTCGTCGAGCAACTCGCTGCTCCCCTGCTTCAGCGGATTCTGCGGCGACACCATGAGCCACACCTCATCGAGTCCCGCCAGCTGTCGCAACTGCCGGGCCAGGGCGATATGGCCCACATGGATGGGGTTGAAGGAGCCGCCGAAGAGCCCTATAAGGAGGCCTCCCCCACCCCCTCCTCCGGAGGAGGGGCGAGGGGTTGTCACGTTATTATTTTCCCCACACTCTCCAAGAGGGGCTGGCACTTTATTTGTCTTCATTATCTTTTTTATCTTATCAGTCCCGCAAACATCCATCCCGGGAGGTCAGGAAGGGCTTCATCAGCCGTTCGGGGAGAGCTGGGAAGACTTCTTCACTCCTTCGGAGGGGGCGGAGGATACTCCCCTTAGAAATTCCTCCACCAGACTCAGCGTCTCCTGCTTGGCTGTCGCCAGGTCGTCGTTCACCACGACATGGTCGAACTGTGGAGCGAAGGTCAGCTCATACTCAGCCTTGGCCAGACGGCTCTCGATGGCCTCGGGCGTGTCGGTGCCGCGGCCCACGAGCCGACGACGCAGCTCCTCCACCGACGGGGGCTGTATGAAAAGACTCAAGGCCCGCTCGCCGTAATACTTCTTGATGTTGACGCCACCTTTCACATCGACGTCGAACACCACGTTCTGTCCCTGCTCTAATTGCCGTTCCACCTGAGACTTCAGCGTGCCGTAGAAGCGGTCCTGATAGACCTCCTCATACTCCAGAAACTCATCATTTGCAATCTTTTGGCGGAACTCCTCTGGCGTGAGGAAGAAATACTCTACGCCATTCTGCTCCGTGCCGCGCGGTGCCCGCGACGTACACGAAATGGAGAAATAAAGATTTAGCTCCGGATGCTCCTTCATGAGCCACTGCACAATCGTCGATTTGCCTGAGCCGGAAGGAGCACTAAAAATAATCAAGCCACCCCCGCCCCCTCCAAAGGAGGGGAGAGGCTGCTCACTAACTGTAGGCTGGCTATTCATAGTTTCTTTTATTTTAGTTATTACTTGGTCCGTGTCACCTATCACCTCGTCATTAATAAACCGCAATACGCTGAAACCACGCTGATTCAAATAATCTGTTCTTTCCTGATCAGACAATGGCTGATTACCCACGAAATGGTAGCGACCCGTCGACTTCTATCACCAATCGTTTAGGCAGACAAACGAAATCAGGAATATAATCTCCAATCGGATGCTGTCGGCGGAACCTATATCCAAATGGCTTGCCGCGCAACACTTCCCAAAGGGCAGATTCGGCAGGTGTCATATCACGCTGATAATCTTTTGAATGTTTCCTTAAAAGAATATAGATTGTCCCTGCCGCCTCATAGCCATAATGCACCTTCTTTTTCATAAAGTCGTCTACGTTCCCCCTCCTTTGGAGGGGTCGGGAGAGACTTTTATTACAGCGCATTCAGCACCTGCTCTTTAATCTGCTCCAGCTCGTCCTTCATCTGCACAACGATGTTCTGCATCTCGGCCTGGTTCGACTTCGAGCCGGTGGTGTTAATCTCACGCCCCATCTCCTGAGCGATGAAGCCCAGCTTCTTCCCCTGACCATGACCGTCGGCCATCGTCTCGCGGAAGTACTTCAGGTGGTTCTTCAGGCGCTGCTTCTCCTCGCTGATGTCGAGCTTCTCAATGTAGTAGATGAGTTCCTGCTCCAGACGGTTCTTGTCGTAGTCTACGTCGGGAATCTGCTGCAGGCTGTCGACGATGCGCTGGCGAATTTTCTCCACGCGGCTCTTCTCGTAGGGCTCAATCTCGGCCATCAGCCGCTCTATGTTGTCAATCTTCTCAGCAAACTTCTTCTCCAGGGCAGCCCCCTCCTGACGCCGGAAGTCCACCAGCGCCGCAATGGCCTGCTCGACGGCAGTGCGCACCACAGCCCACTCCTCGCCGCAGAGTTCCTCCTGCTCCGTGTGCGTCAGCACGTCGGGCATGCGCACCAGCGTCTGCATCCAGTCCTGGGGCTCAGGTATGCCGCTCTTGGCAGCTATAGCTTTCAGCTGATGATAGTAATTCTCCATCAGGGCGCCGTTCACGGGTGTCGGGTCTACGCCGGTGTCTTTCTCCACCCACAGGGCGAAATCCACCTTTCCGCGCTCCAGTGCCTGCGCAATCATCTGGCGTATCTCCATCTCCTTCTCACGGTAGAGGGGGGCAATGCGCGTCATCAAGTCGAGCTGCTTGGAGTTGAGCGACTTTATCTCAGCATTGATTTTCTTGTCTTTGTAGACTACGACAGCCTTGCCGTAGCCCGTCATCGATTGTATCATGTTCTTCAGTGTTATTGTTTACTGCTTGCAAAGTTACGTAAAAAAGTCGGAATAGCCATACATCGCCATTAAATTATGGCCAAAATCCACTGAATATTGGCCAGAATTCGTCAGATAATGGCCAAAATTCAAGGTAGCAGTGCCGCTTTCGCCCCGTCAATGAGCAGTGCGTGAGTGACTGAAGAGGCGCTGCGGCAGTTCCATGGCCAGGATGATACCCAGCACGATGGCAATGGCTATCTTCACGGCCGCCCACCCGCTGTGGGAGGAGAGGTCGAACCGGCCGTCAGTCAGGTAATAGGTAAACCAGAAGATGCCGGCGCCGGGCACCAGCGGGAAGATGCCGCAGAGCAGGAATACCTGCGCCGGAGAGCGATAGGGCACGGCCGCCATGCGCGAGAGGAGGCACACAAGCGTAGCGGCGGCGAGGGTGGCGGCTGTGGGCGTGGCTCCGGCCCACCTCACGAGGAGCAGATAGAGCACCCACCCTACGGCTCCAATGAAGCCCGACGCCACATAGTGCTCGCGGTCGACGCCGAAGAGCACGGCGAAGGCGGCCGTGCCGATGAAGGCGGCCAGGGCCTGCCAGAGCAGGTGGGCGGTGTCGGGACTGACGGTCATGCCGCCGAGGCTGATCATGCCACCATACAGTTGTCCGTCGAAGATGAAGGCCAGCGACACGCCCACGGCGATGCAGAAAAAGCTAAGCATGGCATCGGTGAGCCGGGTGAAGCCGGCCAGATAGTCGGAATTGGCCAGGTCGCGCACGCCGTTGACGAAAGGCACACCGGGAATGAGCGGCATGATGGCGCCAATGATGACGTTGGGCAGACTCGCCCCGAAGCCCACGCGCCAGAAGCCGATGCACAGCAGCGTGGCCGCCAAGGCATTGCCGATGCTGCCCACAATCTTGGAGAGATAGCGACTGGTGACGCCGAGGACGAAGACCATGAGCAGCAAGCCCACCACCAGCGCAGCCAGACAGTCGGCCCAGCCGCCGCCGAAGACGGCACAGAAGCCTGCTGCTCCCAGGGCCGAGCCGAGCATCTGCTCCCAGATGGGCTTCGGCGCCGTCTGGCGTATGCGCTGCAGTCTTTCGCGTGCCTCGGCCAGCGTGGTGCGCCCGGCGGCTATATCGTAGCTCAGGCGGTTCACCGCCACCACCTTCGACAGCTGTATGCTGCGCAGGGGGATGAACTCCACATTGGCGTAGGTGGCCGTCTGGCCCCCGCTCTTGGTTATCTTGCTGCCCTGTCCGGTGGTGAAGATGCCGTTGGAGAGCACGAAGAAGTTGCCCGAGTCTACTCCATAGCACGAGGCGATGCGCCCCATGATGTCTTCCACCCGCGATATCTCAGCGCCGTTCTCCAGCAGGATGTGCCCGGCCTCGGCCGCCACCTCCAGCACTTCTGCAAAGTCGTTCTGTTGTGCCATTGCTCTGTCTTTACTATCGTTTACGATATGCAAAGATACTACTTTTTTGGTAAAAGACGTATCTTTCCTCTATAAATGGGAAACAAATTGCCCCGCCTAAGTAAGCAAATCCGCGTAGGGGGCGATAATCAGGCACATGAGCATCTTTACGCGGCCATCTTGCGATTTCCGTGTTTTTGGGTAATACTTTCCTCTACGA
>JAGBJJ010000051.1 GCA_017934525.1 Prevotella sp.
CACCTCGTAGGTGCCATCGTCGAGATGGTAGACGTGAAGCGTATCCTTTGTAAGTGGAATGACGCCACGGGCTTTACGGTCGGTGATGGGGCCGATGTCGTTGTGGCCGAACTGTATGGTGACAAAGTCGCCAGGCTGCAGCGTGTTGCACACCATCTCCCAGAGCCCTTCCTTCATATAGGTCCTGGTGGAGCGCCCGGCCAGCGCAGCATTGACCAACACCACCTTTGTCGTGTCGAACACGGTGGCAGCCTGCGAGGCCCATCCCCACATGCCGTCGTCGTCGCTGTCAGCATTCTTCACCGTTGAATCGCCAGTGAAGATGACCATGGGCTTGCCTGCCACCCGACGACTGGCAAACGAAGGACGAGGCAATCCCTTCATCATCTGCTGCAAAGGCTGCAGCTGAGGGTCGTGGCTTTCCCAAAGTCCTTCGGCAGCACTGAGGGCATTCAACTCTGCCCCAAACTTTGATGTATGAATCCGGTCGCCGAGGAAGTGGTAGTCGCGCTTCCACTGGCCATAGGAATCAAGTTTACGTCCCGACCGCTCATTCAAATCCACGAAGGGTACGCCCTCGGTGGCTGCCACATAGGCTGCCCACGCTGTCTGCGGTTTGCGCACAATGAGCCCCCGATCGTCGTAGGCATTGCGCGGGGTGAGCGACATCAGCACCGGGGTGGCTCCCGCTGCACGTATCTCACTGACGTACTGCCGCAGATAGCGACCGTAAGAGTAGACGGTGTCTTGCTGCCGAGTGCGCTGATTGAAGCCCACATACATCGTATCGGTGTCGACACCAGGAATGACGGCGCGCGCCCGTTTCTCATCGAAGAAGTCGCCGCTGTCGTTGTGTCCTATTGAGACGATGACCCAGTCGCCAGGTCGCAACGCCCGTCGCACGGCAGGCCAGAGATCGGTATAGAAGGTGCGGGTCGACATGCCGCCTAAGGCCTGGTTCTCCACGGTAATCTGCTTCTCGTCGAAGTATTTAGCGGCAAAATAGCCCCAGCCCCACTGCCCGTTGCTGCCATCGCCACGCGTGCCGTTGCGCATGGTGGAGTTGCCGACGAGAAAGAGCACTGGGTGACCATCGCGACGGGTGCTGCCCGGCTCCGGACGCGACATGAGTGCCTTCTGTATAGAGTCGGGAGTGTTGTCTACAACCTGCGCTGCGGCTGGCCGACTGGCCCAAAAGGTCATCATGATGATAAGAATTAGTTTCATGTGTTGTAGCGTTTTGATTTGTTTTTGTGCTGCAAAGATACATTTTTTTATTGAATAGGACAAATGTTTCACCACAAAAACACATCAACGAAACCTGACACCCTGGAAGCAAAATGAAAGCCGACAAAACTGCACACTTTAACAAAAATGCGCACAAATGACGCCGATTTGTGCACTTTTCACACTTTTTCTTTTGCATTTCGAACAAAAAAGCGTACCTTTGCAGCCGACTTTATAAAGCAAACTTTTTATACATTATTATATTTATATGGCATTAAAGATTGTTGTGCTGGCTAAACAAGTGCCAGACACCCGAAATGTGGGTAAGGATGCAATGACTGCCGAAGGCACGGTGAACCGTGCTGCCCTACCCGCCATCTTCAACCCCGAAGATTTAAACGCGCTGGAGCAGGCCCTCCGCTTGAAGGAGCAGAACCCAGGCTCTACCGTTGGAATACTGACCATGGGCCCTCCCCGTGCAGGTGAGATTATCCGTCAGGGACTTTATCGTGGCGCCGACACCGGCTGGCTGCTCACAGACCGTCTCTTTGCCGGTGCCGACACGCTGGCCACCTCGTATGCCCTGGCTACGGCCATCAAGAAGATTGGCGACGTGGATATCGTGATTGGCGGTCGGCAGGCCATCGATGGCGACACAGCCCAGGTAGGTCCGCAGGTTGCCCAGAAGCTGGGCCTCAACCAGGTGACCTACGCTGAGGAAGTACTTAGCGTGAATGATGGTTTTGCCATCATTAAAAGAGTTATCGACGGCGGTGTAGAGACCGTAAAAGCCCCCCTGCCCGTGGTCATCACGGTGAACGGAAGCGCTGCTCCCTGTCGCCCCGAAAACGCCAAGCTGGTGATGAAATACAAGCGTGCCACTTGTCCGATGGAAAGGCCTGCCGAAGGCACACCCTACGACCATCTTTACGACGAGCGTCCTTATCTGACGCTGAATCAGTGGAGCGTGGCCGATGTTGACGGCGACGCACAGCAGTGCGGTCTGGCCGGCAGCCCCACGAAGGTGAAGGCCATCAAGAACATTGTGTTCCAGGCTAAGGAGTCGAAGACTTTGACGGCTTCCGATGCTGACATCGAGGGAATGATCAAAGAATTGTTAGACGAAAAAATCATTGGCTAAAGGGATATGAACAACGTATTTGTATATTGCGAAATAGAAGGTACTTTAGTACAGGAAGTATCTCAAGAACTGCTGACTAAGGGTCGCAAACTCGCCAATGAGCTCGGCGTGGAGCTCCACGCCGTGGTAGCCGGTACGGGCATCAAGGGCAAGGTGGAGGACCAGATTCTACCCTACGGTGTCGACAAACTCTTTGTCTTCGACGGCGATGGCCTCTTCCCCTATACCTCGGCTCCCCACACCGACATCATGGTGAACCTATTCAAAGAGGAGCAGCCGCAGATTTGCCTCATGGGTGCTACGGTCATCGGTCGTGACCTTGGCCCCCGTGTGTCGTCGTCGCTCACCAGCGGCTTGACTGCCGACTGCACAGAGCTGGAGATTGGCTCGTATGACGACGCCAAGACGAAGCAGCACTACGATAATCTGCTCTATCAGATTCGTCCCGCTTTCGGCGGTAACATCGTGGCAACGATTGTCAATCCCGACCACCGTCCCCAGATGGCTACGGTGCGCTCTGGCGTCATGCAGAAGGCTATCTACGAGCCCAACGGGGAGAATCCCGTTGCACGCGGCGAGGTGGTTTACCCCGAGGTCAGTAAGTACGTCAGCCCCGAAGCTTACGTCGTGAAGGTGCTCACCCACGAGGTGCAGGCCGCCAAGCACAACCTGAAGGGTGCTCCCATCGTGGTTGCCGGTGGCTACGGCATGGGCTCGAAGGAAAACTTCGACATGCTGTTCCAGCTGGCTAAGGTGCTTCATGGTGAGGTGGGCGGAAGCCGCGCTGCTGTGGATGCAGGCTGGTTGGACCACGACCGTCAGATTGGTCAGACGGGTGTCACCGTTCACCCGAAGGTGTACATTGCCTGCGGTATCTCCGGTCAGATTCAGCACATCGCCGGCATGCAGGATTCGGGCATCATCATCTCTATCAACAGCGATCCCGATGCTCCCATCAACAAGATCGCTGACTATGTCATTGTTGGTACTGTTGAAGAGGTAGTTCCCAAGCTCATTAAGTATTATAAGCAGAACTCTAAATAATGCAATACATAGAAAGTCTTCTGAAGATTTTGCTTTACGTCTTTGCTTTTATTGCTTTCGTCTGCATCTTTTTCTTTTGGGACAGCGACAGAGCCGTAATGCAATGTTTAGGAGTATTTCTTGTTACATTAATATTATATATCATAGTAAAAAGAATAAATAACAATGGCAAACTATTATAGCGATCATCCTGAGATCGGGTTCTACCTGAACCACCCCCTGATGGCTCGTATCGTTGAGCTGAAAGAAAAGGGTTTCGCTGATGCGAAAGAATACGACTACGCTCCCGTCGACCTGGGCGATGCCATCGAGAACTACAAGCAGATTCTCGACATCACCGGCGACGTGGCTGCCAACATCATTGCTCCGAATTCGGAGAGTGTCGACTTGGAAGGTCCGCACCTCGAGAACGGCCGCATGATTTACGCCTCGAAGACTTTCGAGAACCTCGATGCCACCCGCAAGGCTGGTCTGTGGGGTGTTTCGATGCCTCGCCGCTACGGCGGTCTGAACCTGCCCAACGCTGTGTTCTCCATGCTGAGTGAGCTCATCGCTGCCGCCGATGCCGGGTTCCAGAACATCTGGAGCCTTCAGAGCTGTATCGACACGCTCTATGAGTTCGGATCTGAGGAGCAGCGCCAGAAGTACATTCCCCGCGTCTGTGCTGGCGAAGGTATGTCGATGGACCTCACTGAGCCTGATGCAGGCTCCGACCTGCAGCGCGTCATGCTGAAGGCCACCTTCGATGAAAAGGAGAACTGCTGGCGCCTGAACGGCGTGAAGCGCTTCATCACCAACGGCGACTCTGACATTCACCTCGTGCTGGCCCGCTCAGAGGAGGGTACGAAAGACGGACGCGGCCTGTCGATGTTCATCTACGACAAGCGCAATGGAGGCGTCGACGTGCGACACATTGAGCATAAGCTCGGCATACACGGCAGCCCCACCTGCGAGCTGACCTACAAGAACGCCAAGGCTGAACTCTGCGGCTCGACCCGCATGGGTCTCATCAAGTATGTGATGGCCCTGATGAACGGCGCCCGCCTGGGCATCGCCGCCCAGTCTGTCGGTCTCTCGCAGGAGGCTTATAACGAAGGTCTGGCCTATGCCAAGGAGCGCGCCCAGTTCGGCGAGAAGATTATCAATTTCCCCGCCGTCTACGACATGCTCTCGCGCATGAAGGCCAAACTCGATGCCGGTCGCTCGCTGCTCTATCAGACGGCCTGCTATGTCGACATCTACAAATGCCTCGAAGACATCGAGCGTGACCGCAAACTGACGCCCGAGGAGAAACAGGAGATGAAGAAGTACCAGCGCCTGGCCGATGCCTTCACGCCGCTGGCTAAGGGCATGAACTCTGAGTATGCCAACCAGAACGCTTACGATGCCATCAGCATCCACGGTGGTTCGGGCTTCATCATGGAGTACAAGAGTCAGCGCCTCTACCGCGACGCCCGCATCTTCAGCATCTACGAGGGAACCACCCAGCTGCAGGTCGTCGCCGCCATCCGCTACATCTCCAACGGCACCATGCTCACCAATATTAAAGAAATGGTGGCCGAACTCCCATCTTCAGCTCTCAAAGAACGTGTTGAGAAGCTCATCCCCATCTATGAGGATGCCCTGAACTACGCCAAGGCTCTCAACAGTCAGGATGCCTTCGATTTCCTGGCACGTCGTCTCTACGACATGACCTGCGAGCTGGTGATGAGTCTGCTCATCGTGCGTGACGCCAATGAAGCTCCTGAGCTCTTCGAGAAGAGCGCCCAGGTCTACGTGCGCATGACTGAAGAGGACGTCATCGGCAAGGCTGCCTACATCAAGGCCTTCCGTCCCGAGGACCTCGACTGTTTCCGCGCAGCAGAGCCTGCATCTGAAAAGGAAGCCTAATCACACTCCTAAAGGGGAGAAGTGATAAGTGAGAAGTGAAAAATTTGCAACCACACGTAATGCAGATTGCGTGGGAGAGCAGATTTTTCACTTGTCCTTTTCACTCTTCCCCTCTTGTTTTTTTTCACTTTTTCCTTTCATCTTTCATTTAACAACCCATGAGCATCGACTACATCAAAGAACACGTCAAAACTTATTTCAACCTGGCGTCAGACAGAGAAGACGAACAGGTCATCGTTGAACGAATCAGCCGTGACGTCAGTTTCCGAGGCGCCAACCTCTGGGTGCTTATCTTCGCCATCTTCATTGCCTCGCTGGGACTTAATGTCAATTCCACGGCTGTCATCATCGGCGCCATGCTCATCTCGCCTCTCATGGGGCCCATCATCGGTATGGGGCTGGCTGTGGGTATCAACGACCTCGAGTTGCTGAGGCGGTCTGCCAAGAACTTTGCTGTAGCCACACTTATCAGCGTGCTCACTGCAACCATCTACTTTCTGCTGACACCACTCGACGAGGCACGCTCTGAGTTGCTGGCCCGCACCTCGCCCACGCTCTACGATGTGCTGATAGCCTTCTGCGGCGGTGCTGCCGGCATCATTGCCCTCTGCACCGGAGGCAAGGGCAACGTCATCCCTGGTGTGGCCATCGCCACCGCCCTCATGCCGCCGCTCTGCACCGCAGGCTACGGACTGGCCTCCGGACATTTCCTTTACTTTCTCGGTGCTTTCTACCTTTTCTTCATCAACACTGTGTTCATAGCCTTGGCCACTTATGCCGGTGTGCGCCTGCTACACTTCTCACGCCACGAGTTTCTCAGCTTAGAACGGGCGAAACGGGCCAGACAAGTCGTTATGTCGATTGTCTTGCTTACCATGCTGCCGGCCACAGTCATGACAGTCAGCATTGTGCGAAAAAGCATCTTCGACAACAACGTGCGGCATTTTGTCAAGGCAGAACTGGCACAGGCTGGCACACAAATAATCTCCACCTACACCGACGACCAGACCCTGAACATTGTGGCTGTAGGAAAGGAGATTTCAGAGCCCAAACGCATCGAGGCCAAACAACACATGGGCGACTACAGGCTGGGCAAATATGAACTGAACATCATTCAGGGCACACAGTCTGACAGTATCTTGATGCTCTCCAACCAACTGACTCAATCAAACAGTAGCCGAGACACAGAGAAAAAGAAACTCATGGAGCTTTCCACGGAAGCCAATATGCTCAACCAAATGCTGTTGGAATACACCCGATACAACGACCTGTCACAAGAGATACGTCCCGAGCTGACTACGCTCTTCCCACAGATACACTCGCTGGCTCTGGCGCGGGCCACGGAAGTCGACAAAGATACCGTCATGGCCTATGTCGTTGCCATCATTGGCACAGAGGCAGGCAAACAGCTCACTGCCGCCGACCAAAAAAAGCTGTGCGACTGGCTGAAAGCCCGCACGCAAACTCCCGACAGCCTGGCCGTCATTCAAAAATAAAGAAAGAGAAAAGATGAGAGACTACCCCGACCGTATGTCGCCAGAACAAGCTCAGGCGTTTCGCGACGATGTGTTGAACATTGTGAGCCAGATACCTCGTGGCCGGGTGACCACCTATGGCATCATTGCCGCTTTGGCTGGATGGCCCAGCCATCCACGCATGGTTGGGCGTACGCTGCGCTACACACCAGGGGCCGAACAGTTGCCTTGCCACCGCGTGGTCACCATCGCCGGCCGAACGGCTCCCGGCTGGAGCCGCCAACGCACCTTGCTGGAAGAAGAAGGGGTTACATTTAAGCCCAACGGCCACGTCGACATGGAACGTCACCTTTGGGAACCCGATGTTGATGTATAGGCCTATCTGAGCAGCGTTCAGGAATGTATGCCCAGGAAAATTTGCTCCAGCACCAGGGGGAAATAAGCCATCTCTAACTGATGCTCTTTCTCGGCAATGTCGTCGGTGCTGTCACTGGCTGCCAGAGCCACATGAAACTGTGCTATGATGTCGCCGCCATCGCAGACGGGCGTCACGTAATGCACGGTCATGCCCGTCTCCCGCTCGCCAGCGGCTTTCACCGCCTCATGCACATGATGTCCCCACATACCTTTACCTCCAAACTTCGGCAGCAGTGCGGGATGCAAATTGACGATGCGACGCGGGAAGGCCTCTATGAGATAATCGGGCACCAGAGGCAGGAAACCCGCCAACACAACAAACCCTACACCATGCTCCCTCAGCAGCGCCATCACCTGTTCCTCGTCGGCCAGCTGCTGTCGGGTCACCACAGCCGTAGGCACGCCCAGCCGTTCGGCTCTCACCAAGGCATAGGCATCGGCCTTGTTACTCACCACGAGCACAGGACGGAAACGCTCAGAGCCCTTGAAATAGCGTATGATGTTCTCACAGTTTGTGCCACCGCCAGAGACGAAGATGGCAAAATTCACTTTATCAGCATTAACCATGGCATTTTCTTTTTGCCTGCAAAGTTACAACATTCCGCTGACATATCCAAAGAAAGCCCTGCTGAATGTCCTGCGCCAGCACAAAAAAAGAGATGCACCTCATCTTCTGAAGTGCATCCTTTATAGTTATCCTAGTATCCAAATTTAAGGTAATGTTGGTTGGTCTGCTAATTATGCTGCAAAGTTAGTCAATTTTTTCTGCCCTGCAAAATATTTGCATAATTATCTTTGCCTCAAAATAAGGATTCCAGTCTGTTTTAATGATAATTAACTGATATCATCGTCATACGTGTCAAGATAGGTGACGTGAGTGACAAGATACTCCTCCACGCCATGCTTACCATCAGCTCCGCCTATGCCGCTTTTCTTCACGCCGGCATGGAATCCCTGTATAGCCTCAAAGTGCTCACGGTTGATGTAGGTTTCGCCAAACTCCAACTCACGGCAGGCTTTCGTAGCCACATTCAGATCTTTGGTGAAGATGGAGCTGGCCAGACCATACTCACAGTCGTTGGCGTAGGCAATAGCCTGGTCGATGGTGTCAAACTCGACCAGCGGTATGACCGGACCGAACGTTTCTTCATGGATGATGTCCATGTCCTGACGGCAGTCGTCGAGTACTGTGGCAGCATAGAAATAGCCCTTCTCACCCACGCGGTGGCCGCCGCAAAGCAGTCTGGCCCCCTGTTTCAGTGCACGTTCCACCTTCTCGGAGACGCTCTCCAGCGCACGTTGCTCTACCAGCGGCCCCATGTCAACGCTGTCGTCAGCACATGGGTCGCCCACCTTCACAGCCTTCATCTTCTCCACCAAAATCTTGGTAAACTCGGCTTTTACATCTTTCTGCACATAGACGCGCTCCGCATTATTGCATATCTGTCCGTTGTTTCCTATCCGGCTGTCCACAATCCACTGGGCAGCCTTCTCCAAGTCAGCATCTTTCATGACGATGGCCGGTGCCTTGCCGCCCAATTCGAGACTCACCTTGGTAATGTTCTGCGCAGCAGCCTTCATAATGCTCTCGCCAGCCCCCACGCTGCCTGTCACACTGACAATGTCAATCTTCGGCGAACCTGCCATCTCATTGCCTATCACCGAGCCCTTTCCCGTCACGATGTTGATGACACCGGCAGGCACACCCGCCTCGTCTACCACCTTGGCAAACTCAGTGCAGTTCTCTGGTGTCAGCTGACTGGGTTTAATGACAATGGTGCATCCGGCAATCAGGGCAGCACCAGCCTTGCGGGCAATCAGGAAGAAGGGGAAGTTCCATGGCAAGATACCTGCCACCACCCCAATGGGCTTCTTCGCCAGCAGAATCGTCTCGTTCGGACGGTCGCTGGGTATAATCTCGCCTTCAATATGGCGGGC
Source organism: Prevotella sp. (assembly GCA_017934525.1). GTDB lineage: Bacteria > Bacteroidota > Bacteroidia > Bacteroidales > Bacteroidaceae > Prevotella. The sequence continues at coordinate 9,133 of JAGBJJ010000051.1, forward strand.
AAACGATGCCATATATTCGAAATAGCTGATGGTGGCCCCCACCTCTACAGAAGCCCACGAACGCGTCTTGCCTTGCTCACGCATGATAATCTCGATGAATTCATGCTCGCGACGCTTGATACCGTCGGCAATCTTCAGCAGATAGTGTGCACGCTCTATGGCTGGTGTCTTAGCCCACTGCTTCTGGGCCGCGCGTGCAGCATCGAGCGCCTCATTCACATCCTCGACAGTGCCCTCCGGCTGGCGCGAGATAACTTCCTCCGTCGACGGGTTCAACACGTCAATCCATTTTCCGCCACGGCTCATGCAAAAGCGGCCGTTGATGTACATCTGTAAGTCTTTCATAATGTCATTCGTTTTTGTTGTTAGTAGATTATAATGCAAATGCAAAGATATAAAAAAGAAACGAAAAGTACGCTCTTCGTTTTGTTTTTTTATATTTTGCGTTCCAAAAGGAGCTGACTACAACAGTTCAAATAGTTTTTCCACCAATCTCGGCACGCCATATTGATTCAGGTCGGCCTCATCCACCCACACATAGTCAGCGGGCAGCGTCAGCCGCGCTCCACTCTCAATCAGGTAGAAATCAGCCAGCAGCACCCTATGGGTCAGCACATGGCGCACATGCCGCTTCAGACACTTCACCACACACTTTGTGTCATTGCCACCATGCATGGCCAGCCAGTCGTCCATATGCCAGTCGTCATTTTCAATCAGCAGCGGCTCCCAAAGGCCTTGCCATATATCGCCCGCTCCACGACGATGAATGGCAACAAATCCCTTACACCTTATATAAATATATATAAGTCGGCGCTCTCTCACCTTCAGCGTCTTCAGCTTTACGGGCAGCTGCCTCACCCTCTCTTCGCGAAAAGCCACACACGACACCATCAACGGACAATCAGCGCAGCGCGGCGCCTGCGGCATACACTGCGTAGCCCCGAAATCCATCATGGCTTGATTGAAAGCCGAAGCCTGCTTTTCTGGCAACAACTCCTGCGCCATGGCAGTAAACTCATGTTTACCCGCCGTTGTGTTGATGGGCGTCTCGATGCCAAAGTAGCGGCTCAACACCCTGTACACATTGCCGTCGACCACAGCCACAGGCCACCCGAAGGCAATCGAGCCGATGGCTGCCGCCGTGTAGTCGCCCACGCCTTTCAGACTTCTGATGCCTTCCATGGTCTGAGGGAAGCCTCCCATCTCTACTATCTGCTTGGCCGCATGGTGCAAATTGCGGGCTCTCGAGTAATAGCCCAGTCCCTGCCATAAGCGCAGCACCTCGTCTTCCGTGGCTTCTGCCAGCATCTCCACTCTGGGCCATCGCTCCATGAAGCGCAGCCAGTAGTCCCACCCTTGCTTCACCTGAGTCTGCTGAAGAATAATCTCCGAGAGCCAAATAGCATACGGATCGTGCGTCTCCCGCCACGGCAGCTGTCGGCCGTGGCTGTCAAACCACCGCAACAAGGTCGATGTAAAGTCTGAAGGAAAGTCGTTGTTCATGCACCGAGTTATTTTGCACCGTATTTTCCGCAGATTCCCCATAGCAGACATCAACGAGTGAGAGAGAATTTCATGGAGATGCCGAAGTCTTGCGTGGTAGTGGGATAACTGCTGGAAGAAAGCAGCGGCGTGTTGGTCTGGCGGTCGTAGTAAGCCGTCAGGGTAAGGAAGCGCGAGAGCGTGTAGTCGGCCGAAATAGATATCTTCAGGGCCGAGTTGCCGCTGCTGGCCGACGAGACGCCGGAGGCTATGTCGCGGGTGATGGCAGCCTGCTTGCGGAACGATATGTCGAGGCGCGTGTTAAGGTCGTGGTTCACCCCACCCCTTTTACTGTTTCGCTGCGTCGACTGCGACCTGCTTTGCGATTCGTCGTCGGCCGTGCCCTTTTTCTTGTCCTTCACCTTACGATGGCTGGTGCCCGAACCGAAGAGGTTGAAGTTGCTGATTTTGTAAGCCACTCCCACAACCCAGTCTTTCGACTTCGACTCGTTAATCTGCACGCTGGTCATCGAGAGATTCAACTGTCGCGACGTCTTGTACTCCACCTTCAGCGTCAGGTTGTTCTGCAGCGTCATGTCAAGTCCGAGCAACGGTGAGAACGCCTCGTTGATAGACACGGTGGAGATGTTGTATACAGACGATGGAGTGTAGCTGCCGTCGGCCGCCTGTACATAGCCAAGGTCGCCAATATACTCAAGCCAGCTGCTGTAAGAGGCATAGGACCCCACGGAATAGACGCTCTTATAGGCATGGTTGATGTTGACACTCTTGAAGTGGTCGCGCAGCCACGAAATCTTCGACAGTCCGGCATAGCGCACCGTCCAGTTGGGCAGCAGACGTGTGATGGCAGGGAAGATGCTGAGCGACTTGCCCCCGCCCACCGTATAGGTAGATAGGAAAGCAGGTATAAGCACATCGGCACTGTAGGGGTCGACAGCATTAACCGTGGCATTGGCGAGCCCACTGTGCTGGCGGAAGCCGTCGGCACTGGGATACTGTGCCTGCACCTGGTCGCGATAGAAGTTGACACGGTTGCAGAACTGTTCAAACGACTTCGAGTAATAGCCGTTGTTGGCATTGCCCATACCTTCGAGGGCGCTCTTGATGGAGATAGTGGTCATGGTGAACGAGCCGCTGTGGGTGGTGGGCGTCCCGGCATACATATACTGAATGCTCTTGCTGCGGTTGATGGTGCGTGTGGCCGTGAGGTCAATCTTCAGGTCGCGCACCGGCTCAAGCGTGGCACGCAGCTGCAGGTCTTCGGTGGCGCTGGTCGTAGAAGGCGTGGCCACAGATTCGTTGCACAACAGCCAACCGTTCTCGCGGGCCCTCTCAATATAGCTGTCGCCGGTGAGGCCGAAGGCAAAATCGAGCCCGGGGGCCATCACGCTGCCGCGCCGCTGGCCGAACATATCGCCCACATTGGGCACAAAGCCAGGCAGCGTCATAGCATACTGGTTGCGGTAGCTGAGGTTGACCGTGCGTAGCATCATCAGGAAGCGGGCTACCTGCTGTGCCGGATTATACCACCATTGTTTGTCGAGCGGTTCTTTGGCCGTGACATTGAGCTTGAGTTTTACAGGCGAGCTATTTGCGGCAACGGAGGTTTTCATATCAATGCTGTCAGGCGATACAGCTATTGAGTCGCCCGCAGTGGATGCAAGCGAGGCTTTAGAGGCTTTCCCCTTAGGCAGCCATACCTTTATCTTGTTCTCGTCGACGACCTTATACTTCACAGCCACCGTCTTGCCCTTTTCGTCCTTGGCAGAGACAATCAGCCGCTTCGACTTCTTGCCGTGCTGCACTACTATCTGACTGTCGGGCTGCAGCGTGATTTCCTTCTGGAAGGTATTCTTGTTTTTGGGCAGCACCTTCGTGTCGGGGGTTTCATCAGACTTCTTCTGCAGAGCCTTACCATCCTTGGCGTCTGGAGCCGTCAGTTGCTGGCGTCCCTGCGGTCTCCTGCCCCTGGCATCGCTGCCCTTCCTGGCAGGCTGTTTCTTGAAGCGTTCGTTGGTTTTCTTCAAGAAGGGCACATGGTTATAGAGCGTCTCCATGTTGAGCGCCCCGTTCAGATTGAGATTGCGGTTGTTTTGTATAGTGTTGCCGAGCGACGTGCCGTCATCGAGTTCCGTGCCACGCAGCCACGAATAGGTGGCCGTATAATTAGCATCGGTCTTGAGCCAGTCGAAAATGGGCAGTTTGTCGAGCGGCAGCTGATAGCTGGCCGTAAACGTCTGCCTATAGTCGAGCGGCGTGCCCCAGTGGCCTATAGACTGGCGCACCGAGTCTTTCCATGCCGAATAGCGGTCGGCATAGAGGTCTTTGTTGATAGGTGTATAGGGCTCTTCCACCTCGGCATGCGTGGCCGACTGGAAGTTCATGTGAAGATTCTTTGTGAGGTCCCAGCGAATAGAGAAGTCGCGATTCCAAAGGAACTGCTCGTTGAACTGCAGTGGCAAGTTGGGGTTTTCGGTGTTCTCCAGGTCGCGCTCCTGCAACTCATAGTACATACGCGAGAGTTCAGAGTTGAACGCGATGCTCTGAGGCAGATAGTTGAGCCCCAGTGCTTTGGGGAAATTCATCCACTTCGACTTCGATTTCGACTTCTTGAAAGGCTCCCACGTCTTATAGACCGGCGTGTAAGTATAGCTGAGGGCACCGCGCCACTGGTCTTCCGTCTCCCAGACAGTGGTCTCGCCGGTCGTCTTACGATGAGAATGGCTGTAGCTGAAGCCGAAGTTAGCCGGGTCGATGGGCAGCGGATGGCGCTTGCTCTTGATACCTACGCGGGCATTTGAGATGGAGAAGTTACGCGTGGTGTGCTTCGTGACGGCTATCGACTCGATACTGTCGCGCTCGCGCCGGCTCGTGGTAGCATCAAACACGTCGTCGAGCTCCATGTCGGTGTCGAGTGGGTTGTACTTCGGACTGATGTCTTCTTTGGTGTATGAATAGTAAAGCGGAGCGGTGACCTTAGCCTTCTCGGGGAAGAGCTTGCCGAGTTCGAGGTTGGCAGTGACAGAGTACGACTTCTCCGTGTCGGTTCTGCGCTGCATGACGCTCTCCTCCAGTCCGCCAAAGCCGTCGGTGATATAGCGGCCCGTGAGATTCAGGCTGCCGAAGTCGCTCATCTGCACATTCATTGCTCCCGAGGCAGCCCAGCCGCCCTCGTTGTTGGCTTCGCGCAGGCGCAGCTCGTTGACCCACACCTCGCCCGACTTGAGCGTGCTGCTAAGGTTGCGCACACCGATAATCATGGTCTTCACCTCGCCCAGCGAGGGGTTACCCACCACAGTAATCTTGTTGTTAGGTTTGTTGGGATCGTAGTCGGAGAAGGCTTGGGCGTAGCTGGCGGTGCCCTCAGAGCGGGCCTTGTTGCGGGCCTTCTTCAGAGCGGTGAAGACACTCAAGTCTACGTCGAGCATGTTTTCCTGGGGCCACACCAGCGGGCGGTCGCTGGGCACGTTCCAGCGGTAGGTTCCTTCGGGCGTCAGCTTCAGCGGGATGAGATATTCGTAGTAGTTGCTCTTGTAGTCGCTGCCCAGACGGATAAACACGGCCAGCTGATTGTCTTCCAGCTGCGTGTTGTTAGGAATCAGGTGGTTGGCATGCACAAACATCTGCAGGTGCTTATACTGGCGGAGGTCGAGATTAGTGTTCTTGTAGACAGCCTTCGACTCGTTTTGCGACAGGTTTTTCACCGTCAGACAGAGAGCCTGCTCGTTGTTCTCCGTCAGCTGCGGCTGCGAGGGGTCGGTGGCACGGCTGATGCCCGGCGGCAGCACATAGGCCACAGGCTTGCGGTCGGTATTCTCCTCGATGTTGACGGCGCTCATCTCGAGCACGCCCGTCTCGGCACTGGCGCTGGTCTGCAGATTCTGCTTATACTGGCGCCACTCGCCGCGCACCAGGTCGAGCGAGCCGAAGCGCAGCACGATGGGTTCCTCGAAGCCGGTGAGGAACATGCGCATGAAGCGGATGCTGGTGAAGTCGTTGATTGAGCCCACCTTGTCATTCCATTCAGCCAGCGGCACACGATACTGGTACCAGCGCACGGTGATAGAGTCGCCGTTGCGCAGCTTGGCGTTATAGTCGCGATGGTCCACGATGTAGCTGTCGTCGCTCTTCATGCCCTGGTTATAGGCCTGCAGTTCATCGTCGCTGATAGGTATGCGATACTGGTAGTAGCGCTCATACTCGTTCAGAGTGAAGTCCTGGTTGATATCCTCCACGTCAGGCCCCGTCTTGTAGCTGGTGTCGTAGCCCTCGGTCTGGTCGTCGCTGGCGGGTGAGTTGCCCTGTGGATTATTGATGCGCTTGTAGCGGTCCATGATGCTCTTCTGCTCGGCGTCGAAGTCTCTGCCGCGGAAGTAGTGGTAGTCGTCGCCGGCGGGGTCGTTGCGCCAGGCCTGGATGAGTGAGTCATTCTGCACCACCGACGCCACGGCATTGAGCCATTCGGCATAAGCCCCGTAGCTGCGCTCCTCTTCGTTGGTCAGGCCGTTGAGTCCCACATCCTGCAGCTGGCGCGACCCGCTGGTGGTGGCAAAGGCATATGTCTGCGAGGCCTGCACCGGAATTTTTCCCCATTGGGTGGTTTCATACGACGAAGTGCCGTCAACGGGCATGCCGCTCTCATAGAACTTCTTGCCATCGCGCAGCACATCCTCGCTCACCTCGCCCAGGTTGAGATACAGTTCACCAGCATGGCGTGCGGCAGTGCCGTCCTTGCGCGTATATATAAAGGGATCGAGGAGCCAGAACTCCACATACTCAATGTTGGCCTGCTCAAAGTCAGTAGTCTCCAGCTTGCGCATCATGCCGCCCCAGCGCTGTGCCGGGTTGCGCAGGGTGCCGTCGGGGTTGAAATCGAGCGTCAGGTTGTAGGGGCCGCGCTCCTGCGGGTAGTAAGCCAGGTTGAGTACGGGCAGCGTCGAAGTGGCGCCGTTGTAGGTCGACTGGTCGCGGTTGGGATAGAGCTCCCTGACGTAGACCTCACGCACATAGTGGTTCGACAGCTGTTCCAGGTCGCTTTTGATGTGGCCAGGCGTCAGGCTCGAAGAGCGACGCGTGAAGATGGGGTCTACGTTATACCATGCCAGCAGGGCGCGGTCGTAGCCGCTCCTCACCGTCTCTTTGTCGTTATAGCCTGCAAACATCGTCGGTACGCTCGAGAGCACCCATGCCTTCGGGTCGCTCACGTCGAGCAGGTTCTTGGTGTTCTCAAAGTCATCCAGATAAGAGGCATTGTCCTGCGTGCCATGTGCCTTGCCAGCGATGAGCTGTGCAAACTCACCGGTGAACGTGATTTGCGAAGGCTGCGTGACGTGGAGCAGCGGCAGACGGTCGAGCATGTTGGTGAGCCACTGCGACTCCTGCTTCCAGTTCACGTTGAGTCCCCATAGAGTGTTGTTCAGCGGTTCCTCGCCCATGGCCACCTTGGTAATCAGCGCCTGTTCCTGCAGGTGCAGCAGCGTACCGCCGAGCGAGAAGTTCTTGGTGAAGTTGTACTCCCAGTTCAGTCCGAGCATCGTCTTGCGCTGCATGCCATAGTCGTTGTTCGACTCCAGCGACACATTCACGTTCGTTCCTGCATCGATGATGCTCTGGTTGAGAATGGTCACCTCGCCGGCCGAATAATCCACGGTGTAGTCGCTGCCCTCTTGCAGGGTGACACCGCCGGCAGTGACCACCACGGAGCCCTGTGGCACATTATAGGCGCCGAGCGAGATGACGTTGGCCGAAGTGCCCTTAAACTGTCCGGTCATGATAAACTTATCTTTCTCGGCATTCTGCTTGGCCACGGTCTTTGTGGAGTCGTAGAGCGCATCGAAACAGTATTTGTCGGCCAGGCTGCCCAGTCCGTTCTTCTCCAGATAGTCGCGCAGATATTGTCCGAAAGGCTCGGCGGCGGGCAGGAAGACACGGCCGTTGGCTACAGTGTAGCCCTGCACGAAGTCGAACTGGCCGTTGGCATGAGGCTTCATGTTGGCATCGAGGCGGTCCAGTCCCATCACCTTCAGCAGCGTGGTCTGCTTCAGCTGTTCCTCGGGCAGATAGGTAAGATAGGTGCCGGTGGTGTCGCTCTGATATTTGATGTCAAGCTTGAAGCGTTCTTTCTCTACCGACGAAGCCAGGTAGTACACGTTTTTCATCATCAGCCGCCAGTTGCCCTGCGAGGGGTTGCTCGACGTGTTCTTCAGCGACTTCACAAAGAGGCACTTCTGCGTCTGTGTGACGTCGGTGGAGAACTCACCCACCTGATAGGTCTGTCCGCCATAGGTATACTCGAAGGCCACCGCCAGCACCTGGTCAGTCTGCAGCCCGCTTTTCAGCGAGATATATCCGAGCGCCGTGTTGACGGTGTATTCGCTGCTGTTGAGCAGTCGGGCTGATGCCAGCTTCTCGTAGTCGGTGCCGCCGTGCAGCTGCGTCATGGCCTCCAGGCGCGCGGTCACGTTGTCGATGCTACGCGAAGCAGAGTCGATATTGTTGACGAGCGTTGAGTAGACATCGTTAGCCAGGTTGCCAGGCACACTCATGCCCGTGGCGCTCCAGACCGGGTTGCTGATAAAGCTGTTTTCACCCAGGTCGGTGAAAGCCACTATGTTGCGGGTGTTGTTGGTGTTGCCCGTCTTGTTGGTCACCCACACCTCCACACGGTTTATCTTGATGCCCGTGGTCAGGTTGGGCAACGTAGTCATGGCCTTGTCGTATATCTGCCGGAAATAATGCGACAAGAAGAAGTGCCGGTTTTCCTCGTAGTCGGCCGCGTTGATTTCAAAGGGGGTGGTCTGCGTGCCGCCTTTCGACGAGACGCTCTTCGAGGTAGACTTCTTCTGCGAGAGCACGGTCTGCAGCTTCAGCTTGCCGAACTGCCAGTCGGTGCGTATGCCAAAGAGCGAAGTGGCTCCGTGCACCAGCGAGTTGTTGGAGGGGAAAGATACATTGCCGGCCTCGACGAGCTTGATGATTTCATCTTCCTTGCCGTCGTACTTCAGTTTCAGGTTCTTGGTATCGAAGTCGAAGGTGGCGTCGGTGTTGTAGTTGAGGTTCATATTCACCTTATCGCCCACCTTGCCATTGACGCTCAGGTTGATTTTCTCATCGAAGTCGAAGGCCGTCGTCTTGCGGTTGCGTATAGGCAGCGAGGGGTTGTCTATGTTTTTCTTCGTGGCGCCCACCTTCACCTCGGCCGTACCTTGTGTCTTCACGCGCACGCCGCCCGGTCCGAAGATTTTCTCTGCGGGCCCCAGGTCGAACTGCATGTCGGTGAAGTCGAATTTGTTCTCGCCCTTGGCCTGCACGTTGGCTGCGTCTTTCTGGCGGAAGAACTGGTTGCGCGCCCGACGCTCGCTCCACTTCATATACTCCTCGGGCGTCATCACGATAGGGGCATTCAGATACGAGTCGCCCATCTTCGAGCCTATATAATAGAGGTTCAGCGAGTCGTCGTAGACGGCTTCCTGCTTGATGTTGTCGGGCATGCGCAGGTCAAGAGCGCTCGAGTCGAGGTCTTCTGTCAGCACGGGGGCCGTCTTCTGTATCTTCCACAGCGAGTGCACCAGCGAGTCGGGCGTGTCCTCCAAATCCATGTCGATGGCCTTGGGCTGCGCTTTCACGCCAGATTTTCCGTTGCGCGTGGTGTCGGCTTTCTCCGATGGCCTGCCGCCGCCGGGGCGCAGATTGTTGCCCCCCAGGCCGCGCCTCTGACCGGCTACGCCGCTTCGCGGCACAGGCCTTCGCCCGTCCCGTGTATTGTCGTCCTGCGGCGGTGTCACTGCCAGGGCCGCCAGACTTATCATGGCCAACAGTATGTATGCTGCGCGTCTCATGTGCTCATATATAACGCCCCCCACGCCGCATTTATTGCGTGCACCGACAAATAAAAAAAAGCACAGTCATTTTTTTTTGCATCATTTTCTTGCGCAGTCAAAAAAAAGATCGCTAACTTTGCAAACAAAACTCACTGTACATATTAATCATACTAGGCTCCATTATGATGCAAGCTCAGGAACCCTACGCCGTGCTGAGCAACGACAACACTACCCTGACATTCTATTACGACAACTACAAGGCAGACCGCAATGGACTGGACATCGGTCCTTTTGACGACGCTACCAAGTACAGAGACCTATGGGACAGCCACGCAGGAGACATCACCACAGTGGTGTTCGACGATTCGTTTGCCGACTGCACCACGCTAACCAGCACGGCTTCCTGGTTTAAAAATTTTCATAAGCTAACATCCATTGTGGGTATCAGCAATCTGAAGACCGACAATGTAACGAGCATGCTTTGGAGGCACAACCTACGACGAGAACCACATTGACGGCACCTACGCCCGCGTCGATGGCGGCGCAGAGGAGCCCGGCTATCTCACGTATAAGAAATCTTTGGGCATCCAGGGCATCCGCAACAACGACTCGGCCGACGCCCCCGCCTACACCCTCTCCGGCCAGCGCATAACCACCCCGCACAAGGGCATCAGCATCGTTGGAGGCCGCAAGGTAGTGGTGAGGTAACTCAGCATCAGTGGCACAACGACAACAGCCGCCATTCCCTGCCGGATAAAGGGAATGGCGGCTGTTTACTTTGGCAGTCCCCGTGGGAGAAAAACGGTTTCCGGGAAAGCAGCTACCCCTACTTGATTTGCTTCAGCGCCAGCTTCACCACCTGCTCCACAGGCAGCTGGGGCTGTTCTTGCAATATCTTTACCACCACCTTCTGCGTCGGTGCGGGGGCAAAGCCAAGCATCGACAAGGCAGCCACAGCCTCGTCGCGCACGGCGTTGTCGACGGGCGACTGCACACTGCCGCCGGCAGGTATTTCCTCGGCGATGCCCAGCGCCACAATCTTGTCGCGCAGGTCGACGATGATGCGCTGCGCCGTCATCTTGCCGATGCCTTTGATACTCTGCATCAGCTTCGCATTGCCGGTAGAGATGACATTGCACAGCTCGCCCACGGTCATCGACGAGAGCATCATGCGCGCCGTGTTGGTGCCCACGCCGCTCACAGTGATGAGCAGCTGGAACATCTCGCGTTCCTTTTTATTATAGAAGCCATAGAGCACGTGGGCGTCCTCGCGTATAGCCTCATAGACATAGAGCCGCACTTCCTTCTTGCCCTGCACGGCGCTGTAAGTATTGAGCGATATATTCAACCCATAGCCCACGCCTGCCGCCTCAACCGTGGCCAAGGCGGGAGTGAGCTCGGTCAGCTCGCCCCTGATGTATTCAATCATATTCTGTTCTGTATTAGTTTGTATATATACATTTCAATTAACGCTCCGTGCCCTCGCATTATTGTACTGCCGCATGAAAAAACATGTTTTTTTGTGGCACCAAATGCACGGTTTTCGACAAAATTTTGTACTTTTGCATCCGGATTTTGCCATTTGGCAACACAAGAAACAGAAAAAGGAGATAACAAAGATGGAAAAGAAAATCAGAGCCGCCGTAGTAGGCTACGGCAACATTGGGCGCTATGCCGTTCAGGCGCTGCAGGCTGCCCCCGACTTCGAACTGGCCGGCATCGTCAGGCGCCACGGCGCCGCCGACATGCCACTGGAACTGCAGCCCTATCAGGTGGTAAAGGATATCCGCGAACTGAAGGACATCGATGTGGCCATTCTCTGCACCCCTACCCGCTCGTGCGAGGAGTATGCCCGGCAGATTGTGCCATTGGGCATCAATACGGTCGACTCGTTCGACATCCACACGCAGATACGTGGCTACCGCGAGCGCCAGATGGCTCTTTGCCACGAGACAAACACCGTCAGCGTGATTGCCGCCGGATGGGACCCGGGCAGCGACAGCATTGTGCGCACGCTGATGCAGAGTCTGGCCCCCAAGGGCTTGAGCTACACCAACTTCGGCCCCGGCATGTCGATGGGCCACTCGGTGTGTGTGCGCTCAAAAGAGGGAGTGCGCAATGCCCTCTCCGTCACCATCCCGCTGGGCGAGGGTATCCATCGGCGCATGGTCTATGTAGAGTTGGAAGAGGGTGCCAGGCTTGAGGACGTGACGGCAGCCGTCAAGGCCGACCCGTATTTTGCCAACGACGAGACTCATGTGTTTGCCGTTGACAGCGTCGACGATGTGCGCGACATGGGCCACGGCGTCAATCTGGTGCGCAAAGGTGTGTCAGGACAGACTCAGAATCAGCGTTTTGAGTTCAACATGCAAATCAACAATCCCGCCCTGACGGCACAGGTGCTGGTCAATGTGGCACGTGCCTCCATGCGCCTGCAGCCCGGCTGCTACACCATGATTGAGATACCCGTCGTCGACATGCTGCCCGGCAGCCGTGAAGACCTCATTGAGAAACTTGTTTAAGATGACTCATTAGAAATGGGAAAGGTCGCTTTCTCATTTCTAATTCAATAGCAACATCAGCACCACCTGCACGATAATTACGCGCAGGAACATGGCCAACGGGTACACCGTGGCATAGCTCACGCTGGGGGTGTCGCCGTCAATCGTGTCGTTGGCATAAGCCAATGCCATGGGGTTGGCCATACTGCCGCAAAGCACGCCGCAGATGGTGCCCCAGTCCATGCGAGAGAAGCGCAACGCCAGCAGACCGACGATGACGACCGGCACAAGGGTAATCAGAAAGCCTAAGGCAATCCACAGCAGGCCCTCGGGGCGCACTACGCTCTCGAAGAAGTGGGCACCGCTCTCCAGACCGAGACAGGCCAGGTAGACCGACAGTCCCAGTTTGCGGAGCATAAGCGAAGCGCTGCGTGTGGTGTAGGTGATGAGATGGAAGCGCGGCCCGAAAGCACCTATGAGCAGGCCTACCACGATGGGGCCGCCCGCCAGTCCCAGCCTCAGGGGCAGCGTCATGCCCGGCACGCTGAGCGGCAATGTGCCCACGGCCAGACCGAGGATGATGCCTATGAAAATGGCTGCCAGATTCGGCTCGTTGAGACTCTGCACCGAGTTGCCGAAAAACGACTCGATGGCATCCAGCGAGCGACGGTCGCCCACGATGTGCAGACGGTCACCATACTGCAGACGGAGGTTAGGCGTGGCCAGCAGACGCGTGTCGCCGCGCGTGATACGGCTGATGTTTACCCGGTAGGTCTTGCGCAGCTGCAGACTGCCCAGACGGCGCCCGTTGAGCATGGGCCGGGTGAGCACCACAATGCGGCTCTCCACCTCGCCCGTAGCAGCACCGTCGAGATGATTCCAGTCCACGGCATCGCTGTTTAGGTCTTCGTTGGTGCGCTCTCCGAAGAGCATCTCCAGCGCCTCGGCCTCATCACGCATCATCACCACCAGCAGACGGTCGCCCTGCTGCAACTGCGTCGATGATTTCGGCACGAGAACCTCGTTGCCACGCCAGATGCGCGAAATGATGAAACGGAAACGCGTCTGCTGCGCTATCTGCGCCAGCGTATGTCCCTCCACCGATTTATTTGTCACATTGAAACGGGCCACGTAGGTCTGGTGCTCATCGTCGCTCTTCACAGCATGCAGCCGCTGCGGCTTCACCACCAGCCTGCGCATGAGCAGGATGGCCAGTATGACACCCACCACACCCAGCGGATAGGCCACGGCACAACCCAGAGCTGCACCACTTTGCGGCAGGCCCATGAATGCCAGCGTCTGCTGGGCGGCACCCAGCGCCGGCGTGTTAGTAGTGGCGCCGCAGAGTATGCCAGCCATGTCAGGCAGGCTGACACCCGTCAGCGGACAGAGGGCCACAGCCATCGCCGTGCCGAGCAGCACCACGCCCAGGCCCCACAGATTGAGGCTGATGCCTTCGTGGGCCAACGAACCGAAGAAGCCGGGTCCCACGCTGAGCCCCAGGCAATAGACAAAAAGCACCAGACCGAACGTCTCGGCAAACGAGAGCATCTGGGCGTCGGCCTGCAAGCCTACATGGCCAGCCATGATGCCCACAAAGAAGACAAAGGCCACGCCCAGCGACACTCCCAACACACGCACTTTGCCCAAGGCCAGTCCCAGGGCACAAATGGCCGAGATAATCACCAGTGTCTGCATGGCCGAAGGCTCAAGCAACAGGTCTGCTATCCAATTCATTTTATCTGATTTTATTCCGGTCCGTCACAACCAATTTTTTTCTACCGTGCAAAGTTACAGTTTTTCCATCAGATAGGCAAATAAAACACAAGCCTATTTATCTTCACCTTCCATATTTTTTTGACATAAAGCATTTCCTGCTTTTTAGAAATCGACAACTTCTGGCGAACTTTCTGCACAGCAACATCATAAAAACATGTATTTCCTATCCGCTATCAGCGGAGATGGGGCCTAAAGTTTGCCTCAAAGACAATCTAAGTAGCCCTAAACGCGACACAAAAGAGGCCAAAATGCAACGAAAAAGGGCCAAAATGCAACGAAAAAGGGCCAAAATGCCATGCGGTTTGGGCCTAACCGCTACACTATTATGTGCCATGAGAAGAGCAGAACAAAGACTTTACTGGTGAGACGATTGTGGGTAATCAAATAAAAAAAATGAAAGAAAGCAAGTTGAGAGCTTGCTTTCTTTCATTTTCCCATCAGTTTGCCGATGACAGGTTTACGTCATGTACCCAACTCCTTACGACTCTGCAGCCGTGAGCAGGATTTCGCTGAGCGTCGGGTGAATGTGCACCATGTCGCGCAGCTGGGCTACGGTGGTCTGGCGGCACATCAGCGAGCTGGCCTCCTGCACGAGGTCGGCCGAGTGAGCACCAAAGGCATGGCAGCCCAGGATGCGACCGGCACCCGGCTCGCTAAGGAGTTTGAGCATACCCTCGGCCTCATTCATGGCCAAAGCCTTGCCATTGGCACGGTGGAAGGCCTTGCGGCACTCGTACTCCACACCCTCAGCCTTCAGCTGATCTTCAGTCTTACCTACGCAGGCAGCTTCAGGATTGGTGAAAATGGCAGCAGGCATGATGCTGAGGTCGATGCCGTCGTCGTGGCCGAGAATGTGATTCACCACGTGAATGCCCTGCATCTCGGCAGCGTGGGCGAGCATCATGCGACTGTTGACGTCGCCGATGGCATAGACGCCTTTGACGGTGGTCTCGAAGTTCTCATCAACCTTGATGCCCGTGCGGGCGTCATACTCAAAGCCGGCATTCTGGAAGTGGTCGAAGACACGGGGCGCACGGCCCACAGCCATGAGCACTTCCTCGGCCTGAACGGTCTGCTCCTTGCCCTTCTTGTCGGCAAAGGTGACGCCGTCAGACGTGATGGCGGTGACGCCGCACTGCAGGCAGAACTTCACGCCACGCTTCTCAAGCACCTTGCGCAGGCGCTTGGCGATGTCGCTGTCGAGGGCGGGCAGGCACTCCTTGAGAAACTCCACAACGGTCACTTCTGTGCCGAAGGCCGAGAAGATGCTGGCGAACTCCATGCCGATGACGCCTGCGCCAATGATGCAGAGGCTCTTGGGCAGGTGGTCGATGCTGAGCAGGTCGGCACTGTCGAGCACAGGACGGCTGGCAGGCTCTTTCAAGCGCAGGCTCTTGGAAACAGAGCCAGTGGCCACGATAATGTTATCTGCCGTGTATTCCTCGCCTGCGGCGACAATAGTCTTTGCATCCTTGAATTGTGCGTCGGCCTTGACCAACGTCACGTTAGGATGCGACAACAACGTGTCGATGCCGGAACGGAGCTGCATGAGCACCTCGTTCTTGCGGGCCATGACCTGCTGGAAGTTGAAGTTGTAGCTGAGATTGTCGAGACCGAAGAGGTCACTCTCCTTGAGAGTCTGGACAATCTCGGCGTTGCGGGCCATCGACTTGGTGGGGATGCAGCCTTCGTTGAGGCAGGTGCCTCCCACCTGGGCGCTTTCGAAAATAACCACCTTCAGACCATGCTGGGCGGCATGACCGGCGGCGCGGTAACCTCCGGGACCTGCGCCAATGATGATAAGATCAGTATTTACCATTTGCATTCCTCATTTTTACTTGTCGGCCACAAGCTGACGCCAGGTGACGATGGGGTGCTTGGCGGCCAACACGTCGTCGACGCGACCAATGGGCGTGCAGTGGGGAGCACTCTTCACCTCATCGGGGTTCGTCTTGGCTTCCTCGGCAATCTGGCGCATCACGGCAATGAAGCCGTCGATGGTCTCTTTCGACTCGTTCTCGGTGGGCTCAATCATGAGGCTCTCGTGGAACAGCAGGGGGAAGTAGATGGTGGGAGCATGATAGCCGTAATCGAGCAGCCGCTTAGCCACATCCATCGTGGTGACGCCCGTCGACTTGTCTTTCAGGCCGTCGAAGATGAACTCATGCTTGCACAGGCCGTCGATGGGCAGCTCGTAGACATCCTTCAGGCACTCCTTGATGTAGTTGGCGTTGAGCGTGGCGAGCGGACCCACCAGTTTCACGTTCTCGCGACCAAGGGTGAGGATATAGGTGAGGGCACGCATCTCTACGGCGAAGTTACCGTGGAAGGGGCTCACCATGGGGAAGAATGCCTCCAGCCCTTTACGCACACCGACAGGACCGGCACCGGGGCCACCACCGCCGTGAGGCGTGGAGAACGTCTTGTGCAGGTTGATGTGCATCACGTCGAAGCCCATGTCACCAGGACGGGCAGCACCGAGCATCGGGTTGAGGTTGGCACCGTCATAATACATCAGACCGCCTGCAGCATGCACGAGCTTCTCGATGGCAGGAATCTGCTTCTCGAAGAGACCGAGCGTGTTGGGATTGGTCATCATCATGGCAGCAATCTCAGGTCCGTGCTGGGCAAGCAGTTCCTTCAGGGCATCGACATCAACGGTACCGTCGGCAAGCGACTTCACCTCGATGATGTCGAGACCGCAGACAGCAGCCGAGGCAGGGTTGGTGCCGTGAGCCGAGTCAGGAACGATGACGAGGCGGCGGGCCATGTCGCCACGACTCTCGTGGTACTTCTTGATGACCATAAGACCGGTGAGCTCACCATGAGCGCCAGCGAAAGGCTTCAGCGTGAAGGCATGCAGGCCTGTGAGGGCGCAGAGCTGCTTCTGCAGCATGGCGCAGACGGCTTCGGCGCCCTTTGTGGTCTCAGCGGGCTGCAGTGGGTGCAGGGCGCTGAACTGCGGCAGGGCAGCCATCTCCTCGTTGATTTTGGGGTTATACTTCATGGTGCACGAACCGAGCGGGTAGAAGCCGTTGTCGACACCGAAGTTGTTAGCCGAGAGGTTCGTATAATGGCGCACGACGGTCATCTCGTCGCACTCGGGCAGCTGGGCTTCCTCCTTGCGGCGCATGGAGGCAGGCACTTCATAGTTGCCAAAGCGGTTCTTAGGCAGCGAATAACCGCGGCGTCCCTCTTGTGAAAGTTCGAAAATCAGGTTTCCGTATAGTTTGTTGTTCATTTCTTTTTAGAATTATTTGGGACGTGTTGAGATTATTTGATGCTGACAAGAGAGACAAGACGGTCAATTTCCTCCTTGGTGCGCTTCTCGGTGACGGCGAACATAATCTGATCGTCGGCCACTTTGATGCCGCCGAAGATACCATTCTCGACGAAGCGCTGCTGCAGCTGGTCGACGTCGCCGTCGTAGCGCACGACAAACTCGTTGAAGAAAGGCTTGTCATAAGCGAGAGAGAAGTGACCCGTTGCAACAAGCTGCTCGCACAGGTAGTGGGCTCCGGCATAGCAGAGTTCGGCAGCCTCCTTGAGGCCCTGACGCCCCATGAGCGAGCAATAGACGGTGACCCACAGGGCCATGAGGCTCTGGTTGGAGCAGATGTTCGACGTAGCCTTCTGGCGACGTATGTGCTGCTCGCGGGCCTGCAGGGTGAGCACGAAGGCGCGCTGTCCGTGGTTGTCGAGCGTCTTACCAACGATGCGGCCCGGCATCTTGCGGATGAGCTTCTCGGTGCAGCACATATAGCCTACGTAAGGCCCACCGAACTGCATGGGTATGCCCAGCGACTGAGCATCGCCCACAGCAATGTCGGCCCCCTGCTCAGCAGGTGTCTTCAGCACGGCGATGTCTGCCAGAATCGAGTTGATGACAAAGAGGCCTTTCTTAGCGTGGATGGCATCGGCAAAGCCGTCGTAGTCTTCCACAATACCGAAGTAGTTAGGCATCTGCACCATGACGCCAGCCACGCCGCCCTCGTCGAGTTTCTGCTGCATGGCCTCACGGTCGGTGACGCCGTCTTTCTGGGGAATGACTTCGAGGTCGATGCCCTGGAAGTGGGCATAGGTCTTCATCACCTCGATGGTCTTCGGGTCGACAGTCTCGGAGACGAGGAAACGGTTCTGCTTTTTGCCTGCTGCCACAGCCATCATCATGGCCTCGGCCGAAGCCGTGGTGCCGTCGTACATCGAAGCATTGGAAATCTCCATGCCCGTGAGCTCGGTCATCATCGACTGAAACTCGAAGATGTAATGAAGCGTGCCCTGCGATATCTCAGCCTGATACGGGGTGTAGCTGGTGAGGAACTCAGAGCGCGAAAGCAGATTGGGGATGATAGAGGGCGTATAGTGGTCGTAGACACCGGCACCGGCGAAGCAGGTGAGCGTCTTGTTTTGCGCGCCCAGCTGCTCGAAGAGCTGGCGCACCTCCACCTCGCTCATGGCCTCGGGCAGGTCATAGTCGCCCTGGAACTTCACTTCCTGAGGCAGCTCGGCGTAGAGGCCGTCGAGGTCCTTCACGCCCACCTTGTCCATCATGGCCTTGAGGTCGGCCTGAGTATGGGGGAAATACTTAAAAATCATGTTATTGCTTATTTTAATTAGTAATTAGGAATGAGTAATTAGTAATTATGATTAGACCTTGTGCTGACTCTGTGACGAGAGAGCCTGCCTCAAGGCGTAATCATAATTACTCATTACTAATTACTCATTTTTTTTTACTTGTTGCAGAACTCCTCGTAAGCCTTGGCGTCCATAAGGTTGTCGAGCTCGGTCTTATCGCTCAGCTCCACCTTGATAATCCAGTTGGCATAGGGATCCTCGTTGATGAGCTCGGGCTTGTCTTCCAGACCCTCGTTGACCTCAACGACGGTGCCGCTGACGGGCGACAGCAGGTCGCTGGCAGCCTTCACACTCTCCACAGCGCCGAAGTCCTCACCGGCCTCCACCTCGTCGTCCACGTCGGGCATGTCGACGTAAACCACGTTGCCGAGGGCGTGCTGTGCATAATCACTGATACCGATGAAACCAAAGTCACCTTCTACCTTTACATACTCGTGCGACTCGCTGTAATAGAGTCCTTCAATTACTTTTGCCATTTTTTTTATGATTTAATGATTTGTTGATTATTCGTAATGTTTTGGTAACGTCATTTCATGACGACGCCACTTCGAAAATTATTTCTTGTAGTGCTTGTCGTAGAAGCGCTTCTTGACGACCACACCGGGGAACACCTTCTTGCGGATCTGGACGGCGAGCTCGGTGCCCAGCTTGGCGTGAGCTGCGTCGACGAGAGCCATGCAGACGCTCTTGTCTGAGGAGATGCTGTGATAACCCGTGGTCACCTCGCCCACCTTCTCGCCCTCGAAGAGTACGGGATAGCCGTGGCGGGGGATGGCATTGTCCTTCAGCTCAATGCCTATGACGCGCTGTTTCGGGCCTTCGGCCTTCTGCTGCTGCAGAGCCTCCTTACCGATGAACTCTTCCTTGTCGAACTTGCAGAACATCGACAGGCCGGCCATCACAGGCGTGATGTCGTTCGAGAGCTCGTCGCCATAGAGAGGCAGACCCACCTCGAAGCGCAGGGTGTCGCGGCAGCCCAGTCCGCAGGGCTTGCAGCGGCCGCTGGCCATCAGTTTGTCCCAGTATTCGTTGATCTTATCGGGCGTGGCATAGATTTCGAAGCCATCCTCACCCGTGTAGCCCGTGCGGCTGACAATGATGTCGCCGATGGTCTTCACAGTGTAGAACACCAGCTCCTTGCACTCCAGGCCCAGCACTTCCTCGACCACCTTCTCGGCTTCGGGACCCTGCACAGCCAGCTGTCCGTAGTGCTCGCTCATGTTTTGCAGGTCGATGTTGAAGCCCTTGGCCTGATCCTGCATCCAAGCCCAGTCCTTGTCGATGTTGGCAGCGTTGATAACAAGGAAGAAGTCGTTCTCCTTCATGCGATAGACGAGCAGGTCGTCGACGGTGCCGCCGTTCTCATAGCACATCATACCATAGAACACCTGGCCGTCGGGAGCACCCTTCACGTCGTTGGTAAAGATGTGCTGCACGTAGCGCTCGGCATCGGGACCCTTCACGGTCACCTCGCCCATGTGGCTGACGTCGAATACGCCGCAGGCGGTGCGCACAGCCACGTGCTCGTCAGTGATGTTCGAGTACTGAATAGGCATTTCGAACCCAGCAAAAGGCGACATCAGAGCGCCCAGTGCCACGTGTTTGTCATAGAGACAGGTTTTTTTGTTTTCCATACTTTTGTTTAATTATTGCAATAATAGTTGAATGAAATCTTCTTTCTCAAGATGTCGCACGACGTCATCGACCCGCTCGGGCAGTGCTTCCTCGAGGTCTTCACGCGTAAGTCTCACGCCGACTAGGCTGCCGATAAGCCGGTCAACCTCGCCCACGAGGAAATAGTCGCCCACGAGGTTCATCGCCTTCACCACGCCGTTTTTCACCTCGATGCGTGCCTCCATCTCGCCCACCCCCTCGATGCGCGACCGCTTCACGACGGTGTAGGCGGGGTTGTTGCCATAGATAAACGCCTCGGTGAGATATTCCTTCTCAATGTCCTCGATGGCCTGCACGTCGGAGTCGGTGAGCATTATCTCACCGTCGCAGAGGTTCTCGCGCACAAACGCCTTGAACTCGTCGAGTGAAAGCGTGATATAGTCCTTCAGCAGGGCGATGTGCTGACGCACACTCTTCACGCCCTTGGCAATGAGCTTCTGGTCGCTGGGCGTGATAGCTCCCACCATATGCTCCATACAGGTGTCGTAGAGCATGGTGCCATGAACGATGCTATGGCCGGGAATATGATAGAAAGCATTGCCGCTGACTTTCCGGTCGCCTATCATCACATCGTTGCGCCCGGTGGACCCTGCATCGACTCCGAGTTTGCGTAGCACAAGCACCACCATATTAATATAACGGTTGAAAGTCAGGTTGACATTATCGCTCTTCGTGATGTATGAGAACATAACGTTCGACATGTCGGCATAGACGCAGCCACCGCCACTCTTCCGACGGTAGGTCTGGATGCCGTGGCGACGACAGTAGTCGAGGTTCACCTCAGCTTCTATCACCTGGTTGCGCCCGAAAATCACGGTGGGAGACACCTGCCACATGAAGAAGAAATCCTCGTCGTCATCGTTGACATGACGGGCGACATACTCCTCCATGGCCAGATAGAACGTCAGACGCCGAACACGGTCTTCGGGCAGTGCGATGTACTTCATATTTTTTAGGGTCAACGCTTACTGCCTGCAAAATTACAGAGAAAATGCGGAAGTGCCAAACTTTCTTTGAAAAAAAATCATAACGGCCGTTTTTTACCCACTCATGCCAAGGCTGACACACGTTCGCCGACGCCCCGACTGGTGCTCCTCTTTATGACTGAACCGCCATTGACGCCTGCCTTTATCCAAAATTACTAAATAATGCTGAATTAGAAAAACGATTTTGGAAGATTAACGCAGTTCACCCCATAAATAAAGGCATTTGAGCGCAAAACGAGGAAAATTCGCAAGAGGCCAATAAGCAAATCGAGGCGAATTGCGGAACGAATTAGGTTTC
>JAGBJJ010000052.1 GCA_017934525.1 Prevotella sp.
AATGACGATTTTCTCAACCATTTTTATTACTTTTGCGGGTGCAAAGTTAATCAAATATTGTTGAAACACTTAATATTAAACATTAAAAATGAATAAAACAGAGTTAAAACCTGCTTCGGTGTTCGAGCAGTTTGCAAAGATTAACGAAATTCCCCGCCCCTCAAAGCGCGAGGAGAAGATGATTGAGTATCTGAAGAATTGGGGCAAGAGCCGCGGTTTAGACACTCAGGTTGACCAAACCGGAAACGTGATTATCCGCAAGCCGGCCACCCCTGGCTATGAAGGCAGAAAGACGGTTGTCCTGCAGAGCCACATGGATATGGTGTGTGACAAACTGGTGGATATTGAATTCGACTTCGACAAGGACCCCATCCAGACTTATGTCGACGGCGAGTGGCTCAAGGCTAAAGGCACCACACTGGGAGCCGACGACGGCATTGGATGCGCCATCGAGCTGGCCATTCTCGACGCCAACGACGTGGAGCACGGCCCGCTGGAGTGCGTGTTCACGCGCGACGAGGAGACAGGACTGACGGGAGCTGAGGGCATGAAGGCCGGCTTCATGACGGGCGATTACCTCATCAACCTCGACTCTGAAGACGAGGGCGAAATATTCGTGAGCTGCGCTGGCGGCCGAAACACCACGGCCAAGTTCACATTCAAGCGCGAGCAGCCCGCCAACGGACTGTTCTTCCTGCGCGGCCAGCTGAAAGGGCTCACTGGCGGCCACTCGGGCGACGACATCAACAAGAAGCGCGCCAACGCCATTAAGATCCTGGCACGTTTCCTCTATCAGACCATGAAGCGCTACCAGGGCATGCGTCTGGCTCAGTTCCACTCCGGAAAACTGCACAACGCCATTCCGCGCGACGGCATGTTTGTCATTGCCGTGCCCAACGACGTGAAGGAGAACGTGAAAGCCGACTGGAACGTCTTCGCCAAGCAAGTGGAAGACGAGTTCCACGTCACTGACAAGCAGATGGTGTGGGCGATGGAAAGTGCCGAGGCCGAAACGGTCATCGAGCAGAGTGTGGCCGAAAACTTCATCCGCGCCATTCAGGCCGTAGACAACGGCATCTACGCCATCTGTCAGGACCCAGAGCTGAACGGCATGGTGGAGACGTCCTCAAACATTGCTGCCATACACACTGAAGAGACTGAGATTAACATACTCTCGTCGCAGCGCTCGAACGTGATGTCGAACCTCGACAATATGTGCGCCACCATCGTCTCGCTGTTTGAGCTTGCAGGGGCTGAGGCCTACTCAAGCGACGGCTATCCCGCATGGAAGATGAGAGCTGAGAGCCATCTGCGCGACACCGTCGTAGACACCTATAAGGAGCTCTTCGGCAAAGAGCCCATCGTGCGCGGAATTCACGCCGGCCTGGAGTGCGGCCTGTTCTCCGAGCGCTATCCCAACCTCGACATGGTGTCGTTCGGACCCACTCTGCGCGATGTCCACACCCCCGACGAGCGTCTGCTCATCCCCACCGTGCAGATGGTTTGGGATCACCTGCTGCTCGTCTTGAAGAGAATCTAACGCACCTATCTTATATAAATAACAGCTATTGAACGAGTATATTGAAATCAAAGGAGCGCGCGTCAACAATCTGAAGAATGTTGACGTGCGCTTGCCCCTCGGCAAATTCATCGTCATTGCCGGCGTCAGCGGTAGTGGAAAATCATCGTTGGCCTTCGACACGCTTTACGCCGAAGGCCAGCGACGCTATGTAGAGAGCCTGTCAAGCTATGCACGCCAGTTCCTTGGACGCATGCACAAGCCTGAGTGCGACTTTATTCGCGGCATTCCGCCTGCCATCGCCATCGAGCAGAAAGTCATTGCACGCAACCCGCGCAGCACAGTGGGCACATCGACAGAAGTCTATGAGTATCTGCGCCTGCTCTTTGCGCGCATCGGTCGCACCTTCTCACCTAAGAGCGGAGAGGAAGTGAAGAAGCACTCCACCGAGGACGTCGTACGTAAGATGCTCGAGTTCTCGCGAGGCACTAAGTTTGTAGTCATGGCACCGCTCATCGTGCCCGAAGGACGCACCCTGGAGCAACAGCTGAAAGCCTGTCTCTTGCAGGGATACAGCAGAATAGTGGCTGCCAAATCTCTACAAGCACCATCCGCTGAAGGGAATGCAATAGTACGTATTGACGACTACCTCGACTCCCTCTCTACCAGCAATACCGTCAAGGCACCTACGGAGACCGCAGGCGGAGACTCCCCAATCTACCTCGTCATCGACCGCCTGTCGGCCGACGACTCGAAGGATACCATCGCACGCCTCGTCGACTCTGCCGAGACAGCCTTCTACGAAGGTCAGGGCGAGTTACGCCTAGTGGTACTGCCGTCGGGGCTGTGCTACGATTTCTCTACTCGCTTCGAGGCCGACGGCATCACCTTCGAAGAGCCGTCCGACCAGATGTTCTCGTTCAACTCGCCTGCAGGAGCCTGCCCCGAGTGCCAAGGCTTCGGCCGAATTATCGGCATCGACGAGCATTTGGTCATTCCCAACACCTCGCTGTCGGTCTATGACGGCTGCGTGGTCTGTTGGCATGGAGAGAAGATGGGAGAGTGGAAGAACTGGTTCATTCAGCATGCAGCCAAAGACGACTTCCCCATTTTCGAGCCATACTATAACCTCACACAGCAGCAGCGTGATCAACTGTGGCACGGACTGCCAAGCGACCGCCACAAGGATTTGCATGAACGACCCTGCATCGACGCCTTCTTCCAAATGGTGAAGGAAAACCAATACAAGATTCAATACCGCGTCATGATGAGCCGCTACCGCGGCAAGACCATCTGCCCCAGCTGTCATGGCACCAGGCTGAAACCTGAGGCTGGCTACGTGAAAATCAACGGACGCAGCATCACCGACTTGGTGCAGATGCCTGTTGTCAGACTGAAAGAGTGGTTCGACCGCCTGGAACTGTCCGACCACGACGCCGAGGTGGCTCGCCGCCTGCTCACCGAAATCACCTCACGCTTGCAGTTCATGCTCGACGTAGGACTGGGCTATCTGACGCTCAACCGCCTAAGCAACACGCTAAGCGGCGGCGAGAGCCAGCGCATCAACCTCTGCACATCTCTGGGCAGCAGCCTTGTAGGGTCACTCTATATTCTCGATGAGCCAAGCATAGGTCTCCACTCGCGTGACACCGACCGTCTCATTCATGTGCTCCGCGAACTGCAAGCTCTGGGAAACACCGTGGTGGTGGTGGAACATGACGAAGAAATCATACGTGCCGCCGACTACCTCATCGATGTTGGCCCCGATGCCGGACGCCATGGCGGCGAGATAGTCTATGCAGGTCCCCCCACTGGGTCCACAAAAAAGGAAGAACTGGCGCATACGGACTCCGCAAAGTCCTCCTCTCCATCAAAGAGGATGGAAGGAAATTCCTACACCCTGCAATACCTCAACGGCGAACTGACCATTCCTACCCCGGCTTCACGCCGCCCCTGGAACCAGTACATACTCATCAAAGGGGCTCGTATGAACAATCTGCGAGGAATCGACGTAAAGATTCCACTCAACGTGATGACCGTCGTCACAGGTGTCTCCGGTTCAGGAAAGTCAAGCCTTATCAAAGGTATTCTGTTCCCTGCACTAAAACGCCACATGGGAGAGGTCTTCGATGCACCAGGCGAATACAGCGGACTGGGAGGCGACATTGATGCCATCAAACACGTGGAGTTTGTCGACCAAAACCCCATTGGCAAAAGCACAAGGTCGAACCCCGCCACCTACGTCAAAGCCTACGATGCCATCCGCGACCTGTTTGCCCAGCAGCCCCTTGCCCAGCAGATGGGCTTCACCAGTCAGTACTTCTCTTTCAATGCCGACGGTGGCCGTTGCGATGAGTGCAAGGGAGCTGGCACCATCACCGTCGAAATGCAGTTCATGGCCGATCTCGTACTTGAGTGCGAAGCATGTCATGGCAAGCGCTTCAAGCATGACATTCTCGACGTGCGCTACAAAGACAAGAATATCAACGACGTACTCAACATGTCTATAGACGAAGCTATGGAGTTCTTTGCCGAGGAAAAGACCATTGTCAACCGGCTACGCCCGCTACAGGACGTCGGACTCGGCTATATTAAACTCGGCCAGAGTTCGTCGACTCTCTCCGGCGGTGAGAACCAGCGCGTCAAGTT
The DNA here is from genome assembly GCA_017934525.1 of Prevotella sp. Taxonomy (GTDB): domain Bacteria; phylum Bacteroidota; class Bacteroidia; order Bacteroidales; family Bacteroidaceae; genus Prevotella. Next base: position 4,169 of record JAGBJJ010000052.1, read on the forward strand.
GGCCTATTTCATCGGCCAGGAGCGCCAAGAGCCCACTCTATTCATCTTCGACGAGCCTACCACAGGTCTTCACTTCCACGACATAGCACGTCTGATGTATTCCATGAATGCGCTCATTGAGCGGGGTCACACCATATTAGTAATTGAGCACAACATGGATGTCATCCGGCAGGCCGACCACGTCATCGACCTCGGCCCTGAAGGCGGTGACCGCGGCGGAAACCTCGTAGCCGTCGGCACTCCCGAACAGATTGCCGCATGCCCGCAAAGCATCACAGGCCAATATCTGGCTGCCAAACTCTCACAATAAAATAAAGTCACATCTGTCCATAAGATTCAAACACCCCCAACTAACAAGATGAAAGATATCAACCTGAAACTGAACATCAACGAGTGTCAGATGGAAGAACTGAGCGAAGAAGAACAGTATCTGCTTACGAAAGCCATCGAGTCGACCAACAACAGTTATGCCCCCTACTCTCACTTCAACGTGGGAGCAGCTATCTTGTTGGAAAATGGCGTCGTATTGCCTGGATGCAATCAAGAAAACGCGGCCTTCCCTGCCGGGCTATGCGCTGAGCGCTCAGCCATCTTTGCCGCCGGCGCCCAATATCCCGATGTTGCGCTGAAGGCCATAGCCATCGCTGCCCGCGACACTAACGGCCAACTGACAGAAGAGCCCGTATCCCCCTGCGGCACTTGTCGGCAAGTCATCATCGAGACCGAGACTCGTTTCAGTCAGCCCATCCGCATCCTTCTTTACGGGAAACGGTGCATTTACGTTATGGATGGCATCAAAAACTTAATGCCTCTCTCATTCACAGAGTTTTAAGCACTCCTCAAACTCTCCTCTCACGATACCAACTTCATTCGGAGCTGCAAGCAGTTCCGATGCTTCTTTTTTCCTACATTAAACTGGCATCAGCATCACGACGGCAGCAACATCAAAGGAGAATAAGACAGACATACACACAAAAAAAATGGAGCTCCGTCTCACTCATGAAACGAAGCTCCCGGTAAAGATGGCGGCCTCCTACTCTCCCGCATTGCATTGCAGTACCATCGGCGCAGGCGGGCTTAACTTCTCTGTTCGGAATGGGAAGAGGTGGGACCCCGCC
>JAGBJJ010000053.1 GCA_017934525.1 Prevotella sp.
ATGGCAGAGAGGCCGTTGATGGTCACTCCGTAGCCTGCCAACCCGTAACCTGACTGGCTGTTGTAAGCCAATTGTAGGTGTGGCTCCATGCCGCCCGTGCCTTTGGGGCAGTCGATGTTTATGCTGTAGACGGCGCCGCCGGTGGGCGACACCGAGAAATTTCCGTCAGGTGTACCTACCTTTGTATCGGCATTGGTGGGCAGCAGGCCCATAAGAAGGCCTGATACCATGGTAGCCAATAATCTAATCTTTATGCTCATTGCTCCCCTATTTCTTGATGATTTTCCAATCGGTTTCGTTCCCGTCCACGTTGACATGAAGGATATATACGCCGCTCCGCTTGCCGCTGAGGTCTAGGGTGGCCCGTCCGCCGGAAGTCATGGTCGTAAGCACACGCATGCCCTTTACGCTGAACACGTCGACACTGCCCTCCTTCAAGTCGGTGCGGCTGACAATCTCTACCAGCACAATGCCGTCCTGAGCCGACGGGGTAATCTTCAGCTTGTAGTCGTCGGCTATGTCATCGGTGTAGCTCGTCTGCTTCTTTGGGCTGAGCGATGGCGATGGATTCATCACTATTTCGCGCTTCACGCGGTTACCTGCCGCATCGTAGCTGTAGCGCACGGGGAGCGCGCCAACTGCGAGTGGCAGCAACGTCAGTAGTAGAATAGAAATCCTTACTCTCTTCATCTTGCTTTTTTTGTGTTGTTATAGTTCGGTATCCTTTGTGAAATATTATTCTTCTCCCCAGTCTCAGACCAGCGCCCCTATGTTGCTAAAACAATAGCGGCCTTTCAGGCCCACAAGGCAGACAACAGACAAGTCCCCTTCTCCTATGAGGAAGAAATCCGAGGGCTTATTTGATTAATGATGTCCGTTTAATTAATGCAAAATTAATTCTATTTATTTGAGAAAGCTCCAACTAAATAAGTTTTTTAAAGATTTTTAATGATAAAATCGAGCTGTAATACCTGCCGTAGCTGATAAAGCTTGACAGACTGCTTCACAGAGAGCCTTGCTTATCGCTGAATAGTTACCAAACACGAGACAAAAAAAATGTTTATTATGACAGATTTAGACAAAAAATAGTTACTTTTGCACTCCATTAACTACGAAAGACGAATTATGATGACACTGAGACAAAGCATTCTTGCCCTGCTGACCGCTGCCGCCATGACGGCCGGGGCACAGCACGTGATGGACGTGAACACCAAGAAACTCGGGGCACCCGTACAGCCCACCATGTACGGACTTTTCTTCGAAGACATTAACTTCGCTGCCGACGGCGGCCTCTACGGCGAACTGGTGAAGAACCGCTCGTTTGAGTTTGCCCAGCCCTACATGGGCTGGCGCGTCTTCGGGCGCGTGGAGCTGAAAAACGACGGCCCCTTCGAGCGCTGCCCCCACTATGTGATGCTGAGCGACCCCGGCCACCGCGAGCGCCGCACGGGTCTGCAGAACGAGGGCTACTTCGGCATCGGCGTGGAGAAAGGCAAGGAGTATCGCTTCAGCGTATGGGCCAAGGCTCCCAAGGGGGCATCGCAGATTCGCGTGCAGCTCATCAACGAGAGCACGATGGAGGAGCACCAGGAGTTTGTGGAGCAGAAGCTCAGCATCAGCGGCAGCGAATGGAAGAAGTATGAGCTGACGCTGAAGGCCACCCGCACCGAGCCTAAGGCACAGCTGCGCATCTTCCTGGCCGACGCCAACCCCGTCTGCCTGGAGCACATATCGCTCTTCCCCAAGGACACTTACAAGGGCCGCGAGAACGGACTGCGCCGCGACCTGGCACAGGCTCTCGAGGACGTGCACCCCGGACTGCTGCGCTTCCCCGGCGGGTGCATCGTAGAGGGTACGACGCTCGACACCCGCTACCAGTGGAAGAACACCATTGGACCGGTGGAGAACCGCCCCACCAACCGCAACCGCTGGGAGGACACCTTCGACTACCGCTACTTTGCCGACTACTACCAGAGCTACGGCCTCGGCTTCTATGAGTTCTTCCTGCTCTCTGAGGACATCGGCGCCGAGCCCCTGCCCGTGCTCAGCGTAGGTCTGAGCTGTCAGTTCCAGAATCAGGATGAGAAGGCCCACGTGCCCGTGGACCAGCTTGACCCCTACATACAAGACTGTCTTGACCTCATCGAGTTTGCCAACGGCGACGTGAACTCTACGTGGGGCAGCAAGCGCGCCGAGATGGGCCACCCCGCACCCTTCAACCTGAAGTTCATCGGCGTGGGCAACGAGCAGTGGGACGACCTCTACTACGAGCGACTCGAAGTATTCATGAAGGCCATCCGCGCCAAGTATCCCGACATCAAGATTGTGGGCACCAGCGGTCCTGACTCTGAGGGCCCCATGTTCGAGAAGGGATGGCAGGCCATGCGCCGCCTGAAGGCCGACCTGGTGGACGAGCACTTCTACCGCAACGAGGACTGGTTCCTGGGCAATGCCGAGGGCAAGGCCAAGTATGGCCCGGGCTGCGGCGCCACACGCTACGACCGCTACGACCGCAAGGGACCGAAGGTCTTCGCCGGCGAGTATGCCTGCCACGGCAAGAATAAGCATAAGTGGAATCACTATGAGGCTGCCATCCTTGAGGCTGCCTTCATGACCGGCATGGAGCGCAATGCCGACGTGGTGCAGATGACGGCCTATGCCCCGCTCTTTGCCCACGTCGAGGGCTGGCAGTGGCGCCCCGACCTCATCTGGTTTGATAACCTGCGCTCCATGCGCTCCGTCAGCTACTACGTGCAGCAGCTCTATGCCACCCACCCAGGCACCAACGTGCTGCCGCTCACCATGGCGGGCCAGCCCGTGGCCGGACAGGAAGGCCAGGACGGTCTGCACGCCTCGGCCGTCGCGGACAAGTCCACCGGCGAGATCATCGTCAAGGTGGCCAACACGTCGCGCCAGACCCAGCCCCTGACGCTCAACCTTGCGGGCCTCAAGGGCGACCACACCGCCCAGACGCTGACCCTCAGCCACAGCGGCATGGATGACGAGAACACCCTCGACCGTCCTGACCTGATCACCCCGCAGCCCGGCACAGCTCAGGTGGTCAGCGGCAAGAAGGCCGCCACCCTCGAGGACCAGCTGCCCCCGATGTCGTTCCGCGTGTACGTTATTAAATAAGAATAGCCCATCGCCCCAGAAACACAAAAATCCCCTCCCCCCGCTGTTCTTCTGAACAGCACTGGGGGGAGGGGATTTTATCTAACTATCGGTAAGCTCTTTATCCGTTCATGGCCTTGTTCAGGGCGTCGTCCGAGACGTCATCGAGCTCCTTGCTCTTGTCATCTGGCGTCTGCTGGGTTTGGGCAACCCACGCGGCAAACTGTGCAGCCTCCCTGTCGAGTTCATCCTGCGATTTGCTCTCCTGACGTGTTATCTCTGCCTGATAAGTGGGGTCCGTGGAAGGCAATTTCTTCACGTAGAAGCACTTGTTGAGCTTCTTGACGGCATCGTCGGAGAAGATGCCGAGCTTGGCAACCTCATCGGCACTCAGGGCATCGGCCTTCATCTCCTTCCACTGCTTTGAGTTGCCAATCCAAGTGCCGCGAATCATCTTCACGGTCTTGACACCCTGGGCGATGACAACTGGGCCACCCTTCACATACTTACCGAACTTGAAGGCATTCAGTCCCAGACTGGGCAGGGCCAGGGCTGCATTTGCCGACTCTAACCCGGCACCGGTCATATCGAGCACCAGATTGACACCCTCCATCAAGGCCTGAGCGCACTGCCAGTTCACCTGTCCGCGGGTGACGTATTGTCCCTCCGGATTGAGCATATAGGCAAAGAGATAGTTTTCGCCATTCACCGTAATCACCGTATCCTTATACTCATAAGCATTGATGCTGTCGCGATAGCTCAGCACGCGGTTGTAGAGCGAGTCGATGGTGACGAGATACTTGTCGATGGTCTCGTTGTTCGACTTGGTGCCGTCCCACTCCCATTTCAGCTCTTTCTTCTCTTTCTTGCCCTTTTCCTTTTTCTGTGCGTCAATCTGTACTTGACTGCCAAGCGTCAGCATAGCCAACGCGATGAACATAAACTTTTTCATTTTCTTTTTCGTCTTTAGATTATTATAATACGATGGTTATTTTATCACGATGTCGAGTTTCGATGTGCCAGAACCTACATAGTGAGCCTCCTTTTCGCCAGTGACATAGATGTACAACGTGTCGTCTGGCAGAATAACGCTGTAGGTGCCGTCGGCATTGACGCTGCCGATGAGCTTACTGCGCGTCCGGTCGATCTTCGACGTGGGCGAGGAGTAGACCTTCAGCGTGTTGAACGGCCGTGCTACGTATTCGTTCTTGAAACTGACCTTTCCCGACACAATCTGACGCTTGACGGTGACGGTCTCCTTGACGGTGACCTTAGTCTTCGGATGCTGATTCAGGCGGGCCTCCACGGCGGCATCAATCGGGCGAAGCCCTGTCAGTTCCGGATAATCCTGCATCAGCTCAGTGAGAAACTTGTGCTGTCCGCCCAGATACTTGTAGACCTCCTCACACTCGAAACCTTTCTGGGCCTCAAACTGTCGGGCCATTGTGTCGCACTTTTCGACGAAGTAAGTTTTCTGGCGTATAGCCGCCATCTTGTTGCGCTCCTCACGGAGGGCGTCTCGCTGACCCTGCGGGCAGTCGTCATGCCCGATGGCATTGTCGTAGGCAATGCGTGCCGCGTCGAAATAGCTGCTCTCCGTGTGGGCCGGGTAGTTCTGATAGTATTCCCGGGCCTTGGCCAGCAGTCCATCGAAGCTGTCGCCATGGCGCAAGGCGTCGTTCACGCCGACATTCAGTTTAAACTTGGGCTGGGTCAGAAGCTTCACCTTGTCAAGGCCAAGAGCCACCTGATTGGTGTTGTCACCATAGAGAACGATTGACAATACGGGCACCTTGTCGACAGCCTCCTGCATGGACCGCTCCAGCTGCTGCTCCTTGACCTCAGCTGCTGTCAAGTCAAATCCTTCCTTCCCCAGATTGGCGTTCACCTCGTCTTTGCATTTCTGATAAGCCAACTCGGCTGCATCGGCCGCCTTCTGCCTGGCCTCCATGTCAGCAATATAGGCTTCAAGCTGCTTGGCGTCAATCTCAAGGCTCAGGATATTCAGACCATTTTCGGTGCGGTCGTCTAACTGCCGGGCTCCGATGCCATCGGGGAAACGCAATTTCAGCCCTTTGACATCGATCGGCACATGGAACTCCACGCACGATTTCCCTGCAATGGCATAAAGCCCGTTCTTCTCCGGCCACCAAAAATCGAGCATGTGGTCGGCCTGAGTCACCTCGAAATAGAAGCGCCGCCCCGCCTTCATAGTCTTGGCCTTGGAACTCTTGAGCGACGTGTTCTTGATGAGCACACTGAACGTGCGCCGCTGGTTGACGCCCTGTTCACTGACGTCGCATGCGACTTCGACGGCATAGCGCCCGTCGGCCTGCCTGCGAGCCAGCGACACGACGTCGGCTGTATTTGAGGAGGTGATTACCAGATTATTTGTTTTCGACAAGAACACTGCCACCGATTTCTGGCCTAACGCAACGTCCGTCTGAGCCAGTTCGGTCAGCTCCGAGACACTGACAGCCTCTTGTGCACAGACCGACAGGCACAAGAAGGGCAACAAAAGCAAAAGAATCCGTTGCTTCATCTTATTTGTCATTTCTGATTCTCAATAAGTCTTCTTCAAACGTGTCGAGCGAGAAAAGGTCGTCCTCATCCATTTTCTTTCCGCCGACATATTCCGGCTGCCATGTGCGCACATGAATGACCGGCTTGTCCGGATCCTGAAAGTCCCAGAGCAGGAAGACATAGCCCACATCGCTGTAATTGCTTGAGTGCCATTCCTGACGCAGGCGCACACCGTAGACTTCGCCCAACTTGGGGTTTGCCGAGCGCGTCACCGTGCCACAACCGCCCTCCTCGCCGTTCTCGCCAATCTCCGAGAACTTCACGTCGATGAACTTGTTGCGGGCAAAGGCACGGCGGAGGTTGTTCAAATATTGCTGTTTGTTCTGTTGCGTGTATTTCACCTTCTGAGTCATGCCCCCCTCGGGTGTTTTCGACGTGACAACATTGCCAGTAATAATAAGTGCATCGTCACTGAATATCTGCTCCAGGAACTTGATGTCCTTCGTACAATAGGCCGTGCGGAAACGGTCGCACCATTTCAGGATCTCCATCTTGCGCTCCAACTGCACGACGGCCCCACAACGTTCCATACTCTCAGAAAGCTGCGTATCGAACACAAAACGGAAATCCGTGATCTGCCCCCGCTGGTCGAACTCCACGGTGCACTCCTGATATGTGCCAGACCCAAACGTTTCGCCCTGAGGATCGATGATAAGCGGAATCTGGCGCAACATGTAGCCCTTGGACAACGGCCACAGGCGGTCGACCACCTCAATATCGTCGCAGTAGAAATGGATATTGTCCCACAATTGCGCAATGGTGCCCTTGGCAAAATCGTTGATGGCCATACCAGCCACATTGAGCGCCCGTTTCTCTGCATCGGCCGCATTGATTTCCGACAGCAAGGCACTCAGGTTGCGCTCCATTGTATGCCGCAGGTTCTCCGGACATTCCGTATAGGAGTCGGTCGTGATGGTGACCGTCACCTCCTCTGCCCTCACGACGTTCGGCCCGGCAAAGCCCATGACCATCAGGAGCAGCATATCAAAAAACACGTTTTTCATTCTCATTTGCTTTGTTTTAATCGTTTATTTTCACACCTAAGGCCGCATTGCCCACATAATTGTCAATGCTGTCCTTCTGCAGGGTCTTCAGATTCTGGCGCTCTGCACCCTCGCTCAAGAATGCGACTACACTTCCATCCTTGCTGTACACAATCAACAGGTATTCCTCTGCATTAGCCAAGTCCTTGTATTTGGCATAGTGACTGACGCGATTCTCCTGCTTAAGTCGCTTCAGAACAGTAGCCAGATTGGAAAACCGCTCTACAGAAAGGATACGCTCGAGCGCTACCTGGCGGTTTTCTGACACAGCCTTGACAGCGGGCTCTGCTTCCTCAACAGGCACCGCTTGAGTCGGGACGGCAGTCACAGTTTCGGCAGCAAGAGAATTTGACCTGACAACAGCATTGTCGGCCGGCAGGATGTCGGTCTTCTTGACATAGAGGAAAGCCCGGAAGCAGTTGCCACGGGGCAAGCTGACCGACTCCCACGCTGAGCGGGTGTTGCGTGCGACGATGTTCTGGGCTTTGCGCAGTTTCTTTTGCTCAGCCACATACTCGTTGATGCGCTGGTTAAGCAAATCTTCGGCCAAGTCGAGCGCCTGCTGCTTGTCGGCGGTTGTCACTTCGGCATAGAGGTAGCCATTGTCCTTTTTGATGTTATTGATGTTTCGCTTCTGTTCATTTACGTCCTGAGCAAGGGCACCACCGCAGCACAGCTGCGCGGCAATGGTCAGGCCAAGGACGAGATGGAATCTTTTCATATTTTTCTCATGTTTTGTTTTGTTCAAAGAAACGGTCGGAGACATTGAAAATAGGAATGTAAAGAAGCAGACGCCCAGAGAACACAGCCTCCGAACCGGCCGAGAGCGAAGCCACGGGCACAGTCACCGAAAGCATGTGGACATAGCCCCCCCTGCGATTGACCAGCATCAGCGTGCCGGAATAAGTGCCGTCGGCATTCTTCGTCTTGACACCGAAGTAGGGCGTGCACCCTTCTTCGATTGCCATCAGCAAAAAGTGACGATAGGGAATCTCAACGCTCTCGGACGCATAGCCGTATTTGTCGACCATGAGCTGCACCGCCGACTGTGGCTCAAACAAGGGCGACAGCATCATGTTGCTCAGCGTCCGCTCCGGACTCTCCATACGGTTTATCAGGTGCCAGCCTGCGCTGTCGCGCTCCAGGAAGAGGTCGTTGCGCATCTCCCTGATGAGAAACGAATCGCCCTCCACCACACAGACATCCGTGCTGTCAGGAACGGTTGGCACGCAGGGCAGGGGCGTCTGCGCCGGGACAAAACGCTTCAGACGACTGACAAACTGTTCCTCCAGTTCAATAGCATTGCAGCCCGACATCATCTCGTAGTCCATGTCGAAACTGACCGTCAGCACCTCGCGCCCGTCTCTGGTCCAGGTGGCGCGATAGCGCTTCATGTCGATACTTTCCTCAGTGAACTGCTCGTCGCCACGGAAGTTCAGGGCCGTCCGCGCATTGCCGACAACAAAAGACAGATGGCTGGCGGCCAGCTGATGGCGCAGTCCGGCGTCTAATCCATTCAGATTGCGCTCAAGGAAATCGCGCTCAAGGAAATCATAGACGGGCGAAGGAGCCACGTCGCGCAGAGCCTGCGGAAAAAGCCTCAGCCCGATATGTTCAATTTCTCCAAAGCGGTTTTTCCTCACCGTCAGTGCATGACCCTGATACTGATAATGATCCGTAGCCATCGAGACAGCAAGAGTGTCAACCTCGGGCAGAGACAGACATCTTGCGATGGCCTCAAGTCTTTTGGTTGCAAATGATGCTGCGCTGGCAGGAACAAAGCCTGCCAGCACCAGCAACAACACTTTCATCCTCAGTCGACGCATCGGCTCAGTAGGCTTTCAAATCTTTCACCACTACGGCATTACCGTCATTCTGATACCACGTACCCAAATTGACATAACCATTGCGAAAGACGCCCTCAATGCGCTCGCCGGGCTGGGCCGTCTGTCCGTTGATGGTTGTCGAGCGTGTGATGCGCATCACGCCGGTGCCGTGGGGCAGTCCGTTGTTGTCGCGCGGGCCTTCGTAGCGGCCCCACGACGGGTTCTTGGACTGCGGAGCGACCTTAGCCTTCGGTTTGGCGTCCTCAGCCTCCTCAGCGGTCTTGCGTGCGGCCTCAGCCTCAGTAGCCTGCCGTGCGGCCTCAGCCTCGGCGACTCCCTGTTCGGCGGCAGCAGCCTTGGCAGCCTCCTCAGCAGCAGCCCTTCGGGCGGCCTCCTCGGCCTCCTTCTGCTGACGCTCGGCCTTAATCCGGGCAGCCTCAGCATCCTTGACCGCCTGCTCCTTTTGCTGGGGCTGATAGATGCCGAAGTAATAGCCCATGCCGCCACCGAGGACAAGCACGACGGCCGCAACAATCGCTATGAGTTTCCAGTTTGGCCCCTTCTTGACAATCTCCTCCAAGGTGTGCTGATGACAGCAGGGACACTCCGGCGTGCCACCGATGGTCTCCAAGACATCAATCTCTATCATTTCGCCGGAATCGGCTTTCGCACAAGCGCCGTAGTTAATACAATGATAGCGCTTCACTTCTTTTTCGTCTTTCATATCCTTCTTATTTAATTATGTTTTATCCCAAAAGGCTGCCAAAGTCTATTCCTCCGATGTTGGCATCGGCCTGACCTGCATTTTTCCGCTTAATGGGTGTGGGATCCTGAATGACAGCCAGCGCCTTTCTGGCCCATCCTACAAATTCCAGGAACTCCGGCGATCCCTGATTGCCACCACATTCTGGCAGCACGACCTGAACCAGCAGCTGCTGCACCTTCGGAATCATGGTCTGCTTGCGCAGTTCAATATTCATCAGCGGACCTGCGGCAGCCTCTTCATACTTGTCCTTCAGTTCCTCGCCAAATTCCTCTGTGAAAGCCGGGCTGTAGCCTATGCCCGTAAACTTGTCGGCGAGGGGCTTCAGGGTTTCCAAACCGAGCAGAGGATCCTTCGTCACGGTGCCATAGGCCTTACGCCCCGTGCCGTCGGCCAGGTCGCCATGCTTGATAAAGTCAAGCGCATAGTCAGCAATGGCATAAGGCATGAACATCTCCCGCAGCTGTGAGCCCAGCAGCTCGTCTTGGACTTCCAACTGCGGGAAGTCTTCACCAGAGCCTTCGCCGTGAAGCACAACACGCATCTGACGGCTTTCGTTGCCACCAACGAGCAGGTCGTAGCGCTCCTTGTAGAAGGCCAGATTCTTCAGGCAACGTACAGGGAAACAGTAAGTGATATTCTGAACCGTCAGCTCATTCAGCCGCGACCCGTTCATGTCTACATAGACGTGTACACCGGCCTCGACGGCGCCCTTGAGGGCATTCTTCAGTTTGTCGGCAAACTTCTGCACTGTCTCGTTGCCCTCCACCCTGGGCAGGTTGATGAGCACCACCTTGCGGTTGATGTTCTGTCCCTGTTCGGGCACGGGGTTCATGCCGCCCACGCTGCGCTGCAGCTCGGCGGAGTTGAGCTCCAGGAACACGCCACTCTCCTCGATGATGCTCTTGGCAAACTTCTTAAGTTCCTCGGCGTCCTTATAGCGCTCGCTGAGCTGTTCGAGTATGTTGCGGTTGATGAGTTTCTCGCTGGCTTCAATAAGCAGGTCTTCGTGGATGGCAATCGACCTCTGCCGTACCACCGTGTCCATCAGTTCGGCAATCGTGTCGGTGTCGATGACGGCATTGGCGTGCTGGAACGTCTGCTCCGAGCCGATGACTTCAACCAGTTTCAGGCGCACCTCGTCGGCAATCGACTTCTGGCGGCGCTGGTCGGTGATGACGCGCTGGGTGAACTCCTTCACCCGCCTCTGGTCGTAGAAGCGGATGACCGTGTTCTGTAGGTTCCCGATGCCGCCCTCGTCCTGACAGCGGGCGCCAATCATCGCCTCATTGTATTCTATGGCTTCATTGAGCGTAGTCACGAAGGCCTCGATGCGGTTGTGCAGCAGATTGAGCTTCACACTGAGGGCAGCCAGCAACTGCTGGGCAAACTCGCCGCCAAGCACCTCGCACTGCTTCACCATCAGCTGCTGCATGATGGTGCTGTGCCTCGTGAGGTACTTGCCCTTCACCACGGCTTGAATCAGGACGCCGGCAAAAGCCTTCTTGTTCAGGTCGCGCTGCTGTATCAGCTGGTCGATCAGCTGGCGGTTCTTTTGCACGGCGCCTTCCATATTCTTGCGTTTCTTGCCGACCTCAACCATGATGCAGTCGATGAGCTGAAGCATGTTGTAGAGCGACAGGTCGCCCATCTTCCATTGGTCGAAGATATAGCGCTCCACGCGGTCGCTGATTTCCTGCGCGTGCTGTTCACGGGCGGCCGTCTTGCCTTCATAGAACTGGACGGCCCCCAGCTGGCGGAACAGCTCGTTGTAGCCTTTCTGGCAGAGTTCTTCAAGCTTAGCCAATGGCTGATTCTCCTTCTCGGCAGCCTGAGCCCAACGCGGAATGACGCCTGCCCAATAAGGGGCAAACGCCCCAAACTTGTTCTCGTCGCTGGGCAGGATGGGCAGCTCGAGCATCAGGTGCTTGTCTGAGATTCGCCATTTCTCCTGCAGCTCTGGCTTCAGAACCTCCGAACTGAAGTCCTTGTTGGCCGGTGTGTCGCGGTAGCCCAGGTCGTCATTCCAGTTGCCGAAGCGCATCTGCAGCAGAGCCTGACGCCCGAACGAGAAGCTGAAGTATTCAATGATTTCGTCTTCAGGAATGATAACCCGCTTGAAGCCGAATGAACTGACCGCCTTCGTGCGATAGGGCATGATGGCCTTGTTCTTCGCTTTCTCATAATACTCAACCCGCCAGTCGTTGATGTTCTCAAACGAATAGGCTCGCAGGAATTCTTCTGTATTTTCATTGTTCTCCAAGAAGATGCGACTATACGTGAAGTCTGCAAGAATCTGGGGCAGTTCGTGCAGCGACTCTACCGTATAGCCATGCTCATTGACGTTGCTGTAGAGAATCAGGCCGTCGGCCACCTTGGTGACCTTCTCAAGGTCGAGCCGTTCATGCTGCCCACTGACATCATAGGGTTTGAAAGTGCCGGAAAGGAGCGCATTCAGCTCTTGCAGGGCAGCATAGCCGTTAGCATGATAGCGACCGGCATCGCACGTGCCCGGAGGTGCCAGCTCCGGCACCATGGCGTTCACGACGATGCCCGTTCCCTTCTTGCCGTCTTGCGACAGTTCTTCGCGGAACTGGGGAATCATGCGCGTCTGCGCAATGACGTCAATGATCGAACCAGATCCTGTGCCGCCTGCCAGACCCGTAAAGATGTAGATGTTTGTTCGCGTCGCATTGGTTATTTTGTTCAATCTCTGGAATTGACCCATCAGCCCCTGTTTGTACTTGTCTATGTTCGAACCGAACAAGATTCGGCCGGCACGACGCTTCTGTGCTGCCGCCGCTCCCACTTCGCCGAGCGTCTTGCGCATCACCTCAGCGTCGCCGATGATGCCTCTCAGTCCCGGATAGCTGTTCGGATTGCTGAGGACGGCATTCAGGTCGATGCCCTTCACGTTGACGAACTCGCTTTCGGTGAACTGGGCGTTTTCGCCGAGCACCATCCAGGTCTTGTCGTCGGGCTTCATCATCTCTATGCTCGAATCGACATAGAGGAAGGCGATGGGCAGCTGCGCCCGCTCTTCAGCACTGTACTCCTGATAAAGTCGCTTGCGGAAAGCTTTGAGGACCTTGCCTCCGGTACCTCCCAAACCAATGAGAATGTGATTTTCTGCCATAAATGTATTTTTATTTGTGTTCTTATAGTATGTCTATGGAATCCATATCCGACAGGTCATAAGTATAATCACGACGGCGATTGACCATTAAAACAGTTGTAACAGCCAATAGCACGTAGCCCACCATCCAAAGCCACCGGCGCAACATATAACGACCCAACATGCCGTTGATAGCATCGCCAACGTAGCTCGCCAGCCCGCGTCCGTTTTCAACATAGTCCATTGCCGTCTGCACGTCCAGTTTCTCAAGAAAAGGCTTAGCCACAGGATATTCATCAATTACCCTTTCGCGTATTGAGTTAATATCCTCGATTTCCTGCAGTGAAGATTCGCCAGTATTGACAATGCCGCTGGCACAGCCGACAATCTCGTCCGTGTAGCCACGCAAACGGTACGCCCCTACAAGCAGAGAGGACTGGGCTCCAAGCAGGAAGAACAGGACAACCAGGACTATAAGCGAAAGCGGATTCTGGAGTACGTCAATATGCAGTTTGCGGAACATCCCCCACAAGGCGACAACGACAATGGCGGAAATCAGCACGCCCCAGAAGATACTCCCAATAAGATTTCCTATCATTAACATAGTGTGCCATTAGTGCTGCCTACTTGCAATCCCCCGTAGAAGGCAATTAAATGTATTAGGTTTTTCAGTTTTGGTACATAAATAAAAAAGTGTGGGTTGCTGTACCAGTCACTCGTCCCACGGTCTCGGCGTCTCGCATTGCCCATCGTAGTCGAAACGAGCAACGCAGAAGCCCACGCGTGTATGTATATACTATCCACGGTCACTTGTACTCATGAAATGTACAGGCGGCACGTGGCATGTTGGTATACATACCCATGAGCATCTACCGCTGCTTTGCTTTTGACTACGATACTGAGTTTGCGAGACTTCCGACCGTCAAAGAACAAAGCGCCTTAGTAGACACCTTTATTATTATGTAGCCCCTCCCTCCTCGGCTTCTGCATACTTGATGCTTCCGTCATAGGAAGTTAAGACATTGCAAAGGTATGAAATATTTTTGAATAGGCAAAGAAAACGACAAATAAATTTGTTGCAAAGAAGGAAAAACACGATAGAAAAACACGATGACGGACGAAGAAACTGGGAGCACCTGCTCAGAAACCCATGTACGGCTGTTCTTCGAGGACATCAACTTTGCGGCCGACGGCGCCCGCCACGGCGAGCTGGTGAAGAAGTAAGCTGTCTGGCTGGCACGAGACAGAGAAAAAGGAATTGACTACCGCCAGGATGATGCCTGCGGTAGCCAATGCCTTTTTCTCACTTTCTTGATTAGAAGCCAGCTCAGCGCTTGTCGGGCATGCCGTAGTCCATCCAGCGCTCCTGGGGATAGTAGCCCTTCAGGGTCTTCTTCTGCTCGGCATAGGCAGCCTTCACGGTGGCCAGCACGTCGTTCATGTGCTTCACCTTCGGCGAGAGCTCCTCGCGCAGGCGGTCGCACTCGGCATTGGCGCGCTCGAGCTCGGCCAACTCATGCTCCATCTGGTCTATCTGGGCAGCGGTGAAGCCCCGCTCGCCCTGTTCCTTCACGTGCTTGCGCAGGCCCTGAATGAGGCCGCGGCTCTTCTCAATCTGTAGTTCAATGGTTTTCGACATAATCTCTGTTCTTCTTTTTAGTGATACATTTTAAATGGTTTCTGCTACAAAAATAACAAAAAAAGTCGATTTTACGAACAGAGAGTATGTTGCTTTTTCCGCTTTTTTAACGAGGGAAGCCCAACACTCTTAACATTTGTTTACAGCAGCAGGATGCACCTCGATGGCGATCCGCATTGTTTCAGCAAGGCCGACAGACATCAGGCGGAAGGAAAAATGCAATTTAATTTGGATTTTCGCCCACTTATTCGTAACTTTGCAGGCAAATCACTACCGAGCTGACTGCTGCTGAACTGACACAGCAAGAAAAAAAGAAACGTATATGACATTCGACGACGTAATAGGACAACAGGAGGCGCGCCAACGTCTGGTGCAGATGGTGGAGGAGCAACGCCTGCCCCACGCCATCATGCTGTGCGGCCCGGAGGGAGCCGGCAAGATGGCGCTGGCCATGGCCTTCGGCTGCTATCTGCTGGCGGAGGACCACGGACAGCAACCTGAGAGCGCCATGCTGCGCAAGATGGAGCATCCGGACCTGCACTTCACCTACCCCACTATTAAACTTCCGTCGATGGGCAGCGACCACAAACCTGTGAGCGACGACTTCGCCAAGCAGTGGCACGAGCTCATCATGCAGGGCCCATACTTCACCATGGACCAATGGATGAAGGCCATGGGCGCCGAAAACCAGCAGGCCATCATCACTGCCGGCGAGAGCGACGACCTGGTGAGGAAGCTGTCGCTGAAGTCGAGCCAGGGGGGATACAAGGTGAGCATCATCTGGCTGCCGGAACGCATGAACATGGAGTGCGCCAACAAACTGCTGAAGCTCATCGAGGAGCCACCCTCGCAGACGGTGTTCATCATGGTCTGCGAGGAGCCCGACAAGCTGCTGGAGACCATCCGAAGCCGCGTGCAGCGCATCGACGTGAAGAAGGTCGACAATGAAAGCATCCGCCAAGCTTTGATAGACCGCCGGGGCATCGACGAGCAGTCTGCACAGCGCATCAGCCGACTGGCCAACGGCTCTTGGACCAAAGCTCTGGAAGAGCTGCAGGTGGGTAGCGAAAACGAGCAGTTTCTTGACCTCTTCAAATCGCTCATGCGTCTGGCCTATGCCCGCAAGGTGCGCGACCTGCGCAAGTGGAGCGAGACATTAGCCACTTTCGGGCGTGAGAAGCAGAAGCGCTTTCTGCAGTTTTTCATGCGCATGGTGAGAGAGAACTTCATCTATAACTTCCACGACGAGCAGCTTGTCTACATGACTCAACAGGAGGAAGATTTTGCAAAGAACTTTGCACGGTTCATCAACGAGGCCAACGTGCTGCAGTTCTACGACTTGGCCAACCGCGCCATTCGCGACATAGGGCAGAATGCCAACGGAAAGATTGTGTTCTTCGACTTTGCCCTGCAAACCATCGTGCTGCTTATTCAGAAGTAACGGTGGGCGACTACAGACGGGGAAAAACATGTTATAGACAGGAAAGACTTTCAGACAATACGCAACAGGGGCAGCCCCACAGATGGGACTGCCCCTGTTGTTAGTTTATCAGTCAGCTGAACCGTAAGCTTAGTGCTTGCTCAGCGTCTCCACAACCTTGCGGATGCCTTCGTCGTCGGGCTTCACTTCAAGAATCTTCTTAGCATACGTCAGTGCGGCCGAGTTGTTCTTCAGCACCGAGTAGTTGTAGGACATGAGGTAGCGATAGCCATCCTCCAGACGGCGCAGGTCGGTTTCGTCGTGCTCCGTGCGGGCATCGATGAGCTCAATCATGCGCTCGAAGTGCGGAAGAGCCAGCCCCTGCTTCATGTCGGGATCCATGGAGGCGTTCAGACGGCCACGCTGCCACAGGGCATATTCCTCGGCATCGGGGAACTTCACCACGAGGTCGGCATACACCTGGTCGGCCTCACGCATGGCAGCAGCCTTTGCGTCGCCGTCGAGCGTACGGGCATAGTTACTGGCCAGAAGTGCCAGGCTGGCATAGTCGGTAGCCGACACCTCGGGATCTTTCTGCAAGAAAGTCTTATAGCTCTCAATGGCATTGGGATAGTCTTTCATATCCTTGTAGGCATCCGAGATAGCGCGATAGAGCTCAGGCTCAGCAGCACGGTCGTCGGGCGAAAGAGCCTGCAGAGCCTGCTGGAACTTTTCGATGGCCTCGGCATAACGCTCGTTGCCAGCAAGAGCCCTACCATAGCTCTGGTAGTCAATCTCCGAGAATGTCACGCTGTCTTTGTCGCACTTGTTGAAGAGCTGGTCGGCAAAGATAAGCGCATCGTCAAACTTCTCAGTCTCATTGCTGCACATCATGGCAATACGAGTCAGCGTGGGGTTCAAGGCATTGCGCTGCAGTCCCTGCTTGGCAATGTCAAGAGCCTTGGCGAAGTCGCGGCCATGGAAGTTCGACATGGCATACTCGATGAAGTCCATACGGCTGAGGTCGCCTACGGGCACCTTCGAGAAAGCCTCGTTGGCCTTGCCATAGCGCAGCGAGATGTAGTTGATGTGGCCGATAAGCGCATCGACAGCATAGTCGGGGCGCTGCTGGCGCAGCTCCTCAAGTTTCTGCACGGCACCGGCGGGGTCAATCTTACGATAAACCGAAGCATACTTGCGATAGGGGTCAGGATTCTTCGGGTCGACATAGATGGCCTGCTCATAGTTCTGGGCAGCAGCGCCGCCGTCGTCGCTCATGGCAGCGATGTCACCTAACAGCACGTAGGCAGGAGCGCACTTGTTCTTCGAGGCAGCCAGTGCATACTGAGCATAGACACGTGCATTAGCAGTATCCTTAGCCTCATAGAAGGCGCGGCCGAAAGCCACGAGATTCTCAGGATTCTTCTTGTTCTTACCATAGTAAGCCTTCATCTGCTTTTTCATGTCGGCAGGCTTACTCTTAATCAAACTCTTGACGGCAGCAATGTCGTTAGCAGTGCCGTCTTGTGCCGTGGCAGCCGTACCGATACCCATCAGCAGGGCGCCCATCAGAAAATATTTCATCTGTTTCATAATTCTCTTTTCTTTTAAATGGTTAGACATCAAGTTGACTGCTTTACATCGTTGACGCCACAACGACAGAACAGTTTAACGACATAAACAGTCTTTTTATGTTTATTCTCTAATTTTTAGGTTCTTTTTGTTCTCACTCGGCCCACTACTCAATCACCACATCACGCACCGAATACTCAGCACGGGCAGGGAAGAGGCCGGCATTGAAGAATATCAGCTGGCCGGGATTGGGCAGCCACGTGAAGTTAGCAAAGGCACGTGCCACGCCCGTGGAGCGCGGATCGTCAACCAGTGCATAGATGGTACGAATAAAGGGATAATAGTTGTAGGCAATGTTCCACTGCGAGGGTTTGTAGGTATTCTCGCGCGTGACCTCCTTGCTGCGGCCCACCTTCATCACGGTGATGTTGCGGTTGTATACCAGGTTGGTGGTATCACGCTGGTCGTTGAGCCACATGCAGCCCACCACGCCGATGGCATTCTTGTGATTCTCCACGTAGCTCACCACCTCGGCGCTGGTCATGGCAGCCTTCACATTGCCGTCGGTCTTCACCTGCTTGCCGTCCATAATAGAGTCTACGACATAGCGCAACGTGGCCGAGCGGGGGTTGTCGAAGGCCACAGTAATATTTCCGAGCTTCGACCCCGGATAGATATCGCTCCACTTCGTAGCTTCGCCGGCCATGATGCGGCGGAAGGCATCGACGGAGATGAGCGTGTCAGGGTTGTCCTTGTTCACAATGAGTGCCAGAGCATCGTAGGCCAGGGCGATGGAACGCGGATTATATTTTTTCTCTCTGAGTATGTTTTCTTCGTTAGTGGTCAGGCGCCGTGTGGTGAATACGAGCCAGACATCTTGGTTCATCAGCTTTTCGATTGCTTCCTGCTCGCTGATATATAGCGGATGGATGGAGTCGCGCTTACTCTTCATATTGAAGATGTCAAGCTCCTCGTCGATGACGGGGCTCAGGCTCTCGTCGGCCGCAAAATAACGGGAAGACTGCTGATAGGATATATCAGCATTATTAGGCTTGTTCCCACATGAGGGGAACAAGCCTAAAATAGAGAGTGACAATCCAATCAGTGAAATATTGAATTGAATTCTTTTCATACTTCTGTCATTACTGGAGTCTGAATGTAACAGGAACGGTGTACTTCACGCGCACAGCCGAACCATTCTGCTTACCAGGAATCCACTTCGGCATGGATTTCAGCACACGCACGGCCTCTTTGTCGAGTGAGGGGTCGACCGACTTGACGACTCTGACGTCGGTGATCGAGCCGTCGCGCTCGACGACGAAGGTAGCAATCACACGACCCTGGATGCCGTTCTCCTCAGCAATTACGGGGTACTTGATGTTCTTGTTGAGGAAGCTCATCAGAGCAGCATCGCCGCCAGGGAACGTAGGCATCTGCTCCACCACTTCGAAGACCTTGGTCTCCTCGGGTGCAGGAGGCGGAACCTCATCGACCACCTTTTCGTTCACCTTCAGCACGTGGTCGGCCTCATCGCTACCTTGGTCGTAGTCGACAGCACCGATGGCCACTTCACTCTGTGCGACTTCATCCTGGGTCTTCGTCACCTGCTCGGGGGCTTCATCCTGCATTTCATAGGCAGTAAACTTCTCCGAGTTCATCACGGTCTCCTCAATCACCAGCTCCTCTTCGGGCTGCTGCTCGTAGACCACCTCTTCCTCCTGCTCCTCGGCAGCCTCTTCATCAATCTGGTCGAGCACCACCTCAGCTTCATGCTGGGCGGAGCGTATGGCTTCAGAAGCCACGTTGACACCGAGGAAGAGCACCACGACAGCGGCAAGGCCCAGTATGAGGGCAATCATGGCCAGCAGGTTGCGGCGGTTGGTGTTCTGACGAATCTGGTAGGCACCATAAGCCTCGTTCTTACCATCGAAGACGAGGTCAATCCATTGTTGGTCTAATAGATCTATCTTTGACATAGTTCTTTCAGTTTAAATGTGATTATTGAATGGCACCTGCACCAGTGAGGATCTGCATGTCCTTATCACCAATCTTATCAATCACGTACTTACCGATGCAGCAGATCTGCATTTCGTCGAGCACGGTGACCAGATTGTCGTAAGAACAGTCATCCATGGGTTTGATGTTCACAGCCAGCGTAGGCACCATGTCAGTCTCGGTAAATGCCTTCATGTCGCGGTCAACCTTTTCGTATTGAGCCTTGTTGAGGGTATTGTCCTTGACGATGTCAACGTGACCTTTCTTGATCATCAGCATAGCGCGGTCGTAGATGGAGTCATTGACTTCCTGGTTGCCTTTCGGCTGAGCGACATACCAGGCCTCAAGCTGCTTGCGAGCGTCCATGAGGACCTTCGTGGGTGCAAACTTGTGGTTGCGCAGAGCCTCGCGGATACCGTTCTTGCCATAAGTGGTCTCCTTGAGGAACTCGGGCTTACCGTAGTCATCCTTGTGCTCCACAACATAGTAGTAGATCTTGTCGTTACCGGCCAGATAGATATTCATCGTCAGCTCGGTCTTCGACTTATCCTTATCTTCCGATTTCATCGTATCATCATTTGCAGGCATCGTCAGATGCATAGCCTGTGGCTTTGCCAGTGATGTACACAGCATGAAGAACGTGATCAGAAGCATCATCATATCCACCATCGGCGTGAAGTCGACGCGGACATTCATTTTTTTCTGCTTACTTGAATTTTTCTTAGCCATAGTTATTCATCTGATTTTTTATACTGTGTGAGCAATTTGTAGCGGCTCTCATTGATGTCCTGCAACTCAGAGATGACCTTCTTCACTGCTGCATAGGGAGTGTTCTTGTCTGCCTTGATGCAGATTTCGAGTTTGTTGGCGGCGCCGGCCTTGGTGGCGTCGTCCTGTGCGTTGTACCAGTCCTTGTAGCCATTCTTCAGGGCCTTGACCCACAGCTGGAACTCGCTCATCTTATCTTCACGGCTTTCCAGGCTGTCGGTGGGGATACCTGTAGACTTGAGCAACTTCACCTGCTCCTCGTGTGTCTTGCCGAGGTACTCAGCAAGATTCTTCACGGGGATACCCAGTTGCGTCTCGGCAAGCATGGCCTTTCTCTGCTCTGCACTCAGCTCAGCGCCACGCTCCTGCAGCATCGTCGTGAGCGCTTTATCAAGCGTCACCGTCTTGTCGGTAGCCAGCAGCACTCGGCCCTCGGGATCGATAGTGATATCGAGCGTGGCCGACGCAGGCACCTTCGCCATGGTCTCCGAGCTCGGCGTGACGACCTTCACCACCTCATTCTTCACGAAGTTTGCACTCAGCATGAAGAACGTGAGCAGCAGCACCATCACGTCGGACATGGGGGTCATGTCGATCCAGACGTCGTTTTTCTTAATTTTTATCTTACCCATAGTAGTAAAAGTATTAAAGGGTTAGACAAAATTAAGCCTCATCCTGGTGTGTGGTGTTGTAGGTCTGAGCAAGTGAATAACCAATCTCGTCGAGAGCGAAGGAAATCTTGTCGATACGGTTGGTGAAGAAGTTGTAGCTCACAACGGCCAGCCAAGAAGTACCGATACCGAAGGCAGTGTTGATCAGAGCCTCAGAGATACCAGCCGACAGCTCGACGGAGTCACCGCCACCACCCTGTGCCAGGGCCTGGAACGACTTGATCATACCAACCACCGTACCGAGCAGACCGGTCAGCGTACCGAGCGTGACGATGGTAGCGATGATGGGGAGGTTCATCGTCAGCGTAGGCATCTCGACGGCGATAGCCTCTTCGTGGGCAGCCTGGATGCGTGCGATCTTCACTTCCTTCTTCACGCCCTGTGCAGCGTCAGCTTCCTTATAGGCATTGACGGTAGCGCGAACCACGTTGGCCACCGAGCCACCCTGTGCGTCGCAGTCGCGGAGAGCCTGGTCGAAGTTGAGTCCCTTGAGGTCAGCCTTGATCTTAGCCAGGAACTTGGCGAGTTTCTCTTTACCAATGCACTTGCTCAGAGCGATGACACGCTCGATAGCCATGAAGATGACGGTGAGCAGCAGCGTGTGGATGACAGGCACGATGACACCACCCTTATAGATGGTACCCCAGATGTTGGCGGGAGAACCGTTGGGATCGCCACCCTCGAAGTTAGCCTCCTGACCGAAGTTGAAGAAGAAGTTGCAGAATGCGATGATAGCACAAATTACGATCACCCAAATTGCATCTTTAATACCGATGCTGCTGGTCTTCTTGACTGCAGCTGCTTTTTGTGTAGTTGCCATAATTTTAATGTTTTTGTTTTTAAGTTATTAAAAAGTTTAAGTTTATAAATATTCCTTGGCGTCCGAAACATTCTGATGCGACACTGCGGTTTGTCGTCAGCTACAATGACACTTGCCGCCAATTTCACCACGCAAAGGTAGCAAATAAAAGCGGACTACGGCAGGGATTAACTACTTTTAACGTGCATTTTTAATATTTTGAGCCGCAAAAAGCATCATTTTGACGCTTGTCACATCAGATTTATTTCAATTTAGCCAGCGACTCTGCGATGCGGCGCAGTGCTTCGCGGATATTGTCGTCGCTTGTGGCGTAGCTCATGCGGAAGCAGTCGGGGTCGCCGAAGGCGTCGCCTCCAACGGTGGCCACATGGGCATCTTCGAGCAGATACATGGCCAGGTCGGTAGAGTTGTTGATGACGCGGTCGCCAGCCTTCTTGCCATAGAACGACGAGCACTTGGGGAAGAGGTAGAAAGCGCCCTCGGGCACGTTGACCTCCAGGCCCGGTATCTGCTTGGCCAGCTCCACGATGAGGTTGCGGCGGCGCTCAAAAGCCTGGCGCATCTGCTCCACACACTCCTGCGTGTCGTTGTAGGCAAACTCGGCAGCCTTCTGGCTGACGGAGCACGGGCCACTGGTGTACTGTCCCTGCAGCTTGTTGCAGCCCTTGATGATCCACTCGGGTGCTGCCATGTAGCCAATGCGCCAGCCTGTCATGGCATAGGCTTTCGACACACCGTTGACAATGATGGCGCGCTCCTTCATGCCGGGGAACTGGGCTATAGACTCATGGTGGCCCACATAGTTGATGTGCTCGTATATCTCGTCGGCAATGACGAAGAGGTCGTCATGCTTAAGAATAACGTTCGCGAGCGCGCGCAATTCCTCTTTACTATATACAGAACCGGTGGGGTTAGAGGGCGAGCAGAGGATGACGAGGCGCGTCTTGGGCGTGATGGCAGCCTCAAGCTGCTCGGGCGTCATCTTGAAGTTCTGCTCGAAGGTAGCCTCCACGTAGACGGGTGTGCCGCCGGCGAGCAGTGCCATCTGAGGATAGCTCACCCAGTAGGGTGCGGGGATGATGACCTCTTCACCAGGGTTGACCAGCGCCATGACAGCATTACACACGCACTGCTTTGCACCGTTAGAGACGAGAATCTCGTTGGTGGTGTAGTCGAGGTTGTTCTCATTCTTGAGTTTGGCCACGACAGCCTTGCGCAACTCGGGATAGCCGGGCACTGGCGAATAGCGCGAGTAGTTCTCGTCGATAGCCTTCTTGGCGGCCTCCTTGATGCGGTCGGGCGTGTTAAAGTCGGGTTCGCCGACACTCATGTTAATGACATCGATGCCCTGAGCCTTCATCTCGGAGCTTTTCTGCGACATAGCCAGAGTGGCTGATGGAGCCAGTCTCTGCAGACGGTTTGATAATTGTGCCATTTTTATTGGTTTAAGGTTTTATAAGAATCTTGCGTGCAAAGTTACTCAATTTATTTGTGACTGCGAAAGATTTGGCCCACATTTTTGTTTCTGAATGCAAAAAAAGAGGCTGTCGGCAGACCTGCTGCCGCCGATTACAGGCAGCCTGGGGCGCTGGTGGCAGAGCTGTCTGGCGTCGACGGCCAGCGACCACAGCCTTCAGCCGCGATGCCAAGCTGGGAACGGCGGGCAGGAAAATCTTTTTCTTTTTTCCGGTTAAGCATATCTTGAAATCTAAAATACGTGCGGTCTTTTGCCGCTGATACGGAACCGCGGCTACAAAGATAACGAAATTTTTCCGACATGCAAAGGGAATGGACTGAAATTGCAGCAACTTCTACCTGCCTGCCAGCCATCAGCCGACGGCCGACGCGTGTGGCACGGAAAACAATAATGGCCAAAATCGCCCTGATTCCGGCCGGAATCAGGGCGATTTTGGCCATTATTCCCTGCTGACGCCGCACGCTTACAGGTGGAGCATGTGGCCCATACGCTGCTGTTTAGTCTTCAAGTAGCGCAGGTTATATTCGTTGGGCGTCACCTCGATGGGTACGTTCTCCACAATCTCAAGCCCATAGGCCTCCAGGCCCACACGCTTCACGGGGTTGTTGGTCATCAGCCGCATCTTGTGCACGCCGAGATGGCGCAGCATCTGGGCGCCGCAGCCATAGTCGCGCTCGTCAGACTTGAATCCGAGATGCAGGTTGGCATCTACCGTGTCATAGCCCTCCTCCTGCAGCTTGTACGCCTGTATCTTGTTCATCAGCCCGATGCCGCGGCCCTCCTGCTGCATATAGACGAGCACGCCTTTGCCCTCTTTCTCTATCATCTGCATGGCGCGGTGGAGCTGCTCGCCACAGTCGCACCGCTGCGAACCGAGGATGTCGCCCGTCATACACGACGAATGTACGCGCACGAGCAGCGGCTCTTCGGGCTGCCACGTGCCCTTGATGAGGGCTATGTGCTCCAGTCCGTTAGCCTTCTGGCGGAAGGGGATGAGGCGGAAGTGGCCATACTGGGTGGGCATGTCGACCTCTTCGCCCACCTCGATGAGCGACTCTTGGCGCAGACGATAGGCTATGAGGTCCTTGATGGTGATAATCTTCAGCCCGTGCTGCCGGGCGAAGCGCTGCAGCTCAGGCATGCGGGCCATGGAGCCGTCGTCGCTCATAATCTCCATCAGAGCGCCGGCCGGATAGAGCCCGGCCAGCTTGCAGAGGTCTACGGCAGCCTCGGTGTGGCCGCTGCGGCGCAGCACGCCGTGGTCTTGGGCATAGAGGGGGTTGATGTGGCCCGGCCTTCCGAAGGTCTGTGGCGTCGACGCAGGGTCGGCCAAGGCGCGTATGGTGGCTGCACGGTCGTGTATGCTGACGCCGGTGGTGCAGCCTTCGAGCTTGTCGACGGTGACGGTGAAAGGCGTGCCCAGCATCGACGTGTTGTCGGCCACCTGCCGCGGCAGGTCGAGCTCGTCGCATCGGCTGATGGTGATGGGCGCACAAAGCACGCCGCGCGCATTCTTCAGCATGAAGTTGACCATCTCGGGGGTTATCTTTTCGGCGGCGCAAATCAGGTCGCCCTCGTTTTCGCGGTCTTCGTCGTCGACAACAATGACGAATTTGCCTTCACGGAAGTCCTCAATGGCTTCCTCAATGGTGTTGAGTTTAAAGTTGTCCATAT
The DNA here is from genome assembly GCA_017934525.1 of Prevotella sp. Classification (GTDB taxonomy): domain Bacteria; phylum Bacteroidota; class Bacteroidia; order Bacteroidales; family Bacteroidaceae; genus Prevotella. The sequence continues at coordinate 24,481 of JAGBJJ010000053.1, forward strand.
CGTTATATCGTTTTTGGGGCTATGACTGGGTGGCAGATGCCTCTGCCTGGCGCTGCGAGAGATGCGCCACGATGGCGGCGCTCGTCTTCTCGATGTGCTTCAGGTCTTTGTAGAGACGCAAGCGGAAGCGCAGCATGCGGAAGTAGAAGAAGATGCCCAGAGGCAGGAGTAAGCCCGTCAGGGCGTTGAGCCACCGGCGGCGGAAGGGCCTGGTGTGGGCATGTGTGGCCAGCACGGGATACTCGTTGAGATGGTGCAGCACCACGGCGTCGCGCGTGTTGCCCAGGTCGTCGATGACGCTTTCGAGGCGCTCGCTGATTGCCTCGATGCGCTGGTCGTCGCCAGGACGGAAGAACACCTTCACCGGACTGGGCCAGCGCAGCAGGTGATGCTCGCGGCTGTAGGCGTCGATGTCGGCACTGATGAGCTGCAGCTGCGCGGCATCGGCCTGATAGTCGGGGTCGCTGATGATTACTTCCTTCGACTGTATGTTGCGCTTCTGCCGCAGGCCGAACACGCGCATGAACAGCAGGCGATAGGCATCGACGTTGAAGACGGTGGAGTCGTTGTTGGCCTTATAGGTGACGAAGACTGCCATCGGGGCGAGCACAAGTGTGGATATCGTCTTGCCGAACCATACGGTCCAGTTGTCGTCGCGAGCCATGCGCGAGCCAGAGGCTTCGAAGATGTAGTAGACAATAAACACGAGGACTGAGATGATGACCGGCACGCCCAGGCCGCCCTTACGTATGATGGCGCCGAGCGGGGCGCCGATGAAGAAGAAGATGATGCACGAGAGGGCCAGCGTGTATTTGCCGATGGCCTCGATGAGGTGCTGGCGCTCCTGCCGGTGGAGGAACTTGGCGTAGTCGGCCTTCATCACAAGGTCGTTGAGGGCGCTCTGAGCCTGACGCGCCGCGCTCTTCACCACGTCGCGGCGGGCCTCGCTGCCCAGACTCTCAAAGAGGCTGTCGGTGCTGGGCAAGCCGCGCTGCCGCATCTGCTCGAGCTGCGCCGAGTCGCCCCTGGTGAGCGAGGGGGGGGGGAAGGTGTAGGCCAGGGCTTCGCGGTAGAACGCGTGGCCGATGCTGTCGTTGGAGTGGCGGATAGAGTCGAGGTCGTGGAGTATCCGCGCATTCGACTTGGCCTTGGCGCTGCTGGCTATGCCGCTGGCGTCGGCCAAGTTGAAGCTGCCATCGAAGTCGAGCAGTATCTGCTTGTAGGCAAAGGTCTCGCGCCTGTAGGGCACCTCGGCCACACCGCCGATGTCCTGCGAGCGCATGTTCTCAAACCACTCGCCGCTCCAGAGCGTCAGCAGCAGGTGCTTCTTCTCGGCCGTCGACTGCAGCATGGCCGAGTCGGCCAAGATGATGGCCTGGTCTTCGTAGGAGCCCGACTGGCGGTAGATCATTACGTTGTAGAGCATGCCCGTCTCCACGTCTTTGCGCTGCACGTAGAGGTTGGTGTTGGGCAGCCCGTCGTAGAAGATGCCCTCAGGTATCTCCAGCTCGGGGCTCTTCTGCTTCATGGAGAGCAGCAGCTGGGCAAACGACTTGTTGGCCTCGGGACCTATGACGTCCTGGAAATAGAACGACACGGCGGCGATGGCCAACACCACCACAATGAGCGAGCGCATGGTGCGCATGAGCGAGATGCCGGCCGCCTTGATGGCCGTCAGCTCGGAGCTCTCGCCCAGGTTGCCGAAGGTGATGAGCGAACTCAGCAGGATGGCCAGGGGGAAGGCCTGCGGGATGAGCATCAGGCCCATATACCAAAAGAACTGGGCCAGCACGTCGAGCGTGAGGCCCTTGCCGATGAGCTCGTCGACGTAGCGCCACAGAAATTGCATCATCAGCACAAAGAGGCAGATGAAGAACGTTCCGACGAAGAGCAAGCCGAACTGCTTCGCAACGAACAGGTCGAGTTTTTTTACACGAAAGCTCATAATTCGACTGCAAAGGTAGTGATAAAAAACTGAAATCGGGATATTGTGGATTGAATTTTAATGCCTTGAAGCCATATTTTTCATTTTTTTCAATCTTCAATATTCAAAAAAAGATTTGGGCGACAGCTCCATGCCGCAAAGGCGTAAACACACATCTCGTCTGGCAAAGCGCCATCCGAGACCACCTGCCGCCGTGGCTACGCATGCCAGCAGAAGCGGCGGTCAGAGACCGCTCGACTGGTGGAGCCGCTCCAGATTGTCATCCCAGAGCCCCTGCACCACGTCAACCTCCTCCTCGGGAGCATAGTCCACCACGCAGAGGCATATCTGCTCCGTCAGCTCACTGCGACCGATGCGCATCTCCCAGTAAGCATCGGGGTCATCCTCATCCACCCAGCGCAGCTTCACGTGGCTGGGCTTCACTCGCTCCACGATGCGTGCACGCAGGGTGTGATGCTCGGCATAGATATCGCCCCACGTGAGCGACAACACGTCGTCTTCTTCCGTCACGCGGTCGGCCAACCAACGCTCCAACCCGTGATCTGTGCTGATGAGATTCCACAATATGTCGGGCTTGCGGGCCGACAACGGATACTCAAGGTCTAATCTTTGTTTCTGCATGTCGTATGTCGGTTAGTTGTAGTCATCTCCTGACATGTTTATCTGGCCGCAAAGATACAAAAAACTTGGTATAGGAGCGAATGATTTGACAGTTTTTTTTCTTAATTTCATAAAAAAAGTTAAGCCAGACGTTTTTTATCGGGAAGCTTTCTTTCGTCTTGAATAAAAACACTACCTTTGCACCCGCTTACAAGCCAGAGTGCTGGCGGGATAGCTCAGCTGGTTAGAGCGCATGATTCATAATCATGAGGTCGCCGGTTCAATCCCGGCTCCCGCTACA
>JAGBJJ010000054.1 GCA_017934525.1 Prevotella sp.
GAAGATGACGTTCATCGTGCCGGTCTGTTCATTGGTAGTGATGCTGCCAGGCTCTTCAGAGTTTTCATTACGTGTCTTGCCTGTACGATTGTATATCTGCACCTGGCCTTCAGGCATCGTCTCGATGATGGTAAAATCATCAGGAGCCTTTGTCTGGGCATCTGCCGACAGCAGCAGGCCCCAGAGCATCATCATAAGCGAAAAGATTGTTTTTGACTTCATAAAATTCATTATTGTTGATTATGGCTGCAAAAATACTACTTTCTTTTCACAAAAACGAACTATCAGCTTACTTTTTGCAACCTTCTATCAAAAAAAAATGCGCCGCAACTGCATGGAAGCAGCGCGGCGCAATCTGTCGTGATGGTAAGGCGAAGTGAAACAACTTATCACTTCACAACCACCTTCTTGCCGTTCTGGATGAAGACGCCCTTCTGCGGATTGACAATGTAGACGCCCTTCTGCAGCCGCGAGCCGGACGGCAGGCGCCGACCGGACAAATCGGTGACAACAGCAGGAGCAAGCACTCCACTGCCGGCCGACACCATCTCGATGCCGTCGGCCTCCTCTATGATGAGACGACCGTTGATATACTCAACATCGGGCGAGGTAATGGAGCCAGGAAGGACGTAGATGGTGTAGACGCCTGGCGGCGAGTCGAGGGTGGCATCGGTGTAGAGTTCAGGCACACCGGTAACGGGCTCACCCGACACGGTATAGGCAAACTCAGGATTGGGCTCGCCCTGACGGCGCACGGCATTGCTGGCCTTGACAGTGGTGCCAAACTCATCGACGGCAGCGAAGTCCTTCCACTGGGCACGACGCTTGTAGGTGGTTGCCGTACCACTGGGCACGTTGAGGTGGCACTCGTCGGTCCAGACGCCTGTGAAGATGCCATAGCCACTGAGCGCCGGAGGCGTCTTGGCCCGCACACGGAGCTGTCGCAGACCACCGCAACCAAGCAGGGCCTCAGCGCCAATGCTGGTGAGGGCGGCGGGCAGGTCGAGAGTGTCGATGCCTACACAGCCATCAAAGGCATGGGCATGGACGGCTGTCACGGTGGAAGGGACGTTGACACGCCCCGTGGCCGTGCTGAGCACAGCGATAAGCTCGGTGGTATCAGGCGAACAGATGAGACAGTCGTCGACGAGCACGAACTGACGGTCCTCGGCATCGGGGAGCACGACTGTGCGCAACGACGGACAGGCACCCAAGGCTCCATCGCCCCAGCGGGTGATGCCTGCAGGCAGGACGACATGGGTGAGATAGGGATAGCCGTAGTAGGCCTTAGCGGGCAGCAGTCCGTCGGTAAGCTGTACATCGCTGAGGTCGAGCTGTGTGATGCGCTCCGACTGATCCGGACGCAGAATCATCATGTGCTGGCTCTCGGCATAGCCGCCCGAAGAGAACGACGGGTTGAGCGTGGCCAAGTCGTAATAGCCATCGCCAGCACCCTCGTAACCCCAGTTGACATGGACGAGGCCATCAGAGCGATAGCCATCGACGACAAAAGAGTGGCCACCGCGCTTGTCGCTACCATTGTAGACGATGGGACCATAGGCGGCCAACTGCTCATAGACCTGCTGCATCCAGTTTTCCTCAGAGAAGTCATCGCGCGACAGGAAGGTGGCTCCGGTGAAACCAAAATAGCGCGCCAGACTCTCGCAGGCGCCCGCCGAAACGGCACCGCTGCCACCCTCGGCATCAGTGCCATACATCATGTCGGCCGAAACGCCAGCATGCATCATGAGCTGTGCCACGGCGAGGGCCTCGGCATCGGAGTAGGCGATGTCTTTGTAGGAGTCGCGCATGTTGTCCCAGTCGTACCACGTGGCGCCGAAATGGGCATAGACGGGTGTGCCGGAGGTGTCGCCCTTGGGATAGTAGATGGTGCGCTCACCCTGTCCGCGCACAGGCAGACGGTGGTAGCGCATCACCTGCGCAGTAGAGGTGGCCACACAGCCTGTGAGACAGCGGGTGCCGTCGGCTCCGATGGGACACAGGTTGTTGTAGGGGGCATCTTGCCCCCAGCGGGTAGAGAGCAGCGGCCCGATGCTGTCAGGCACACCAAACTGAGTGGGCGCCAGGCTGAAGGCACCGGTCTGGGCGATGGCTTGGTCGATGGCATTGAGCCACCACTGCACGCCGGGATTCGGCTCGCCCGCCAACGGCTCGGTGCAGACGGCCAACACACGCGGCGCCACCTCGTCGCGGCTAACCACGGCGAAGCCTTCGTCCTCGCTGCCGAGCATCACCACATGGCTACGCTCGGCCAACACACGCACATCGACAGCATGGATGGCCTTGGCAGCCACGGTCTTCAGGCGCGACAGGCCATGGGGGGCGGCCCACGAAGAGCCGCCTCCCAGTGCCAACAGGATTGCCAAAGCTGATAATTTCTTGCTAATCATAAATATCGTTATGTTATACAGAAGATGAGTTCTACTGTATTCTCTTGCGTCCGTCGATGATGTAGATGCCCTTCTTGGCAGGACTCATCACACGGCGACCGCTGAGATCGAAGACAGACTCACGATGAGACGAGGTGTCCGTCATCATGTCGGCGATGCCCTGGGCACCATCGACGAAGTAGACGGGCAGCGACTCGTCGCCGTTGCCATAGACTGCCGTGATGGCATAGCGCAAAGCGCGGCCGTCGACCTTGAAGGGCTCGCCCAGCACGACATTGGCCACCAGCTGCTCGTCGGCATAGATGTTGTAGCTCACGGGCAGGGCCGACATGCGCTCATAGGTGACGTCGTCGACGAAGAGGCTGAGGGCGTTGTATGACGACGACACATTGCGGATGGCGAAGTACTTGGCGCCCTCGTCCAGCTCCAGCTCGTAGTCGTGCCACTCCTGAGTGGTGATAGTGTCGGTGCCCAGCGAGACGAAGTCGTCGGGAGTGAGGCCGCCATTAGAGACAAGCAGCTCTATCACCTCGACAACCTCGGGCTGATCGGTCATCTTATTGAAGGTGGCAGGTGCGGCGGCATAGAAGGTGACATCCTGCCCACGGCCGCTCAGCTCGGGCGAGATGAGCCAGGTGTCCTGCTGCACAAAGTCGTCGAACGTGGCAGCCATCTTATTACCCGTCAGAGGCGTGATGGGAGTGTCGGTGCCAGCCACGATCATGCCATCCTCCCGAGCACCGATGGAGCCCACGGCCAGATTCTGGTTGAACACCATCCAGGCGCATACCTCACCGCTGTTAGGGAACGAGAGCCCCTCGAGCTGCGAGCCGTACCATTCGGGCAGACGGCCAGTGGCGCCGTGAGGCCCTTCCCAGGTGCCATCACCGTCGAGATTCCATACGGTCCAGTCGCCCATCTTGCCCTCGCGGTTCTCCATGGTGATGCCACAGAGGTCGAAGTCGGTGTACTCGCGGCCCTCGAACGAATCGAAGACCCGCTCAGCCACCTGCTCAGGGGCCTTCCACGTCAGACTGAGTCCGCCGGACTCCTGCTGCGAGTAGGCCTCCTCGGGCTGAGGCACCGTCGGGGCAGCAATGACAATTTCCTCCTCCATCTCGTTGTCTTCGTCCACCAGGTCGTAAGCCCACGTCAGCTCGGCACGGGCCGTGATGCGGTCGGCCTCGCCGAACACGCTGGGACGATAGGGCACGCTGACCACGCGGCGCTCGAGCGAAGAGATGTTTTCGCTGATGGTTTCGGCATAGGCCTCCTCGTCGTCGATGAAGAGCTTCACGCTGTAGCCCTGTGCATCGCGCTCACCCACATTGTGTACAATCACGTTGATGTTGTCGCCCTGTCCGGCCACGATCTTCTCAGGAGCCTCGATGTCGACGCTCAGGTTGTAGGTCTGCATGTCAAGCACGTTGACGGCGTCGAGCAGAAGCGACTTGCCCTTGATGGCGGAGTTGCTCGAGGCCGTGGTGCTGAATAAGAACTTCACCACGATATACTCCTCGTTCTTGAAGTCGCTCAGGTCGATGCTCTCCAGCGTCCATTCGGGATCTGTGCCGGTGATCTCACGGTAGTTGATGGCCTTCAGCTGCGTCACCTCACGGTCGGGGGTCTGCACACTGACGGTGATGCCGTAGCGCGTGTTGGGCACACCCTTGTGGGCAAAGCGCAGCGTCGGGTTGTTGGCACCGGCCAGCGATATCTTGCCCGTGTTGAGCGACAGCGTGTAGGAGCGGTCGGCGGGCATCCACTCGAAACTGCCGTTATCTTTGTCGTAGGAATCGGCCGAAAGGCTGTAGGCAGCAGAGGGGTTGTTCTCGGTCTCGGCCCACATCATCTTGCCCGACAGGCGGCCATTGCTGGCACTCTGTATGAACGGCAGGGCGTAAGGCTGGCCGATGGGCATGCCATAGGTGGCACCCGTGTGATTCTCGTCGGCACCGATCTCGTTGACAGCCACGATGGCATAGCTCACCACCCGCTGGTCACCCTCGTAGGTCGGCGTGGGGACATCGAGGTGGTCGGTGCCCATGACCGTATTGATCATGTCGCCGACAGTCATCATACCATTCTCTATATCGTAGGTTATGTTGTAGACGGCATAGCCAACCTGGGCAGGATTCACATAACCGCCATGGAGACCTGTCTCGCCAACTTCGGCCCACTTCACGGTGATGTGGTCGCCATTGTCCTCCACACCCACACTGCTGTAGTCGAACTGCGGCACGTCGATGCCCACATAGGCTTCAGCCGAGACTGTGGGGCCGTCGCTGACATCGTTGGTAGCTACCACTACATAGGTATTGAAGCCGTTTACGGCTGTGTCGTCGGTAAAGCTCAGAGCCTGACCGGGAGCAGGGTTTTCAAAGGTGTGGAGCACCTTGTTCTGACGGATGACGCGCACTTTAGAGAGAGAGCCAAGGGCTGCACCGCCCAAAGTCTTGGCAGGAGCCTTGAACGACACGGTAGCCGAGAGGGCACCCTCGGTGGCAGCCGTTACGCTCAGGTTGGTGGCAGCGGCAGGCGATGCGCTGGACGTTTTCTCTTCCATCTGCAAGGCATCAAGGATGAAATCGGTCTTACGAGGGTCGCTTAGCGCGTGGAAGCCCACGTTGTAGTTGCCGTCGGCAGGCACGGTGAACTCTACAACGACATCGTTGAATACCTTGTTGTTGCTATACTCCTGGACAGGCAGCAGTTCCAAGGTCATAGCCTCAGCGTTGGCGCCACGGCCGGCCTTCACTTCCAGCTTGTTGATGCACTGGGCGTCGGTGCCGTAGCAAGCCTCGGTGAACGTCAGCTTATAGGTCTTGCCGGCCTTCAGGGCAAACGAGGGTGTGAAGAGCCAGTCGTCGGCCTCGATATTGGTCCAGCGCTCACTGATGTTGAAGGTATAGACGGCATACGTGGCCTGCTGAGAGATGTTGGTCACCCATGTGACGTTGTCGTTATTGGCATCGAAGGTCGTATAGTTGTTCAGGAAATCGGCTTTGGTAAGGAAATCCTCCATATAAGGCAGCTCGTAGGGTTTTCCGGCTGCCACGGCGATCGTGGAGGCCTCGAGGCCGCTCTGTGTGGTGTTGCTGGCGGTGATACCATAGTAGTAGCGCTGCCAATCGGCCAAGGGGAGGCGGTCGGTCAGCGACGTGCCACTGATGTTTTCAGCCACCACGGCTCCATCAGGATAGCGCACCACGGTGTAAGTCATCTCGCCGGCATAGCCGCCATTGATGCCAATGGCAGGCTCCCAGGCAATGGTTGCCACGTCGTCGAGGATGGACAGCTTGGGATTCTGCACCTGACCGGGCTGGTCAAGACCGACGAAGACACTGACACAGGCCTGGGCGCTGAGTCCGATGCTGTTAGTGGCATAGACCTCCACGAAGTGCCGACCCTCTGGGAGCGTCAGCGACAGAGAGGTCGTGGCGCCGGCCTCACCCATGCCCGTGGTCGTCTCCTTACCGTCGACACGCACCTCATAGCCAATCTGGCCCGTCAGGGCCTGGCCGTTGTAGGTCGTTGTGGGCAGCACGAACGACAGCTGGCCTGAAGTGGCGGTCTTTTCGAACGAAGCCCGCAAGTTGGTCACGGCAGCAGGGGCGCCGTCGTCGGCCATCATGTCGGGCACGGTGAGACAGTGTGCCAGCGTGTATTTGGGGAAGTCGTGAATCTTTGTGGCCTCAGCCGTCTCGAGGTTGATGGCATAGAGTGCCGACGCGCCGTCGGGGAGGACAGCAGCCCAGTAGAGCACATTGTCGCGCACGCCGCACTCTGCACTCTGATAGAAATAACGGTCGTCTTCGTCGCGCACCACGATGCCGGTCTGACCGATGACTCGGTCGGAGCCATCCTCAAGACTGATCTCATAGAGCACACCATCCATGTCGACGCCAAAGAGCCGCCCTTCGCTGTTCATGCCCAGACCGGGATAGACGCGCTGAGCCGGGCCGATGCGATGGATTTCCTGCGTCATATAGTTCACCCATGCGATGTCGTAGGTGTAGTAGTCACTACGCAGGAAAGTGCCATAGACGCGATGTGTCAACGGGTCGACGGCCACCTCTTGCGAGAGAAGGTAGTAGGCCTCGCCAAGATTGACGCTCTGGTAGAGTTGCCAGTTATTGTTGGAGTCGTAGATATGGTCGCGGGCAATGACTAATCCATAGTCTACCCACGTCAGGTCGCCTTTGAGGGTGTGCAGGAGGCCATCAACATACGCACCGTTGAAGCGGCCCGACATATTGCCCGTAGGGTCTTCGGCCTTCAGCAGCACCGAGCCGTCGCCACCTGTGCAGTAGTGGAGACCACACTTATAGCCTAACAGAGTGCCTTGCGGCATGACGAACCAGAACTCCTGATTCAAGGCAGGACCGCTGTAGGCTGCCTTGGCCGGTGTCTTCATGCGGAACTGTTGCGCAGCGAGGGCAGCCTCGTCGGCTTGCTCAGGCGTCAGTCCCTTTTCCCGAATGGCATCGGGATTCACTCTGTTGATGTGCTCAATAAGAGACTCTTCGCCACCGGTCTGAACGGGGGTCAGGCGCGGCTTCACGTTGTTGGCCAGCTGGGCATGCACTCCCCCAGCAATCAACATGGACAATAATCCGAATACTAACTTTTTTCTCATAAAAAACACTATATTAATTATACAACAAATATCGCATTCGTTCTATTTGTGGAGTTTGAAGTTGCGGAGATAAAGGTAGAAAGGCAAAGCGTGCTGCGGTTCAGCGCAGCACTTTCTGCCCGTTGCGGATGTACACGCCACGACGCAAGGCATTGCCGACGCGGCGGCCCTGCAGGTCGTAGTCCTTCGCGGGCGCTCCCTCTCTCTCAATCTCAACGATTCCCTCGGTATTCTCCTCGATGATGAGACGTCCATTCACGTAGTCTACATCGGGCGAGGTGATGGTTCCGGGAAGTACGTAGATGGTATAGACGCCGACTGGCGAATCCTCAGTGGCATCGGTGTAGAGCTCAGGCGTGCCGGTGACGGGGTCGCCGCTGATCTCATAGCCAAACTCCGGGTTGGGCTCGCCCTGACGACGCACCACATTGTTGGCTTTCACGGTGGTACCAAACTCCTCGATGCTGAGGAAGTCCTTCCACTGTGCACGACGGCTGTAGGTGGTCTTCAGGCCGCTGGGCACATAGAGCGTACACACCGACTTGTCGATGCCCTCGAAAATGTTGTAGCCCGAAAGTGCTATGACCGACTTGCTGCGCACTTTGAGCTCTTCCAGCCAGTAGCAGTCACGGAAGGTCTCGGTCTCCAGACGCGTGATGGTGGCAGGCAGTTCGATGCGCTTCAGCAGGACGCAGCCGGCAAAGGCATAAGGATGAACAGACGTCACAGAGGCATCGACCACCAACTCGCCGCTGACGGTAGACAGCACACTGATGATTTCGGTCTTATCTTTATTATATATAATAGAACCGTCAACCACAAAGTCGGCATCATCGGCAGGCTCCAGTTCCAGCTCCTGAAGGAAACGAAGGTCGCCCAAGGCGCCGTCGCCAAGATGCTTCAAGCCTGCAGGCAGGACCAGTCTGGTAAGCTCTGTGCAACCATAGAAAGCCTGATCAGGCAACGACTCAAACTGGGCATCTGAGAGGTTGAGATTCTTCACCCGGTAGTCAATCAGCAACTTGCGCAGAGCAGTAAAATCGGCATCGCTCATAGGGCCAGAAACGACCACGTCGCATTGACTCGAGAATGTGAGCTCAGCCGCCTGCTGGCTCAGCGTTCCAGGCTCGCTAAGCTCCACATGCACGGCGAGAGGGAGATAGATTGTGGGACAGATCCCGATGATCATGTCCTGACGCTCGGCAAACGACGTGCCGCCAGGGTTCAGCAGATTGATATTATAATAACCTTCGGAATCGCCATTCCAGCCCCAGTTGACATAAACCAGACCATTGCGGTCGTAGCCATTCAAAATAAACGAGTGGCCGCCCGAGAAAGCCTGCCCGCCATAAATGAGCGGATGGCCGGTGGAGAGCTCCGAGTAGACCATGTCCATCCATTCGTCGTCATCGTAGTTGTCGCGATACACCACCTGCGCATCAGGCTGATACAGATAGTTGCGCAGGCCCTCGGCCGCAGCGGCCGCCGTGGTAGCACTGCCGTTGACGTCCTTCGTACCATAGCGCATGTCGGCAGCCACACCCAGATGCAGCAGCAGCGTGGAGATGGCATCGGCCTGCTCGTCGGTGAACGACTGCTTGGCAAAGTTTTCCATACCCTCGAAAAGATCCCAGCGGAAGCGCTCGGAAGCAAAGTCGACCGTGATGCTCTGCCCGCTGATAGAGTCCTGATAGGGATAGTAGACTGTGCGCTGTCCATGCCCGCGCTCAGGCGTCTGATAGTAGTTGAGCACCTGAGCCATCGACGTGGCCACACATCCCACGGCGGTGCGCTCCTGCTTCAGCGAGTCGTAAAAGCATTTGCGGTTGTAGGGATCCGTCTGCCCCCAATGGGTCTTCAGCAGCGGCTCCACACTGACGGGAAACTGTTTTGGATTGGGCCTGATATTACCAGAATTAAACGCACGATGAGCATCGCCGATGCGGGATTGGCGTGCCAATGCTTCATTGATGGCGCTGAGCCACCACTCGAACCCCGGGTTGCTTCCTTCTGAAGTTTGTGCAGACGAAACGCCCAGCAACGTGCGACCATCGGCCGACACCACCGCAAATCCGCCCTCTGAGGCACCCATCACCGAGCAGTGGCTCAACGAGCGCAACTCACGTACATCATCGACTACCGGCTGATGTGCTACCTCGGCGATAGCCTGTCTGGCTACCATTTTCATCCTGACCGCATCCTTGGTCTGGGCTATCATAACCATCGTGCAAAAGAGCATCAAAAAGGTTGTTAGGTTAAATCTTTTCATAAGCGTTAACATTACTTTTCTAAAAAAATCTTCTATCTTTATAAAGACCATAAAGATTATTGTTCTTTTTGTTGGCAAATATACAATAATTTTCGCATTTCGATAGACAACAATCAATTAATTTAATAAACTTTCACAATCTCAGCGCTTTTAGTAACGATTCGATACCCATGGCATGAGTAGTTGCTTTTGGGCTCGGCGGACTTGCAATACGCCGCCCTGCCCGCCATCTGCGCCTGCTTTTTTCAGACAGAAATTACCAGAAATTATCATAATTCTTTTTGAGGGAGGCTCAGCGGTGGTTTCGGCGGATTTGTAATCCGGCGCCCTGCCCGCCATCTGCGCCTGCTTTTTCTCAGACAGAAATTACCAGAAATTATCAGAATTTTTGAAGGGGGACTCTGCGGTGGTTTGCGGTTTCGACGGATTTGTAATCCGGCGCCCTGCCCAACATCGGCGCTCGCTTTTTCTCGGACAGAAATTACCAGAAATTATCATAATTCTTTTTGAGGGAGGCCCAGCGGTGGTTTGCGGTTTCGACGGATTTGTAATCCGTCGTCCTGCCCGCCATCGGCGCTCGCTTTTTTTCGGACAGAAATTACCAGAAATTATCATTTTTTTAGGGGGACTCTGCGGTGGTTGCGGTTGCGACGGATTTGTAATCCGGCGCCTTGCCCAACATCGGCGCATGCTCGTCGGATTGCAAATCCGACGAACAAAAAGAACAAAAAGCGAGGAACCCACATGGCGCCAGCCATAATTTCTTTTAATTTCTGGTAATTTCTGTCCCCAAAAAGATTGGCTGCAGTTGCGACGGATTCGTAATCTGGCGCCCTGCCCAACATAGCGCCAGCCGTAATTTCTTTTAATTTCTGGTAATTTCTGTCCCAAAAAATGGCCGAAATCAAGTCAATTCTGGCCAAAATTGATGCCATTCTGGCCAGAATCTGGTTTCGTCGCTACTCAGCACCGCCATGCCGAGTGCCCCTTCTCGCCGCAGGCGACTCCTTTCGTTGTTTGCTGAATACAACCCGCCATGGGGTGCTGAGTTGTTACCACGCTGAAACAAAAATTGCGCCGCTACTGCTGGGAAGCAGCGCGGCGCAACCTGTCATAATGGTAAGGCGAAGTGAAACAACTTACTTCACAACAACCTTCCTGCCATTCTGGATGAAGATGCCCTTCTGCGGATTGTCAACACGCAGACCATTCATATTGTAGAATGCACCATCCTTCTTAATCATCTCCTTAGCACCAGTGATGCTGGTGGTGACGCTCGAGTAAGTGTCGCCAGGCACTACCACGGGCAGGAGAATGGGCTCCTCAACACCGTACATACTGAATTCACCGACGATGAGGGGAAGACCAGCCACATCGGCACCGTCATAATCCTCGCCTAACGCCGAGGTATAGCCAATCCCTAATCCGTCGTAAATCATCATCAGCTCGTCGTCTTTCTCAATAGAGGGATAGAAGAGAGACATGCCATAGAAGTTCAGTCCATAGCCTTCGCTATTGTAGTAAGAGTCCTTCACCATGACGAGAATCATGCGGTTCTCCTCTGCCTTGGCCTCGGCGATGCTCACTTCCTTCACCACGAGTTCACCAGCGCTCACCTCTACAGCCGTTGCGTCAGTATTGTCGTTCTTTTCAAGAGCGACGTAACCCAGAGAATTGTTGACTCTCTTACCAGCAAGCTGACCATTCAGACGGTCGCCCTGCTGCACGTCGAGACCCTCCACATTGAGCACCATACCGCCGGTAGCATCCTGGATGGCGACAAGGCCTTTCTCTGCATCGACAAAGTTCACCTGCGCATCCTCAAGCGTCAGCGTAGCCTCGGTATTGTTCTCAAGAGCCTGCCAGTCGGCAATGAGCACCTTGGGAGCAGCCTCCTTCTTCGTGACGTTGACGGGAAGGAACTCATACTTGTCGTAGCCGTAAGTCAGATAGGGGCTGTCATCGGGCACGATGAAGGCATAGCCCTCAATCTCGACGGCATCGCCGTCAGCAAGGCCGACCAGCTGGTAGTAAGCCTCATCGAAAGCAGGATTGAGGAATACCTCAGTGCCGTCGGCATTGTACAGCCAATAGTTGCTGACATAGTCGCCCGCAACAACCTTCAGGTTGATGTCAGACAGCTTCACATAGCGCATCAGATTCTCGCTCTCGAAAGCTTCTTCCACCGTGACGCCCGTTGGCTGGGGAGCACCCTCGCCGTTGAGCACCATCAGGTTGTCGGCATTAGTGAGGGGCGAAACAGAGAGCTGCGGGTAGAGCACGTTGGAAAAACTGCCGGTGAATGAGCCTGAGAGGATGTCGCCAGCCTTCACGCTGACGCCTGCCGGCACCTGCATGATGATGCCGCCACTGTAGTCCTGAACACCCATGTAGCTGCCATTGGTCCACGTCACTTCAGCGGTGTAGTTCATATTGAGAACAACGGGCTTGCCACCCTCGTCGGTAACGAGGGGCAGAGCCGTCAGCTCGGCAATGCTGTTGTAAGCGTCGACTTCCATGTCGGCAAACGTCACCTTGATGTAGTCGTTCCACGAGTCCCACTCGCCATCAGCCAAGGCCAGATAGGCTTCGCCGGCCTTGATGTAATCCGTGCCGGCCTGGGCGGGCTTGTCGGCAGGCAAGAAGCCAAACACGTCGACGGTGGTGTACTCATCGGTGGTTAAGTCGTAGTTGTAAACACTACGTATGCCGAGCACTGCAGGACCCGAAGAGAATTCACCCCAAGAGTTGGTCTTAACGGCATCATAGAGGTCGAGGTCGCTCGACACGGCCACCAGGTCGTTGGTAAACTCATCAACGAACACAAACTCTGCCACAGGAATGGTGTACGCCTTGTTTTCCTCAGACTTCACCACGACACCGGTGCCAGCAGGCACTACGTCGATGGGCGACAGCGTGACGCTCTCCACAAAGTTGTAATTGTCGAAATTCTTGACTGCCACATAGGCCTTGATGCCATCGACTGCGCTGAAGTCGAGGTCGGAAGTGCTGCTGAACAGCTTCGTGAAACCTTCGTCAGCCACAATGGCATCACTCATGTCGATGACAACACCGGCAGGAGCAGCCTCCTCGATGGTAAAGCTGAAGTAGAGCTCAGGCACAGCCGAGCCGTCGGCGGTCTTGGTAAGCCCCTCGATGATGCAGAGCTCATACTCGCCAGGAGCTGTCACCGTATTGTCGAGAGCCACATAGACAGCCTTGCCGCCATTGATGGAATAGACGGAGGCAGGCACTTCGGCCTCACTCACCTTGTTGATAAGGCATGCCACAGCATTGTCAGTGTCAACATCGACCATGTAGTTGTTGAACGTAATGGTAAATGTGCTCAGCTCGCTCACACTGCCCTCAGCAGGATTGATGGTATAGTCGGCAGCTCCGCCAATGGTATACTTGAAGCTGAGAGGATCGATGGCCTTGCCCTCGAAGAGGATGGCTCCCGAAGGGATGTTGAGCTGATAGGAACCGGGAGCGCTGACGCGGTCGGCCAGTCCTACATTCACAGAACCATCTTCGTCGAGCTCCAGCCCGCCGTCGACGGTTTCACCCGACAGGGTGTTGACAAGTTCGATGAGTGCATCTTCGTTGGCAGTCACTGTCTGGCCGCCAAACGTGATATTGAAATTCTCAAGACTTGTCACGGCGCCCTCAGCCGGCGTAATGGCCACCTTGGTGACGTCGAAAGAAGTAGCGTCGCCATTCTGGGCATTCATCCCCACAACAGCAATCATGAGCAGGGACAGCAAGGATAGAATTCTTTTCATAAGCTTTTTCTTTAGTTGTTAATAAATGTCATTTTTGTAAAACTTTCCAGTTTATCAGGGAGCAAAGATAAGAAAATATCTCGAAATGACCAAAAAATCTGATAATTATTTAATTACAATTTTTTTACCTTCCCTAATGTATAGCCCCTTGACAGGCGTGCCGTCCATCTTGCGTCCCATGAGGTCGAACACCGTCTGACGACCGACTTTCTGTGAGACCTGCACCTCCTCGACACCAGCCACAGCTTTGTCGAAAGCCTCGGGTGAGAGGCCGATGACTTCAGGGATATAGCCAGTGATGGGGTCGGCCAGGTCGAAGCCCTCCATGCAGAGGTAGCACGTGTTGGCCGGCACAGTGACGCTGGTCGTGTAGACCTCCTCATAGCTGTCTGTGGTCCCTATTCTTACGAAAGCCTCCAAGTCGGGACGGAACACGTAGACATGGTAGCCCAGCGTATTATCACGGTCGTTGACGGTGTATGGCTTCGTTCCGCTCCACTCGAGGATATTACCTGAGCGGTCGAATCCGAGTCCGACAATATAGTGCGTGAAGCGCACGGTTCCTTTACCATAGACGAGCGAAGCCCGGTTGCCATAGCCACGCTCGGCACTGAAGAAGCGGTGGACGTTGTCGTACTTGGCATCGTCGTTGTCGATGTTCAGGTAGGTCTGCATGGCATCGTTGGTCACTATATCGTCCATCGTCAGACAGTAGGAAATGCCCTGTGACTGCTCGTGCATCAGCCAGCTTCCAGTAAACGAAGTGGCAATCCATCCACCCTCCTCGGGGAACTCCAGCACGGGGGCATTGACGGCCGAGAAGTAGGCATAGTAGCGCTCACCACCTTGCACCGTGAAAGTCCACTCAGCCTCGCTGCTCACCGAAGTATCGGGGTTGGGCATCCCCCACTGCGAGCCGTAGCCCGTCTTCCAGTATTCAAACTGATAGCCCTCGGCCGGGATGGCCTTGATAGTGACCACATCGCCAGCGGCATTGACAGGCTTGCTGATCTCCACCGTACCACATTGCTCCTGATAGCGGTCGACGGCAATGGTGACGCCATTGCTGAAGTTGGCAAAGATGATGACCTGCGGCTCCGTGGGCTTTTCGCCCATCTGGGCCTCTGTCTCCGTGGCATAGAGCTCATAGTCGTCGTCTAATCCCAGCATGCTGAGAGGCAGGAGCATCAGACCGGCATCAGCACTATAGATCAGCTCGTCTTTCGTGATGTCAAACACGCCGTCGCCATCGTCGGCATATAGGCCGCCGAAGGTGTAGCCACTATTGGCGCGACACTTCACATTGAAACTGACGGAAGACATTGCCACGGGGAGCGTCTTCTGGAAATCGACGACTTCCTTGTAGGTCTCGAGGCCGCCCTTCGGCGGGGTGACCGACACTCTGCCTGAGCCTTCGACAGCTGCCTGCACTCTGATGTACACATTGGTGTAGCCCTCGAGCGTGATATCCTGAGCATCAACGGCTGTCGGTGCCAGAAAAACAGCGAGGAGCATCAACATAAACAGGGTAAAACTCTTTTTCATAACTAAATCCTTTCTTTTCTATTTAACAATAATTTTTTTGTGTCCTTTTATATATATACCTGGACGCTGGGGGCTATCCACACGACGTCCATCTGGCGTGAGCCACCGATCCGGCTGGGGTGCCTCGCTGCCGACAGAACGGATGCCCGCCCCTGTGCCGACGTGCGTCTTGGCGGCATTCACCACCTGGCCTGTTGCCTTGTCGAGCAGCAGCACGACGGCAGCCAGCTGCGACTTATCTTGTATCAATCCATTGCGAGAGAGATCAAACGTGGTGGAAAAAGCCTGGGAAACGCCACTGACTATGGGCTGCACGATGCTGCCGCTGAGCCCGCTCACAAGTCCCTGAACAGCCACGGGCACGTGATTGTAGGCAATGTCCTTGACGGGATCGGGAGCATTGCGGAAGCGATCCATATCACTATCGGGGAATGCGTTGCTGCCCGACTCGGCATTGGCCTGCCACCACTCTTTGGTGCTTCCTGTCAGGCCATCGGCCGTGATGATGAACGACAAGGCATAGCTGTCGGAAATGGTGCTGTCGAAATGGAACGTGGGACGGGCGGTGAGCTGAAGCTGCGTCTGACTCTCATCGGTCCAAACGGCCTCCAGCTGCAGGTCGGCTTCAGAAGGACGGTTGAGCATCAGCCGGAAGGCATCGTCAAGATGGTAGTGACTGTCGGCCTGCAGACCCATATAGGGATCGCACCACAACGCACGGTCAATCTGGCAACGGGGCACACCCGATGACTGAAGCGGCTCGTAGGCCGACAAGGCCATGGGGTCGTTGGTATGGACGGCGATACCGATGAAATCATCGGGGAACTGCTGCTGCAAATTCGACATGCCAACGATGCCACGCGGACAGTTGACACACCATGTGCCGGTGTACTCCTCGACGACAGAGCGCCGCCGCGCCAGGCGGTCGACAGCCACGTACGGTCCTGACGACACGGTCTGGGCCGCCTCATTGGCACTGCCATTCACCTTCGTCACCTCAACACTGTAGCTGCTGAGCCCTGTGGCAACAGGCATCTTGAAACTGACGGGCATGGTCGTGCTGCTGCCCGGTGTCCAGACGGCTGCGGGGAGGTCGTAGTGCTGTTCAGGATACTGCTGTGCGCCGACGACGACCTTATAGTCGATGCTGCGCACCTCGCTCAGTCCTGCTGACGTCAGCTCCACCTCTGTCGTCATGTCGGAGCCTGCGACACCTACCATGCGCTCGAGTGTGCCAACCTCCACGGCGTTTGCCTTCAGCGAAGGATTGCTGACAAGCAGCTGCAGGGCGAGCGCCCCATAACGCGTCCCCATGTCGTTCCACGACAACAGGGTCTTGGTAGTGCGAATCCAGAAACTGCCGCTACCGCCATTGCCCTTACCGGCACACACCACAGGTTGCTTGTCGGCACCGGTCTTGGCACTCCCCATCTTGAAGCTGTAGCCCACGTAGACACTACCCTCTCCGAAACTGTAGGTATCGGGCAGCGTCACCTCTACCATGCGCTGGTCGTGGTCGAGGTCAGCCAACTGCTCCTGAGGCACGTCGACGACCATGATATTGGCAGCCTCTGCCGTGGCAGGCTGAGTAGTAGAGAGCCACACCTTCACATCGGAGACATTGGTCTTGTCGCGCAAGAAAAAACGCACGGCATGCACCGCGGCACCACGAAGGACGGTCCTTGTGGAGCTGAACTGGGCACCGCAGGTGTAGGTCTCTGCCGACTGCGTGCCCATATACGAGGGGTCGGTCCCATCGGCATAATAGCCCCACCAGCGCTGCTGTGCGTCTGCGCCAAGCGGCAGGCAAGCGGTCAGCAGGAAGGCCAGCACTAAACGGAAAGCCGGCCTCTTCACCTTGTCATTCTGATGATGTTTCATGTCAGTCATTTTGTTGTTAATCAGTTATGGGTCCCAGCCATACGATGTAAGGATTCGACAGCTGCACCACAGGAGTCTGCACGAAAGAGGAAATCATATAGATGATGAAGCCCGTGAGCGTTGTGCCGGCCCACGTGCCGCCATCCTCAAGCGTGGCATAATGAGAGCCGGTGTCCTCGAAAGCAAAGGGGTTGTAGTAGAGCTCAGCCTTCATCGTTGCCGCCTGCGACTGCACCACCTTGCCGGTGTCGTCAAAGAAGTAGAAGGCATAGGAAGACTTGTCGTCGGCGTAGATGACTGTGCCACTATGCAGGGTCAGCACACACCTGTCGACATCGAATTCAACCGGTATGGGGTTTTTACTCCATTCTTCCATCGTGAAGAACGTCATGTAGAACTGTCCGTCATTCTCCGTCAGATGGAAGCGGAAGCCTACAGATGCTCCCTGCATGATGCCTCCAAAGTAATACTCGCCAACCACGAGGTTCAAGTCGTACTGAACGATACTGATGTGCCCCTCGATACCATTGCACTCGTACTCCACCAGCCCACGCCTGATGTGCCGGGCGGTGTTCTTTTCGATGTCGAGCACCAGACTGTCGCCCTCCAACCGGGGGTGTATCCATTCTTCGTCGGTTGAGATATTGAACGGCAGGTCGGTGTGCAGATAATAAGCCAGCCGGCCGCCGTTGTTGCCAATATGGTCGGCCTCGACGCTCAGCGAGCCCAGAGCCACTCCACGCTGCTGCACAGGCACCCTGACGCTGGCGGTGCCGGCCTTGACGGTGAGGAGTGCCGTGCGGCCTTCATAGCTGGTGTTGGCATCGACCGTGACTGTCACGACATTCCTGTCGACCACGGCTGAGCACCAGTCGCTGTTGAGTTCGGCTTCCACGGTGCCTTCTGCCTGCACCTCCACCGACCCGGTGCCACCCTGAGGATCGAAA
Organism: Prevotella sp.; assembly: GCA_017934525.1. Taxonomy (GTDB): domain Bacteria; phylum Bacteroidota; class Bacteroidia; order Bacteroidales; family Bacteroidaceae; genus Prevotella. Next base: position 17,475 of record JAGBJJ010000054.1, read on the forward strand.
GTCAAATCACTCTTCACTATGTTCAACGTCTCAAAGTCGGCAGCATCGTTGCTGTCGTCGCCGCAGGCCGTGAAGACTATGGCAACGACACAAACTGCCAAAAATGTGCTGAAAGCGGTTGATATTCTGCTCATAATATTCATGTTTCAAAGGTGTATTATCTGTTTTGCCGCTGCAATGAGACGAGACTGGTCAGCATGGCCGAGCCGTTGACAAGCCACTCGGCATCGGTGACAGACCTTGCCGACGCATTGCCGTCTTCATCGTAGTAAATCATATAGAGGATAGCCGAGTCGCAGGGATACGAGTCGGGATTGGTGGCCGAGAAGTTGTAAGCCACACGCGCCTTGTTCTTGTTCCACGTGAGGGTGAGCGAGGCATCTTCGGCAAGCCACACGCTGCCAGTGGTCGAGCTGAACGTAAGCAGATAGACCGATGCACCATTGATGTCGCCCACCACCTGAGGCGCCAAGATCAGGTTGCCCGTCGTATGTTCATATCTGAGCACCACTTCATAGTGGGGGCTCAGCCCCCTCAGCCTGTAGGTGCCATCCATGCGGCTGGGCACGAGCGAGACGCTGGTCGTTGTGCGCCCATTGTAGCGCAGGGTATAGTTGCCTGCATAGTCGGCAAAGCGCACCACGTCGTCAGACGCGAGAATGCCATCGAACACGACGTCAGACGTGTTGGCATCGAGACATGTAAACCGGTTGGTTGCGATGTCATAGGCCAAGGTCTGCACAGCCACGCCACCTATCGACAGTGGCTGGTAGAGATGAATGCCCTTGTCGGTGAAGGCAAAAGGCATGACGACAGAGCGGCCTTCAACGTCCACCGTCAGCTGCTTATCCATGATGCTGATTCGCCCCTCTACCGCAATACCGCCAATGGTGCCGGTGAAGCCGGCAGCAATGCTGTCGAACATACAGACGGCCTTCTGTGCATAGTCGTCGGCCGGGCCGTTGAAGCGCCTCAGATAAATGGTGTTGCGGGTCTTCTTGCCATAGAGAGTGATGAGCGTGTCGCTCACCTCGTTGACGACAAACTCAAACTCGCCGCCCTTGGCTTCATACTCGCCGCTACTGGGAGTTGAGAAATAATGCAACAGCTGGTTGTAAGTATCGAAAGTCAGCACGGGGCCGTTGTCGTTTGAAATCTTATAATAGGAAGTCACAAAGCTGTCGGGCATCAGCGAGCAACCCACGGTAGCCGTGAGCGAGTCGAAGCGCACGGTATAGACAATGCCTCCGTAGTCTTGCCTGTTGCCGGGATAGTATTCAAGCTCCCAACCATAGACGCCATCGCGTAGTGTCTGCCTCACCTTGTCGATCTTCGTCTGCAGACGCTCTGAAGCTGACAGTTCGAAAAGGTCTTCCTGATCCTTCAGGCAAGAGGTGAAGACCGTGCTGACGGCGCAGCATGCAAGACAACAGCAGACTATATGTTTGACTTTGTTTATCATACCAAATTATCAATTAACTATTATCAATTATTCAATTCTCAAGAGACGTGAGGTCGATTCTACCGGCCACGATGTCACGCTGCCGACGCTGAATAGTCTCACGCAGACGCGGCAGGTCGATGCCGAAAGAGGTGAGCATGTAGTCGACTACGATGTCGAGCTTGGCGGCAATAAGCCGCTCGCCCTCGGCACCCGCCTGAGCCATCCACGAATTCCAGCGCTTCGTGCTGTTGCATACGTACATGGAGAGCATCTCGGCAAAGTCTTCTTCCGGACTGTGCTGCGCGTAGCTTGAAATGAAGCCCCGCTGCAGAAAGCCCGTGTTATAGCTCTCAGTGCTCCACTTGTCGGCCACATAGCCCTGTCCGGTGATGAGCTGGAAGTCAGCCGAGTAGTCCTTTGTCTGGTTCAGGATATGAGTAAACTCATGGTGGATGGTCTTCAGATAGTAGTGGTTGAGGTCATCGCCATTCTTCATATACTGCTCGATGTAATTAGCGCCAGAGAGCAGAATCTTTCGTCCGCCCTCGGCCGTACCGAGAATGTAGGTGCCGTTGTTCTGGTACTCCCACTCGCCGATGGTGAAGATGAGCTTAGGGAAATAGCTGCGCGTGAACTCGATGCCGCCAGCCTCATCATAGGCTTCCAAGCACATATACTTCACGATATGGGCCAGTATGATGGCGGCCTCATAGCGTGCCGGCACGGTGTAATAGTTCATGTCGCTCTCGTTGTCTTCGTAGCGGTACTTGAACGCAATGTTGTAGGGAGCCACATAATTGCGCTGCAGCCAGTAGTCGAAGGGCGTATAATCCACCTGATCGACCTTCACCACACTCTGACTGCTCAGCTCCTCTTCAGAGCAGGAAGCAAGGGTGGCCGTGGCTGCGACGATGCCACAGATTGCGAGCAGGCCCATATAGATTTTGCGGAATGTATTCATTGGTATATCGTTGTTTAATGACGTTTCGTTTTTACATCAATTTCTCGGATTGGGCTTCACACCGGCGTCGCGTGCACGCAGCGGAATCTGGATGGCCCTACGCGGGTCGTCGACCGTCAGCACATCGGTTGTGCGCTGGGGGAAGCCGCTGGCGTTGATTTCGCGGCGCACGATCTCGATGCCGTAGCGCTTCACGTCGTACCAGCGCATGCCCGTCTGCAGGGTCTCGATGCGGCGGAATCCGAGCACGCACTGCAGCATGCACTCGCGCATGTCACCCTCTTCGCCGATGTCGAACTTGGGATGCAGGTGCTTCTTGATGGTCGACGTCAGTCCATCGGCATCGTAGGAGTAGTCTGCCAAGTTGTAGAAAGCCTGGATATAGGCAGGGGTGAGGCGCTGCGTGGTGTTCACAAAGTTCTGCATCCACATCGTCAGGTCGGCGGCGGCGGCATCGTACTGCCCTGTCATGACATAGGCCTCAGCCCGGTTGAGCAGACACTCGTCTGACGTGAATGCAGGATATACCGTGCGATACCAGCCCGTGCCGGCCACGGCGTCGTGGTACTCAAAGAGATAGGGCAACTTCCAGAAGATCGTCTTGTCGATATTGGTGCCCGAATAGGTCTTCATGGGCTGATAGAACGGCGCCGATCCCCAGATATTCTCGGCCTCACCATCCTCATGCTGGGCCAGATACTTGCCGTGGCTGTAGCGCGACAGATAGCGATAGGGACCGAATACGAGCCCCATGTAGCTGTAGCTGGTGAGCAGCAGCAGGTTGCAGTTGAGCGAGGCATCGATGTAGTGCTGGGTGATGGCGGTAGCGTCCTGCGTCATAGTGGCCATAAACTTCCAGTCGCGCAGCTGCGCCTCAGGTGTGGTACCCAGGCAGCGCGTGGCATATTCGATGGCCTTGTCCCACTGCTCGTAGTAGAGATAGAAACGGGCTGCGAAGGCATAGGCAGCACGCTGGTTGAAGTGGTACTTGGGCACGTCGTAGTTGGAACTGACCAGCGGCAAGGCCTCCTGTATGTCGCGGTCGAGCTGTTCATACACCTGAGCCACAGTCCAGCGGTCGGGATTGTCGTTGAGAGTCTCCACGGTGTGGGTCATGTAGACCACGCCCAGGTCGCTGCTGCTGGTCTGTGTGTTGTAGGCATGCCCAAACATGTTGACGAGCATGAAGTGAGCGTAGGCACGGCAGAGCAGTGCCTCGCCACGAGCCTCACGCAGCGCCTGCGTGGTGGCGCCTCCCATATCCTCGATAGCCTCAAGGGCCAGGTTGGCGACGGCAATACGCTCGTAGCAGTCTTCCCAAAAGCGCTCAGGGCTCTGGTTGTCGGCTTCGGTGACGTCCGTCCAACTATACACCTGATCAACAAAGCGATTGGTGTTGGGATTGCTGGCGCCATAGTTGTCGACGTTGTCCGATGAAAACTCGCAGACGAGTAGCGGGTCGTTGGTCGGATAGGCCGAGGTGAGCAGGCTCTTCACCTTTCTTTCCGACGTAATCTCGGTGCGGTTGTCGGGCAGCTCGTCGAGGTAGCTGTCGCAGGAAGCGAAAAGGAGCGCAATGAGGCACGCAAGCCAAAGATTCTGTCGTTGTTGTAATATCAATCTTATCATAATGTCACTCTTATCATATTGTTTTAATAGTCTATCTAAGTCTGTCCCTACAGTCCCAGTCTCAAAGTCAGCGTGAACTGCTTAGGCATGGGCACAGCCACACCACCGGCATTGGTGAACTCAGGATCCTGGCCGTTCAGTTTCTTGTCAGCATAGAGCAAGAAGAGGTTCGTGGCCTGCAGCTTCAGACCCAGCGTCTGCAGTCCCAGCTTCGAGATGAGAGAGCGGTCGAAGTCGTAGGCCAGCGACAGCTCCTTCAAGCGGATGAAGTCGCCCTTTGCGATGCGGGCCGTAGAGTAGTTATAGGCCGAGTAGGCATAGCTCAAGTTGGTGTCGTTGCGGTTCTGGCGTGTGCTGGCAATGACGGGTATGTCGGTTTTCTGCTCGTCGCCGGGCACCATCCAGCGGTTGCGCATCTCCTTCGGCATGGCGCGCAGGTCGTTGTAGCGGTTTGAGAAGAAGGGGTCGAGACGTATGATATTGCCAAACGAGTAGGTAAGGAATATATTGAGCGTCAAGCCCTTATACTTTAAGACATTGCCCAGCGAACCCATATCTGTGGGCTCTGCGCTGCCCGAGAACTTGAGGAAGGCCAGTTCCTCCGGGTCACTTTCCTGAAAGTATATGCCCGTGGTTGTGATGGCGCCGTTGCTGACGCGGAAGGTGGGCAGACCTTCTTTGTTAAGCCCAGTAAAGGGTATGGAGAAGATGCTACGCACGGGATAGCCCTCGGTGGTGAAGCCACTGCCGGCAACGAGGTCGATGAGACGCTCTACGCTGCGCAGCTTGGTCACCTCATTGCTGGTATGCGAATAGACCAGGCTGGTGCTCCAGGCGAAATCCTTCTTTCTGATATTGACCGTTGACAGGCTGACCTCCACGCCGCTCGACTTCATCTCGGCCACATTGGCATACTGCCTCATGCCGGAAGCATAGCCTGTAGACACGGCCGCACCGATAAGGTCGAAGTTGTTTCGCTTATACCAGTCGAATGTCAGGTTGATGCGGTTGTGCAGGAAACCAGCCTCCAGGCCTAAGTTCAACTCATGCTTTTTCTCGTAGGTCAGGTCGCGGTTTGCGGGCCATATCAATTCGGTGCCCGTCTCCTTGACGGTGGTGAACGGACGCCAAGGACTATAGGAGCCGAAGATGTTGGTCGAGTTGGTGACGCTGGCCGGACCACGGTCGGCAGTGAGCGAATAGCTGGCCTTGAGCGTCAGGTTCGACAGCACGTTCTCCCAGCGTTCGAACCATGTCTCCTCGTGAACGTTCCAAGCAGCTGACACGTTCCAGGTGGGCAGCCAGCGAGCCGAGCGCGAACGCCCCAGACGGTTGGTGCCCTCATAGCGGTAGGTGCCATTGATGGTGTAGCGTCCCTTATAGGAATAGGTGGCATTGGCAAAGAAGGCCGCCGAGCGCTCGCGCGTGTTGTTGAGCGAGTAGTAGCTATTGTTGCGCTCTGCCATCTGCTTGAAGGCCAGATAATTGAAGGCCGATATCTCGCCGTCTTCGAAGAGCAGACCCCAGTCGCGTGCCCATGTGCCGTGGCGGTTGATGTAGTTCAACTCCATGCCGCCGTAGGCATTCACGATGTGCGTGTCGTTGAAGACGTCATTGTAGGCTGCCGAGGCGCGGAAGTCATAGCCGAACATAGAGTTGTCAGTACGCTCCATGAAGCCACCTTGAGGCAAGATGCTGATGGGCAGTGCAAAGATATTGTCGGGGTCCTGGTAGAGATAACGGTTCTGCTCACGGATGGTCGACGTATCCATGGCACGATAAGCCATGGCTTGGTTGGAATTGTCGAGCACATAATGCTCTTGCGTGGTCGACGAATACTTCACGGCTCCGAGCGCCGTCAGCTCAACTTTCTTTATCGGCTTGTAGGTCAACTTGCCCTGCAGACGGAAGTCAGTCACGTTGAGGTCGATGTAGTTATTATCGAGTTCGTTGAAAATATTGAACGGCGCGTAGTTGCGCGTGTAGTAGGCTTCGGGATCAAGCGCACGGCTGGAGTTGAGCGCATAGCTGTAGGGATTGATGTCGAACGAGCGTGAGACGGTGCCCTGCACGGCGTCGGTCACCTGCGAGAGGGTGCCAGGCGCCTGCTGGTTGCGGTAGGAAGCGCTGGTGATGATTCCGAAGGTGAGCTGCTTCGACAGGTTGAACGAGGAGTTCACGTTGGCTGTATAGCGCTCTACGTCGGATCGCTTAGTCCAACCGGGATCCACCATGGCCGACACTGAAGCATAATACTGTGCTTTTTCGGAACCACCCGACATTGACACGGAGTGGGTGTGCTGTATGCTCTGATTGAAGAGCAGGTCGAACCAATCGGTGTTGCGATACTCAGCGGCGCGCAGGTAGCGGGCAATGTCATCGGGTGTGTTGTTCAGCGCGAAGGTGCCAGTCACGGGGTCGTACTCTGACATCATCTGATACATCTTGCCGTAGATACCAGTCTCAGAAGCATTGGCCGTCTCAGCATAATTCAGGTAGCCTTTCTGCTGCAGCTCCTGATAGACGCTCACCTGATCTTGCGAGTTCATGATGTTGAAGGTAGCGTACGACGGCTTCAGGCGCATGGTGTATTCCCCAGTGTAGTTGATGCGGTTCTGGCCGACCTTACCCCGCTTCGTGGTGACCACGATGACGCCGGCCATCGCGCGCGCACCATATATAGAGGTAGCGGAGCCGTCCTTCAGAATCTGGAACGACTCGATGTCGTCGGAGTTCAGACCGGCGATGGCGCTGGAGATAAGCGTATTGGCATCGCCCGACGAGAGATCATCGGCCGACACTTCCACCACGTCCTCCATGATAATGCCGTCGACTACCCACAGAGGTTTCGACGAGCCATAAATACTGGTGGCACCGCGCACGCGGATCTTGGGGGCGGCACCGAATGTGCCGCTCACGTTCTGCACCGAGACGCCGGCTGCGCGGCCCTCGAGCGCACGGCTCACATCGGCCACACCGTCGATTTTGGCATCGGCAGCATCGATTTTCGTGGTAGAACCTGTAAAGAGACGCTTGTCGGTCTTTACCATACCCGTGACCACCACTTCCTCGACCTGCACAGCCTGATCTGGCTGCAGCACGACACGCATGCCGTTTTTGGGGGTGAGTGTCTGGGTGACCATACCAAGATAGCTGAACACCAATTTCTTGCCTGCCGGCACTTCAATGGAGAAATGGCCATTGATATCGGTAGCTGTGCCGCCTTTCTCACCCTGCACTTGCACGGTAGCGCCGATGGCCGGCTCGCCATCAGACTCCACGACAATGCCTGTCACCTTCGTCTGGGCAAGGGCTAAACCGATAAAAAACAGCCAACACGTCAATAGTAACGATAGCTTTTTTCTCATAAATAAATGTGTAAAAATGGGGTTATTAGTAGCTATGCTACAACTGCTAATTTTTTTATTGTGTGCAAAGATAATAAAAAAAAGTAAACTGCCAAAAAAAACAATAAGAAAAATGAATAATAACATGAAAAAAATTAGCTTAAAACCCGTTAATGAAAATAAATACAAAATACTTACGCTGCAGTAAAATAAAACAGAAAAAATTTGGCCAACTCAACAAAAAGCAGTACCTTTGCAACCGCTTTTCGGAAAAACCGAAGCATCCGACGATGTAGCCGTTGTGATTAAGGCGGCAGAGCATCAGAAAGATGTTATGAGCACAAAACCATTAATCATTATTTCAAAACATGTATTTAGATCAAGCTAAGAAGCAGGAGATTTTCACCCAGTACGGCAAATCGGCCACTGACACGGGTTCGGCTGAAAGCCAGATTGCCCTGTTCACCTATCGCATCAAGCACCTCACCGAGCACCTGAAGCAGAACCACAAGGACTTCGTCACCGCCCGCTCGCTGACCAAGATGGTAGGTCGCCGTCGCAAGTTGCTGAAGTATCTCTACGAGAACGACATCAACCGCTACCGCGCTATCGTGAAAGCTCTCGGCCTGCGTAAGTAATATCTCGCAGCAAAGCTAACGCTAACAGCCCCGCTATTCGTACTGAATGGCGGGGCTGTTGTGTTGATGCTCCCACGGAACGCTCCCGCTTCCTGGGCGGAACACACGGCGTTGCGGGGCAAAATAAATACCATTCAGGGCTCTGATGTGATGCATTCGGGCCCTGAACGGTATATATAGACCAAGGTCTGCGGCCTGCCGGCCTTCAGCTCTTACTCCTCGATGCTGATGCTGACGTTCTTCTGGCTGACGTTGCGGCAGTTGTGGAACTCAGCATCGCTGCGGGCGATGATACGGATGTCCTGCAGGGTGATGCCATCCATGGGCTGCTCCGGCAGACCGTTGAACTCCATGGCACGCCCCGCACCATTGCACACCACGTTGCGTATGTCGATATGACGGAACACGGGCGTGGTCTCGTCGACAGGCACCACCGTGGTGTTGTCGGGGCGGTCGCCGTCGGCCAGCATCTCAGCCACCGACTTGCCGCCGTAGTACATGTTGAAGGTAATGGCATCGGTCTTGATGTCGGTCATCGAGACGCCGTCGATGAAGATGTTCTCCACAATGCCGCCGCGGCCACGGGTCGACTTAAAGCGCAACCCCACGTCGGTGCCGAGGAACTGACACTGCCGCACCATGATGTTGCGCACACCGCCGCTCATCTCGCTGCCCACGACGAAACCGCCATGACCGGCAAAGACGGTACAGCCGTCGACGACGACGTTTTCGCAGGGGCGGGCGCGTCGTCGGCCGTCGGCATCCTTGCCGCTCTTGATGCAGATGCCGTCGTCGCCGGCATCAAACTTCGAGTCGATGATGAGCGCATTGCGGCACGACTCGAGGTCGAGGGCATCACCATTCTGCGCATAGGCCGGGTTGCGGGCCAGCACACGCTCGATAATGATGTTCTCGCACATGAGCGGATGGAGGTTCCACGCGGGTGAGTTCTGGAAGATAACATCCTGCAGCAGCACGTTGCGGCAACCCACCAGGCTGACCATTACGGGACGCAGGAAGCGCTTGATGCTCTCCCATTCAGCCTCATCCTGCAGGTGCTTCGGCACGTTCATGTCGGCCGAGGCCTCACCTTTGGCATAGCCCTCAGAGGGCACCCAGTAGCCTTTCTTCAGCTCTACCCCACCCGGCCGCGAGGTCAACGCACGCCACTGGCTGTCGGTGACTTTCGATTTCTTCAGCGGACGCCAGTACTGGCCGTTGCCGTCGATGACGCCGTGGCCGGTGATGGCCACATTCTCAAGCCCCACGCCACTGATGGGCGACTGGCAGCGACGGGTGTCGAGGCCCTCGAACGAGGTGGAGACGAGCGGATAGAGCGATTCGTCGGCAGCGAAGAGCACCACGGCCCCCATGTCGAGATGGAGGTCGATATTGCTGCGCAGCACGATGGGGCCCGTGAGCCAGATGCCACGCGGCACCACCAGATGGCCGCCGCCGCGCTCCGAGAGGTAGTCAATGGCCTTGGCGAAAGCCTCAGTGCAGAGGGTCGTGCCGTCGCCTTTTGCGCCATGTTGTGTGAGAACCGTCGTGGTTGCAGGGAAAACAGGCGCTTTCACCGGGGGCATCTCAAACGGAAGGCCCTCGGTGAAACGCTCATAGGGATTCTGTGCGCCTGCCTGCAATGCAAGCATGACGAACAGGAACAGACTGTTTAGTTTTCTCATATCAATTTGTGTTGGGTTATATTCACTCAGCCACATAGACACCAAGCTCGGCCAGACTCGACACGCTCGACTCGCCGCTCTCGATGGTCAGACGCAGGTAGCGGGCAGGCACACCAGTGTAGAAGGCTACATGCTGGTAGCCGTCCTGGCGGGGCATATCGGCATCGAGGGCGGTGCCGCAGTCGGTCCACTGCTGTCCGTCGTTGCTCAGCTCGATGCGTACGGCCGAGAAGTAGTACTCCTCAATCCACCATCCCCAGTAGTTGACGTAGTAACGGGCCAGGCGCAGACCGCTGACGTTCTGCGGCTGCTGCATGTCGATGGTGACGGTGCAGGTCTTGCCGCCGTCGCCGTCGGTGCGCAGCTGCGGACCGTTGGTGACGTCCTCGTCGAAGAGGTCGGCAGCCTCGATGGCCACACCCGACGAGTAGACGGCCGTCCAGCCGCTGTAGCCGGTGAGCAGCGAGCCCGTCATCTCAGAGGCATCCGAGATATTCTTCACCAGTTTCTCTTCGGTGTTCACCACCACATAGCCAATGCCGCGCTCCTCGCTGCCTACACCGTCGCCCTCGACGGTGGCGATGCGCACGGGCAGCAGGTAGGCAGGTGCTGTCAGCTTTGCGAGGGCCGACTCAACAAGAGCCACCACTACGTCGGACTGCGCCTTGGCGCTGTCCTTCATGATGGTAGTGGAGAGCTGCGAGGCATCGACGGCCTCTGCCGGCATGGCGATGTAGCTGGTGCCGTGGTCGGCGTTGTAGGCATCGATGAGTGAGTTGTCGATGACGGCCGTCACGCGCGTGTCCTGGGCAGCAGGACGCTGTATGCGCACAGGGAAGACGGCCTTCAAGGCGCCGAAGTGCCCCACGGGCGTGTGAACCACGGTGCCGCGGAAAGTGTTGTCGGCATTGGCCTTGAAGTAGACGAGGTTGTCGGGATTGCCCATCACGTCGTAAGTCTCGTCGTCGCTACAGGCGGTGAAGGCCACCGTAGCGATGACTGCCAGGGCCATGGCCCTGAAGATATTCATAGTCTTTTTCATTATTGTCATATCGTGTTTTGATAGTCATGGAATAACTTCTACTGTGCACACTTGTTGTTGTCGTCGGTGACATACTGGATGTACTGGCTGTAGTCGTGGTCGACCATCACACCGTTCTCGCGGTCGTCGCGCGAAGTGGTGGTCCAGTCCATGTCGTAGCCGTGGCCGGTGGCATCGCGCAGGATGTGGCCCTCGCCCTCGTTCATCTTCCAGTAAGCCACGAGCCCGGCCGACTTCGGGTCGACACTGCAGAGGCCGGTAGCAATCTCGCTGGTGGCCAGGGCACGATCCCAAAGGCGCACCTCGGCGATGCGGCCGCTGAAGAACTGGCTGTTGCGATAGCCGCCCCACGACATGCCCAGCTCGAAGCGCTGGAAGGGGCACACATGGCCTGAGACGCTGGTGGTGGCGTCGAGCACGCCGTCGACGAACATGTTGTAGGTGCTGCCGTCGTAGGTGCAGCTGACGAGATACCAGCGGTTGGGCTGGAAGTGAGTGGTGGAGAAGGCACGCCCGCCGGGGAGCACCCACTGCAGGATGTCGCCTCCGGCCGATCCGTTCTCGCCGAAGCGGAACATGTTGGCCTCTTCCTCGCCCTTGCCCTCGATGGCCAGCACGCGCTTGATGTCGCCCACGCGGCCGAAGCCGTTGCTGTAGAACTTGAACTCAACGGTCCATGCCGTCAGGTCGCGGCGCAGGTTGTCGGCAAAGATGAAGTTCGACGAAGCGTTGGCATTATTCTGCAGGGCTGCAAACTTGACGATGCGCGACACCTTCAGGAAGATGGTGCGCGAAGCCTCGATGACCTCGCTGACATCGCCATGGGCCTGCTTGATGCTCACAGGGATGACGTAGGTACGCCCTTCCTCAAACTGCTCGGTGCTGACCACACGGACTGTGGCAGCCGTAGAGATGGCCTGCCCCCTGCCGATGGTCACAGTGCTGTTCTGCAGCTCGACGGCAGAAGTGGGGATGGCATAAAACGCCGTGCCGTTCTCGGCGTTATAAGCCTCGACGAGTGTGGGGTCGATGGTCAGCTCCACCTGCACGTCAGACTCAACCTGTCGGGTCGACTTCACGGTGACGGCATAGCTGGCGGGCGTGTCTTCCACGACAAACTTCTGCAGCACCACCTGCTCCGTGCCGCTGACGAGCAGACCGTTCTTGGCATAGTTCATGTTCTCGCCGTCGCTGCAGGCTGTCAGCAGCAGCGCCAGCAGAGCGATGACATTGATATTCTTAACTCTTATTGCTTTCATAATGGAATGGTTTGATACTTGTTCGTTCATGCTTCTTATTTATGCAGCGCGGGATTCATAATCTGAATGGCTGCGCGAATGGCATCGTAGGGCACGCCCGTAGAGGTGTGGTAGTAGTTGCGCTCCACATAGAAGGCACCGCAACCGCCCTTATGCCCGGTGGCAGGCTCCCAGGCGGCATAGTTCTTGATCTGGCCGCCTTCGGGGTAATGGCCGAACGACTCGCAGTAGACAGTCTTCTCGTCGGCATGTCCGACTGCGCCCACACCGGCGCCCTGCATGCTATATGCCTGCTTGATGAGGTAGTCGCAGTAGGGGTCGATATCGGTCGATGGCGACATGCTGAAGTAGTCGACGATGAAGAGTTTCTCAGGCCATGCGCCGTCAGGACCGAAGAAGCGATGGCACTCCCGGGCCACCACCATCATATCGTCAGACGACCAGCCCTCGAAGTCGAAGTCGACACCATCGAGGCCGCACTTCACCACCGTGTCGCAGGCCCAGCGGGCATAGCTTCTCAGGGCTTCTTCCGAGCTGTCTTCATCGAGGTTATAGTACTTGCCCGTGAGCCGGAACTGGTCGTCGCGGTCGTAGAACACGTGCCGGTAGTTCGAGGCATCAGCGTGCATCACGAAGCGCGTGCCCTTCTTCTGCTGACATTCCAGCATGTCCTGGTAGGCCACGGGGTGTGTCTCGGCCGTGGGTATGCCCATCCAGAGGTTGACAATGTCGAGGCTGTCGGGCAGACCGATGAGACGTTCGCCCCACGAGGCTGGATCCTTATAGCCCGTGGCACCCTCGATGGGGGCCCAGTCGGCATAGTAGACGTAGCTTATCTCATGCTCACTCTGCTTGAAGGCGCGCAGGTTGGCGTAGTATTGCTCGTCGTAGGTCAGGGGCTTCTGTATGTCGAGAGCCTCTGTGTCGGTGTCGCATGAAGCCAGACCGCCGCAAAGCATGGCAACGAAGCCAAATATAGCAAATATTCTGTGTTTCATATCTTGTTATGTTCTTATTGATTCGTGTTTCTGACTCTCACATTGAGTGGTTAGTTCTTGCGGTCCCACCACAGGCGCGTGCCGCCATTGTCAGCTCCGCCGCCGAGGGCCTCGCCGCTGAGCACCGACACGGCAGCGCTGACCACGGCGCCGTTGGTCTCATACTCCGACGTGGGGAACGGGCAGCGGCGCACCTGCTTCTCGGTGTCGATGGTGCCGTTGCTGTCGTTGTTGACCACAGGAATCAGGTGCGGATAGCCCGTGCGGCGGAACTCAGCCCAGCCCTCGCAGCCGTCGGGGTACATGGCAATCCACTTCTGCGTGATGATGCGCTCCAGGCTGGTCTCGAAGGCATCGTCGTCCTGCCATGCAATGGTGATGGTGGCGGGGACGGGATAGTCGTTGCTGTCGCCGGTCATGTCGACGTAGGCCACCGGGGCAGCGTCGGTGTTGGCCAGATAGGCCTCAGCACCCGACACGCCGTTTTCGGCAAACGAAGTCTTGATGCCGTTCTCGTAGAAGGTCTTGGCATCGCCGCCCATCTGCCAGCCGCGCAACGCGCCCTCGGCACGCAGGAACCACGACTCGGCGGCCGTCATCCAGACGATGGGTGTGGAAGAGCGGTCGATGTTGAGGTTCGAGATGTCGGCACCGGCATACTTCGCGGGGTTCATGTTGTGCACGCCGAGTCGCACGCCGTGGTAGCCGCCGTCGGCAGCAGGCTTGAAGTAGGCAGCACGTCGCGGGTCGCCATAGCCGTTCATGTAGGCATCCATCGAAGCACTCATGCGTATCTCACCGGCATTGAAGGTGTAGGCCATGTCGTAATTAGGATGGAAATAGGTCACCTTGTTGTGCATCAGGGCAGCACGCTCGTTAGTCTCCTCGATGAATCCCACGGAACAGGCAGCCGACTTCTCGGCCTCCTGACGCGCCAGGGCCTCGTCGGCATAGACCACGCGCATGGCCAGACGGAGGCGCAGCGTGTTGGCAAACTTCACCCACTGGCGCACGCTGCCGTCGAAGACGATGTCATAGTCGGTGAGCATCTGGGCGTCAGACTCGGCCAGCGGTGTGAGCACCTCGATGGCCTTGTCGAGCTCGTCGAAGAATGTCTTGTAGATGTCGCTCTGTGCATCGTAGGCCGTGCCGATGGAGCCGCTGCCGAAATGGATGTAAGGCATGGGTCCGTAGGTGTCGGTGACGCGGTGCAGGGCCTCCACCTTCACGATGTCGGCCAGCGCACCTATCTGAGGCATGCTGAGGTTCTCGGCCTGCTCCTTCATCTTCTGCCAGGCAGGCATCACCTCCGAGAAGGCTCGGGTGAAGAGCTGGTTATACCATCCGCTGACGAAGCTGTAGCTGCCGTTGTGCACACCGCTGCGCCAGGTGCCGGTGAGTCCGATGTAGCCCGAGAAGGGGTCGTTGGTCAGGCCCTGCGCCACCTGATAGTCGCTGCTATAGCACTTGCCCGTGCCGTCGTCGTAGAGCACCACGCGGGTCTGCATCTGGGTGAAGAATGCGCCCACGGTCTGATAGTCGCGGCCCAGCTGCTCCTCGGTGATGCGTGTGGGGTCGGTGTTGATATCGTCAAAACTGCCCGTACAAGCCGTTGCCAGCAGGGTGGTGAGGGCAGCGGCAAATATGTATTGAGTGATTGCTTTCATATCTTTATTTCTCCTTTCATGCTGATTAGAATTTAACCTTCAGGGCAAATCCCATCGACCGCAGGCTGGGCTGCATGAAGTAGTCGATGCCCTGATAGTAGGTGCCGGTGTTCGAAGTGGCCTCGGGGTCGAAGGGTGCCTTGTTGTAGAGCATCCACAGGTTGTGGGCCACGAAAGAGACGTTGAGTCCCTTCATCCAGCTGATGATGCCGGTGATGGGCACGTCGAAGCCCAGCGAGAGTTCCTGCAGGCGCAGGTTGGTGGCACTGTAGACGTAGCGTGAGTCGACCGTTCCCTGCGGGTTGCCCACCGTCTGATAGTAGGCCTGTGCAGGGATGGGGCGGCCGTTGATGACGACGCCGCCGTTGTTGCGTGCGTCCTGCGAGGCCTTCGACGCACCGTAGTAGTCGAGGATGGCCTGCGTCTCCGACACGACGACGCCTCCGTTGCGATAGGCAAAGAGGAAGCCGAGCGTGAAGCCCTTCCACGAGAGGTTGTTGCCCCACGAGAGGTTGTAGTTAGGCGTGGCCTTGCCGGCATAGACGTAGTACTGGTTCTCGTTGGGGTTCTTCTCCACGGCCTGCGAGCTGGGGTCTACATAGATGGCTCCGTGCTCGTCGGTCTTGAGCGTCGAGACGTAGATGTCGCCGATGGTGCCTCCCTCGGTCAGACGGATCTGATAGCCCGACATGCCGCCCATGTAGAGCTCGCTGAGGTTGTACACCTGCCCGTCGATGGGGTTGTGCCATTCGCGCAGCAGCTCTTTGATCTCGTTGCGGTTGAGGGTCCAGTTCAGATAGGCCTCCCACTTCACCTTGCCGATGTTCTGGTTGAAGCGTGCCGACAGCTCCACGCCCTTGTTGTCTACGCGGCCGCCGTTGACAATGGCACTGGTGTAACCCGTCGACGACGACATGGCGGGCTGGAAGAACTGGTTGTAGGTGCGCGAATAATAGAGGGTGGCCCCCACACGCAGCTTGTTGCGGAAGAGCACCATGTCCAGACCGGCCTCCCACGACTTGGTCTTCTCGGGCTTCAGGTCGTCATAGAGCACGGTCGACGTGTTGACAAAGCCGGTAGAAGGGTTCACCTCGTAGAAGTTGCGGGTCAGGAAGGGGTCATTGGGCTCGTTGCCCACCTCAGAGTAAGAGATGCGGGTCTTCAGGTAGTTGAGCCAGTTGTTGCTCTTCAGCTGGGGCAGGATGTCGGTCCAGATGCCCGAGATGCCGGCCGACCAGTAGAAGTAGCTGTGGTGGGAGTCGGCGTCGATGGGCGACACCCATTCGCTGGAGCGGTACAGCTTCGACGACCAGTCGTTGCGGGCAGTCAGGTCGATGTAGGCCATGCTGCGATAGCCCAGCTGGGCGGTGGCATAGACGCTCTCCAGGATGGAGCGCGGATTGGTCTGGAAGGGTTTGAAGTTGGAGTTCGACGTGTCTACGTTGGTAAACGTGAAGAGGTTTGCCGTACCCTTCAGGTGGCCCTTGAAGCCGTTCGTCTCTGCGTCGCGACGGTCGAAGCTCGTGCCGAGCACGCCGGTGAGGTTCCAGTCTTCGCCGTTGAAATACTTGTTGAACTTGGCGAAGGCCTCAGCGAAGAGCTGCCGGCTCGAGGTGTTGTTGAGGGCGTAGTGGCCATACTTCGAGGCATAGAGGGTGTTGGTAGAGGCATAGAACTTCTCCTCGTACTTCTCGATGCTCTTGTCGTACTTCACGCGTCCGGTCACGTCGACCCAGTCGGCAATCTTCCAGTTGAGCGAAGCCGTCAGCTGGTGGCGCTCCTTGTGGTTGACGAACTTCTCGCGCTCGGTCTCCCAATAGGGGTTCTCCATCGCGATGTCGTAGTTGTAAGGCCAGTACTGTGTGCCGAAGTTGCGCTCCGAGTCGTAACGCTCGTAATAGCCCAGCTTCGAGAAGTCGTCGCCGGCAGGGAAGAGGTAGATGGGCACGAGGGGGTTGTGATACTGTCCCTGAGCCAGCATGTTCTGCTCCTTCACGCTGGAGAGCATGTAGCTCACGTCGAGCGTCATGCGGTCGTTGAGGAACGACGTGGTGTTGCGCACCGAGAGGTTGTAGCGGTCGTACTCGTTAGACGGTATGATGCCCTCGGCATTGGTCGAGCCCACCGAGAGGTAGGTTTGGTTCTTGTCGGAGCCCACGGAGATGCTGGCCGAGTTGGAGAAGTTCACGCCCGTCTGCAGGAAGTCCATCGGGTCGTAGCTGCTGGGCGTGGTCAGCTTCTCGCCCCAGCTGAAGTAGCTGCCGGCCTCGGTGGGGCCATACTGGTTCTGCAGCTCGGGCATGACGAAGGGTCGTGAAAACTGCAGGCTGCTGGTGTAGTTCACGTCGACCTTGCCAGCCCTTCCCTTCTTTGTGGTGATGATGATGACGCCGTTGGCGGCGTTGGCACCATAGAGGGCAGCGGCCGATGGTCCCGTCAGTGCCGAGATGCTCTCTATGTCGTCGGGGTTCAGGTTCGACACGGCGTCGCCCGACTGTCCGGCCCCCGAGAACACATCGTCAGGCTGCGACGACTGCAGGTTTTGCATGGGTATGCCATCGATGACATAGAGCACGTTGTTGTTGCCGTTGATAGACTTGGCGCCGCGCATGACGACACGCGACGAGGCTCCTGCGCCCGATGCCGAGGCATTGATTTGCACACCGGCCACCTTGCCGCTGAGCGAGTTGACGAAGTTGGCGTCCTGCACCGTCATCACAGCGTCGGAGCCCAGCTGCTGCACGTTGTAGGACAGCGACTTGCTGTCTTTTTTGATACCCAGGGCAGTCACCACCACCTCGTTCAGCGTGGCGGTGTCCTCGCTCATCGTCACGGTCATGGCACCCTGCCTGGCCTTCACCTCCTGGTTTTTGAAGCCGATGTATGACACGACGAGCGTCGATCCGGCAGGGGCTTCGATGGAAAAGTTACCGTTCAGATCGGTAACGGCATTACGGTTGGTGCCTCTCACGGTCACGGTGGCACCGATGACGGGCTCGCCGTTAGCATCGACGACCCGTCCTTTCACCTGACTTCTCCCCTCCGACTGCTGCACGTCGGCACTGGTCTGCACGGCTGTGGCAGCCGCCATCCCTGCCGATGTCGCAGAGAGTGCAAGCAAGAGGAGAAGTCGCGTCCTGTTGTTCTTCTTCATAAATTTATTTTTTAAGTTAGTTGTATTACTTTTAGATGGATGATGGGAGTTAGCAAGAACTCCTTACTCCTCAAAAAAACTCCTTCACTTACTCGGCAGCCACGTCACGCGCAGCTCAGCAGCCTCCTGGCCGTTTACACGCGGCACGATGACGATGCTGCGGCGGCCGGCGTGCCTGTGACGCTCGGTGTAAGTCACGCTGACGATGCGCCGCTCGCCAGGGCGCAGCAACACGTAGTCAGGTATCGACAGCGTCCTGTAGTTGGGGCGGCGCTGCAACACCACGATCATCGGGCGGTCGGTGTCGTTGGCCATGCGCAGCTGCAGCTCCTGCGTCTCGCCCACCTCCAGCCTGCCGAAGGGCAGCACTCTGTGGCTCATGTAGAGCCCGCCGCCGTAGTGATAGGGATGGTCGTCGGTGACGGGATGCCGCATGGGCACCACCTCGCCCTTCACCCACAGCCGCACATACTGGCGGCCGTCGTTGAGCAGCACCACCACCTCTTTGGTGAAGCGCCCCTCCCTGTAGCGCGGATTAAACGTCACGGTCAGCCTGCCGCTCTTGCCCGGGGCAATGGGCTGCTTGTCATGGCGGGCCGTGGTGCAGCCACACCAGGCCGTCACGTCGCTCACCACACACGGCGAGGCTCCCTCGTTGCGCAGCACAAACGTATGGCTCACCGGGCCGTCGGCCTCGCTGATGCGCCCGAAGTCGAACACCTTCGCATCGGGCACCAGGGTGGTGCAGAACGCCGGCGCCTGCTGGCAATGAGCCGCCAGCGCGCCCAGCAGGGCCAGAAGCATGAGTACAGCACGGCGCATCATGGCATCATGTGGCTATGGTCACCCGTCAGCGCCATCACCTCTTTCAGCGGCTGCATGACAAAGGGGCGCTGGCTCATCAGCGGATGGGGTATCTGCAGGTCGGGCTCGTCGATGCGACGGTCGTCGTAGAGCAGTATGTCTATGTCTATCGGGCGGTCGTGGTAGACCGTGGCGCCGTGGCGCCGGGTGGCATGGCGGCATGTCTTGCCGAGCCGCCGCTCTATGAGCTTGGTGCGATGGAGCACCTCGCGGGGCGTGCATACCGTCAGCACGGCCGCGACACTGTTCACGAAGCCGTGATCCGACTGGAAGCCCCAGGGCTCGGAATAGAAAAAGGCCGACCGGCCCTTCAGCGGGCCTATCAGCCTTTCTATGTGTCGGTAAGCCCTGAGTATGGTCTGCTCCCTGTCGCCAAGGTTGGCCCCCAGTCCTAAATATACCGTGTGAAGCATCTCACCTTCCATAGCTCACCAGTCTTTTCTTGTTCTACACGCGACGGCGCTTATCAGTCGTCGAGTATCAGCATGGCGTCGCCGTAGCACCCGAACATGAACTTGTTCTTCAGCGCCTGGCGGTAGGCCTCGATGACCAGGTTGTAGCCGCCGAAGGCAGCCGTGGCCATCATCATGGTCGACTCGGGGTGGTAGAAGTTGGTGATGAGCGAGTTGGTCATGCCGAAGTCGTAGGGCGGGAAGATAAACTTGTTGGTCCATCCGTCGAACTCCTTCAGCAGGCCGTCGGTGCCTACGGCCGACTCGGTGGCCCTCAGCGTGCTGATGCCGATGGAGCACACGCGGTGGCCGCTCTGCTTGGCGTCGTTCACCATCTGGCATGCCTCGGCCGAGATGATCATCTGCTCTGAGTTCATCTTGTGCTTCGTCAGGTCTTCCACCTCGATGGGGTCAAACGACCCCAGACCGCAGTGGATGGTGATATACGCAAATTCGAAGCCGCGTATCTCCATCATCTTCATCAGCTGCTTGCTGAAGTGCAGACCGGTGGAGGGGGCCGTCACAGCACCTTCGTGCTTGGCATAGATGGTCTGAAACTGCTCCATGTCGTCTTCCTCGGCCGGACGGCGGTCTACGATGTAGCGGGGCAGCGGGGCCTCACCCAGGGCGAAGAGCTCCTTCTTGAACTCGTCGTGCGGACAGTCGTAGAGGAAACGCAGCGTACGTCCGCGCGACGTGGTGTTGTCGATGACTTCGGCCACCATGGGGCCGTCGCCGTCGAAGAACAGCTTGTTGCCGATGCGTATCTTGCGGGCGGGCTCTACGAGCACGTCCCACAGGCGCAGCTCCTCGTTGAGCTCGCGCAGCAGAAACACCTCGATCTTGGCGTCGGTCTTCTCCTTGGTGCCATAGAGTCGGGCGGGAAACACCTGCGTGTCGTTGAAGATAAACGTGTCGCCCTCGTCGAAGTAGTTCACCAGATCGCGAAACGTCATCAGCTCCTCGGTGTCGTTGCCGTCGGCATCCTTCTTAAACAGGTCGATCTTCTGACTCTTGCGGTGGAGTACCATCAGCTTACACATGTCGCGGTTGTAGACGCGCTCCACAGTGCCGTCTTCGTTCTCAAAGACCCGGTGGGGAGGATAGAGCGCCACCTGGTCGTCGGGCAACTTAAATTTAAATTGTGATAACTTCATATCTTGTCTTGTTCTATTTCTTGTTCGTCAAGCCACGCCTGGAAGCCTTCGAGCGTCAGACACTCGTCGAGGCTCACTTCGCCCACCCTGGTACGGCAGAGGGCGGTGAGATAGGCACCCGACTTCAGAGCCTCGCCGATGTCGCGCGCCAAGGCCCTGATGTAGGTGCCCTTGCCGCATACCACCCTGATCGACATGCGCATCGTCACGGCGTCGAAATCCGTCAGTTCTATCTCGTCTATACGCAGGGTCTTCGCCTTCAGCTCCACCTGCTCGCCACGACGCGCCAGCTTGTAGGCACGGTCGCCGCCAATGTTGCAAGCCGAATAGACGGGCGGCACCTGCTGTATCTCACCCACAAAGCGGGGCAGCGTCTGCAGGATGAGCTCGCGGGTGATGTGACCCGTCGGGTAGGTCTTGTCCACCGGATGCTCCATGTCGTAACTCGGCGTGGTGGCACCCAGCTGCAGCGTGGCCGTATACTCCTTGGTGGCATACTGCAGCTCTTCTATGCGCTTGGTGGCCTTGCCCGTGCAGAGAATAAGCACACCCGTGGCCAATGGGTCGAGCGTGCCGGCATGACCCGTCTTCAGACGCTTCACGTGCAGACGACGCGACAGGCGGGTGCGCACGTAGGCTAACGCTCCGAATGAGGTCATGCCGTAGGGCTTGTTGATATAGAGTATTTCTCCTTCGTGAAAATTCATTTTGACTTTAGGCTTTTGACTTTAGACTTTGGACCTTAGACTTTAGACTTTTGACCTTAGACCTTAGACTTTAGACCTTAGACTTTAGACTATATGAGGCTGGTGACTATGGTGATGAGGCCGGCTATGGCACAATATAGGCCGAAATATACTAACTTGCCTCTCTTTACGATGCTCAGCATCCACTTGCAGGCTATGCAGCCGCTGACAAAGGCGGCGGTGAATCCTATGCTTAGTGGTATTGCTTCGATGTCTCTGAATACGGCTTCGCCGTTCAGGGCTTTCAGCACGTCGAGCAAGGCCTCGCCTAAAATGGGCGGGATGACCATGAGAAACGAAAACTGCGCCAGCGTCTCTTTCTTGTTGCCTAAAAGCAGACCCGTGGCTATGGTGCTGCCTGAACGCGACAGGCCGGGCAACACGGCACAGGCCTGGGCCACGCCGATGATGAAGGCGTCTCTCAGCGACAGACGCTCTTTCTGACGGGGCTTGGCATAGTAGCTGAAGATGAGCAGCGCTGACGTCAGCAGCAGACTGCAGCCCACTACAAGCAGCCCCGACCCGAAAATGGCCTCTACCTGGTCTTTGAAGAATATGCCCACAATGCCCACGGGAATCATCGACACCAGGATGTTGAACACGTACTTCGTCTCGTCGTTTAGCTGGCACTTAAACAGTCCGCGCAAAATCCAGTCGATCTCGCTCCACAAGACGACCAGCGTAGAGAGCACCGTGGCCACATGCACGGCCACTGTGAACGCCAGATTGTCGGCACCGTCGTCCATACCGAACAGTGCCTGACCGATGGCCAGATGGCCGCTGCTGCTGACGGGCAGATACTCCGTCAGCCCCTGAATGATACCCAGTATCAGTGCTTGCAACCAGTCCATCTACTCGTCTTTTGGTTTGTGCACAACGGCGTAAATCATCGACACGAAGCCGAAGAGGCACACCATGGGTGCCACCTTGATGCGGCGTGCGCTGAATATGTCGGGGTTGTAGGCATCTTCAGCAGAGCCTGCTCCCCCCATCAGTATAAACCCGATGATGACTATCAGCATGCCCACGCCCAACAGGATGAAGTTCATCCGTCCGAAAGCAAAATTCTTTTTATCCATGTGTATATATGTTTTTTAGGAGTCGAGGAGTAAGGAAGATGAGCACATCTCATTGTTACTCATTACTGATTATACAGTTCTCCGGCCCTCATCCTGAGGAACTTGTTCACCGACAAGAGCGTGCAGAGCAGCATGATGATGAAGCCGAAGAAGAACACGCTGGCCGCCGTGATGATGAGCTCCGGGTAGGAGATGATGTCCTCGGCCCCCGGCTGATAGCGGTAGATGGCGTATACCACGCCGCCAAGCACGCCGCAGGCCAGCAGCGCGGCCAGCAGCCCCACCACGATGGAGTTGCGCAGGAAGGGGTTGCGTATGAACGACCACTTCGCCCCCACGAGCTTCATGGTGTGTATGGTGAAGCGCCGGGCGTAGATGCTCAGCCTGACGGAGTTGCTCACCAAGGCGTAGCACACGAAGATGAGCAGCCCTGCCAGCACCAGCAGAATCATGTTGATGCGATGCAGGTTGCGGTTTACGTCGTCTATCTGGTCTTCCTGATAGGCCACGTCAGTCACCTGCCGCTTGTTCTTCAGCAGCAGCGCGGTAATCATCTTCAGCGAGTCGCCGTTGGCGTAGTCGCTCATCACCTGCATCTCGAGCATGGCCGCAAAGGGGTTGGTGCCCACAAACTCCGAGGGGTCGCTGCCCAAGGCCTCGGTGCCCTCCTTGAGCGCCTGCTCCTTGCTGATGTAAGTCACCTGCTTGGCATAGGGCTGCTGCTGCAGGCGGCGGCCCAGAGCCTGTCCGTCGGCCACGGTGACACTGTCGCCCAGCATCAGCGTGACGGTCATGTTCTCACGCACATAGTTTGACAAGTTGTGGGCGGTGAGCACCGACAGCACCACCAACCCCAACAGAATCAGCACCATGGTGGTGCTGATACACAAAGTGACGACCTGCATGCCATGGCGGCGGCCGGTCTGACTGTTTTTCTTCTTCATTAGCATAAAGGCATACCATGCCAATTTGCTTGCAAAGGTACTAAAAAGTTGGGAGTATGTGTGCAGGTGCGGGGTGTTATCCGCTGCCGATTAACATTTTTTATTCTTTCTGCCGCAAATTACTCGCGCCCCCGCGCCTCCAACTGCCAACTTTTTAGTACCTTTGCGCCCACTATGAGCACAATTATCTATCCTTCGCCCATCTTCGGGCCCGTACATAGCCGCCGACTGGGCGTCTCGCTGGGCATCAACCTGTTGCCTGCCGACGGCAAGGTATGCACCTTTGACTGCATCTATTGTGAGTGCGGCTTCAATGCCGACCGCCGCCCTGCGCTGCCCATGCCTACGCGTGAACAAGTGCGCCAGGCTCTGGAGGCCCGCCTGCAGGACATGCTGCAGAACGGCCCCACGCCCGACGTGCTGACGTTTGCTGGCAACGGCGAGCCCACGGCCAACCCTGCCTTTCCTGAGATTATCGACGACACACTGCGCCTGCGCGACCAGTATTTCCCGCAGGCCAAGGTGTCGGTACTGAGCAACTCTACGCTGGCGGGACGCCCTGCCGTACACGACGCGCTGATGAGGGTCGACAACAACATCCTGAAGCTCGACACCGTCGACAGCGCCTTCATCAACAAGGTCGACCGCCCCACGGGCCACTACGACGTGGCGGCCATCATCGACAGCATGAAGTGCTTCCGGGGCCACGTCATCATCCAGACCATGTTCCTCAAGGGCGACGGCCTCGACAACACCACCGACGCCTATGTGGAGCCTTGGCTGCAGGCCATCAGGGAGATAGGCCCGCAGGAGGTGATGGTCTACACCATCGACCGCGAGACGCCCGACCGCTCGCTGCGCAAGGCCACGCGTGCGGAGCTCGACGCCATCGCCGAGCGCGTGCGTGCCCTCGGCATACCCTGCCAGGCCAGCTACTGACGCTCTCCCCCACCCCCGGCATGCGGCGCCTCTGTGCGCTTTGTCTCTGCCCCCGGCATGCGGCGCCTGGCACCACGGCAAAGCCCCCGCAAGCAGACAGCAGTCTGTTTGCGGGGGCTTTTGTGTGTGGCGCGGGCGCCCTGCGGCGTCAGCGCACGCTGATGTTCACCGTCTGACGGCCCACCTTCACGATGTAGACGCCTGTGGACACGGGCACTCTGGTCAGCGCCGAGCCCTCTGCCGTAGCCACGCGTCGGCCGTCGGGGGTGAAGATGCTGACGGCATGCCCTTGGGCGCCGCGCACCATGATGCAACCCTGTCCGGGCGCGACGGTGGTCACGGTGCCGTCGGCCAGCCGGATGGCACAGGCCACCTGGGTCTCTTCTGAGAGGAGCGACTCGCCCACGCTGTAGACCACGCTCACCTGATACACATGCTCGCCGTCGGCCACGTTGCAGTCGGTAAACGTCGTGTCGGCGGTGTGGCCCACGAGCTGTCCGTCGCGGTAGACGTTGTAGCCCTCGATGACGAGCGAGGCCTGGCGGTAGCTGATGTCGTCAATCTGGAAGCCCAGCCCATCGTAGGTAGTCACGTGGACGGCAAAGTATTTGGTTCCCTCGGGCAGCGCTACGTTATACTCGTTCCACACCAGCCCGCCCTTTACGTTGGGGAAGGTCTCGATGCAGGTGAAGCTCTGCGGCTGTGTGTCGGTGTCAGAGCAGAGCACCTCGAAGGTTTCAGGATAGTTGCCTGCCAGGCTCTTGGCAAAGAATCTGACGGTTTGCGCCTCGCCCGACAGGAGGGGCGATATGAGCCAGTCGTCGCTGGCCTTACCGTAGCTGGGCGACGGGTCAAACTGGCACAGGTACTGCACGCCGCTGTGGGCCCGCAGGAACTTGCGTCGCGTCTCGGTCTCAAACTCCTCGTCGGTGTTGTTGAACACCTCAAAGGCAAACTCCTTGCCGGCATTGGGCACCCAGATGTCGCTGTACTGCATGGTGCCGGCCTTGTCGCCGTCGTACACCGTCCACTGCCCTATGCCGTCGAAGATCCACGGCGTGTAGCTCTCGAAGTCGTCGGTCACGTCGGCGCTGGGCAGCTCAGGCGCCGTCCAGCTGAGCGCGACGCAGCCTGCCGTAGCAGTGGCGGCCAGGTCTGTGGCCACGGGGTAGTCAGGCTTCTGGGTGCGCACGCTGACCGCCGCCGAGGCGTTGTTAGCCGTGTTCTCGTCGGCCTCATAGTCGACCACGGCCTGCAGCTCCACGTCGCCCTCGGTGACCACCCCCGGCACGTAGCTGAAGCTGAACGTCTGGCTCTGTCCGACGCCCAGCTGCGTGCCGTCGGCCGAGGCCACCTGCTGCCCGTCGGCCATGAGTCGTGCGGTGAAGGCGGTTGCCAGCATGCTGCCTTGATTCTCCACGCCTACGGCAATGTTGTTTGCCGCTCCCAGACGCAGCACGACGGGGGCCTGCAGCGTGGCGGCCAGGTCGTGGCTCATCACGTCGCGCACCTGTATGTTGTCGATGGCCACGCTGGTCTGCGTGTCGTAGCTCGTAGCGCGGAATTTCAGAATGACGTAGCGGGCATCTTTCAGCGGCGTCAGGTCAACATACTCGCGGCGCCATCCGGGCTCGCCCTCCAGCGTGCTGTAGTCGATGGTGCGCAGCAGCTGGTCGTCGTCGGTAACGGCGCATGCCATCACGTCGAGTCGCACGTTGCTGCCAGGCTTGGCGTCGTAGTAGAACACCAGCCCGGGGTGCTGTGCGCCGCTAAGGCTGATGCGACCCGAGTTCAGGTAGCCCTGGTCGCCGGCAGCATCGGCAGCGAAGAAGGCCGATCCGCCGTCGCCGTCCTGGGCGTCCATATAGGTCACCACCCACGACCCGCGGCCCTTGCCCTCAAGCCACCACAGGCGGTTCTCCAGTCCGCCGTTGGCAAACGAGCAGCTGAAGGGCAGCTGGTAGGGTGTGCCGGCCACCATGCGTGCCGATGCATCGGCATAGCCCTCGCCGCCGGCGCTGGTGGCCGACACGTAGTAGTAGAGCAGGCTCTGCTGGCCGGTGAGTTGTGCTGTGCGGTCGGTGTAGCTCATCTGGCCGATGTTGGCCACGAGCAGATTGCCCAGGCGGTCGTACACATTATATTTCAGTGCCGCGGGGTCCACATAGCCGCCATGTATGCCCTCGTTGCCCTCGGGCGCATCCCAGCTGACGGTCACGTCGGTGCCGTTGTCGCGTATGCGGATGTTCTGCGGCTCCAGGGGCTCGTCGATGCCTATCCAGGCGGCCGCGGCGGCCTCGTCGCCGGCGCCGCTCTCATTATAGGCCACCACGCGGTAGCGGTTGGCACCGTTGGGCATGCCCTCGTCGGTGAGGGTCAGCTGCGTGCCGGGTGCTGTGGTGCCGAAGGTCTTCACGAGCGTCTGCCCGCGGTACACCTCCACCTTCGTCAGCTCTCCGAGGGGCTGGCCGTCGCGATAGGTCGTGGTGGGCGTCGTAAACGCGATGTCGGCCTTCAGCAGTCCGCCGGCGGCGGGGGTGATGGTCAGCCCCGTGGCGGCGGCGGGAGCCGTGAAGCGCACGCCCTCAATGATGTAGACGTTGTCTACGGTGATGAAGCCCTGCTCAGCCTCGCTCAGTGCGTGAATGGCCATGCGGTAGTCGCCCGCCTGGCCGACGGTGACGATGTCGCTGTAGGTCAGCGTGTCGGTGTTGTTAAACTCGTCGGGCTCCAGCATGACGTCGTATTTTCCAGGGTCGCCGCCCTGCCCGAAGCTCACGCCGATTTTCTCCATCTTCGCATCGTCGCTGGCAAAGAAGTCGAAGCCAATCTTGTAGGTCAGTCCCGGCTCCAGATGCACAGCAGGCGTCAGCAGCCAGTCGTCGGCGTCGCGGTCGCCGGCATAGTAGCGCACACGGCCATAGGCATACTCCCATGAGCAGTCATCGTGGTTGGCGTCAATCACGGTGAAGAGACTGAAGCCCTGACTGGTGGCAAAGTCCTCCGTCCACGGTGCTGTGAGTCCCTCGCCCGCCGCCACGCTGTTTGAGCGGCCGCTGCGGCTGGTCTGCGCCCCGTTGACGGCCGCCACCTCGTAGTAGTAGACGGTGAGCTGCGCCTCGGGCAGCGTCTCGGCGAACGAGGTCTGACTGATGCCCTCGGCCACGCGCACGGCGCCGGGATAGCGCGTTACGTTGTAGGTCAGCCGGTCGGCGTCAACATAGCCGCCGTGTTCTCCGGCAGCGGGTGCCGTCCACGTCAGCGTGGCCAGCCGTGTGTCGTCGTCGATGGCGAGCACGATGTCGGCCGGGGCCTCAGGCACGTCGGCGCCCACCCACAGCTGAATGGTAGCGGCGGGACTGCTGCCCTGAGCGTTGCCTGCCGTCACGCTGATGGTGTTGTCGCCGTCCTCCAGCGTCACCGTCTCCTCAACCTTCGCGCCGGCCTCCGTCTGGCCTTTGGCCACCACGCTGCCGTTAGCCGCAATGCTGTAGTTGAGCGTGCCCTCCAGCGGGTCGCCGCCATATGTCAACGTGGGTGCGGTGAAGCTCACGGTGCCCTGCGTGCGGCCGTCGGCGAAGTCGGCGGCCAGGTCGTCCACGGCGGCGGGGGCGTCGTCGGCAGCGGCGGGTGCAGCCACCCACATGCCCACAATCTCCTCGCCGTCGTCGAACTCAGCCACCAGCCGTGCCTCGCCCGTCGCGGTGTCGACGGTATAGAGGGCCGACGTGCCGTCGGCCAGCTGTGCAGCCCAGTAGAGGTCGCCCGTCTTGGGGTCGAAGGCGGCACTCTGCAGGTAGTTGGCGGGGGTGACGCCCAGCTCGCCCACCTCCTCGGCGTCGCCCGTGTCAGTGTCGAAGAGGTAGAGCATGCCGTCGAGACCAATGCCATAGGTCTCGCCCTCGTCGTTGCAGGCCAGGGCCATCACCTTGGCGTCGAGTCCGCTGCCGGTGTGGTAGCGGTAGCCGCCCATATCCTCTATGTCGATGCAGTCGAAGACGTAGGCCTCGTCGTCGTCGCTCCAGAAGATGCCGTACACCTGGTCGTCGGCGGGGTTCCATGCCAGCGTCACGGCCACGCAGTCGTCGTCGGCCTCCTGCTCGGTGGTCATCTCCCAGGTCGTCATGTCATACTGGTAGAAGGTGACGTAGCGCTCGCCACCGTACGTGTAGTGGTTGACGAAGCTGTACACGCCGTCTTTCACGTAGGCTCCGCCGTTGGCATAGAGCTTGTTGTCGAGTGCCACCTCTTTCGACTCTATGCCGGCGGCAGTGGCCGTAAACGAATAGATGCCGTAGGGGCGGGGCAGCAGCTCTGACCACTCTTCCCACGAGCGGCGGTAGATGAGGCTGCCGCATATCTCAGTGCCGGCGGCCGTGCGTGCCAGCACACGGGCCGGCGCGGGCCGGCGGCTCATGTAGCCGGGCGTCGGGGCCTCATAGCGTTTCAGCACTCCGCGGCCGCGGCTGTCCCTGGCGGGCGTCAGGTGCCGGTCGGCCGTCGACTGGTGTTTCATTTTCTGCCTGGCGAAGGCAGGAGTGTGTGCGAAGCCCGGAGCCGTCTTCACCGCCTCCTGGGCGCCGAGCGTGGTGGGCAGCCACAGCAGCAGGGCTGCCGCTGCCCGAAGAATCATTTGTGTTCTCATTGCGTTTAGGTTTTTACTCATGCATTTCTTTTTTTAGACTGCAAAAGTAATAAAAATCCATGAAACAGACAATTCTTCCGGCGTTTTTTGTCCTGCGCTGCTGCGGAAATTAACTTTTTAACTATTTAACCATTTTGCAGGAGAATGAAAGAAAAAAACGAATCTGGCGCAGTCGGTTGACTCTTCAGATTCGTTTTTTGTCGCGGGACGCAGTATCCACGACAGGAGTCTGGGGCAGCGCGCCGCCCCCAGACTCACATCTTGGAGATGATGCCCATCTCTGAGTGGCGCAGAAACTGTATGATGCTGCGTATCTCGGGGCTGTCGGGCACCTGCTGCTCTATCTGGTTGGTGGCGTCGAAGACGGAGGTCTGGCTGTTGAACACCAGACGGTAGGCATTGGCTATGTGCCTGAGCACCCTCTCATCGATGCCGCCGGCACGGCCCATGGTGTAGTTGACGCCGCCATACTCCGAGCGCTTGGTGCAGATGATGTAGGGCGGCACGTCTTTCGAGAAGGTGGTGCCGGCCTGAATCATGGCGCCTGTGCCCACGTGGGTCTTGGCATTCTCAATGACCGACGAGGAGAAGATGACACCGTCGTCGATGCGGCAATCGCCGGCTATCTTGGAGCCGTAGCCGAAGACGCAGTTGTTGCCCACCACGGTGTCGTGGCTGATGTGGGTGCCTTCCATGAGCACGTTGCCGTTGCCGACGACGGTCTGGCCGCCGCGGTTGGTGGCGCGGTTGATGACCACGTTCTCGCGGATGATGTTGCCCGACCCGAGGATGCACTCTGACTTCTCACCACGGTAGTTGAAGTCTTGGGGCAGGGCACCGATGACGGAGCCCTGGTGCACCTTGTTGTTGGAACCCATGCGGGTGCCGTCGAGGATGCTGACAAAGGGAAAGAGGATGCAGTTGTCGCCTATCTCTACGTCGTCTTCAATGTAGACGAAGGGGAATATCTTGCAGTTGCTGCCTATCTTCGCCTTGGGGCTGATATAGTTCATTTCGTTCATAATCGCTGTGTTTGACTTTTGACTTTGTTTTTTTTGACTTTAGACTTTGGTCTTTAGACTTTAGACTTTAGACTTTGGTCTTTAGACTTTAGACTTTAGACCTTAGACTTTAGACCTTAGACTTTAGACTTGGGAGGGGGAGTGGGTGGTCGCGGCGATGAGAGGGGGGGGCGCTTGGCTTCGCTGCGATAAGGGGGTGTGGGGTAAGAGAGAGAAAGGGTCACCTGCGGCATTTTTTTTTGAGGGGGCTTGCGCTTCCTTCATCGCCGCAGACGACTGCTCTTAACTCATTGCCCGCCGCCTCCCAGGGCCTGGTAGAGGTTGACTACAGCCTGCATCTTGTAAAAGTCGTCTTGCACCTGCGAGATGCGGGCGTTGAGCAGGCTCGACTGGGCCTGGATGACTTCAAGGTAGCTGGTGCCCTTGGAGCGGTAGAGCTGGCGGGTGTCTTCTACGTTCTGCGTGAGCACCTCGACTTGCTTGGCCTCGAGCTGGCTCTTCTCGTCAGAGACGCTATAGAGCAGCAGGGCGTTTGACACCTCGTTGCCGGCCTTGAGGATGAGGTTCTGCCAGGTGTTGAAGGCCTGCTCCTGCTGGGCCTGCGCTACCTTCAGCCCAGCTACTATCTGGCCGTGCTGGAAGATGGGCTGCGTGAGCTGACCTACGGCCGAGAGAAGCCACTTGCCGGGGTTCATGACCATGGAGCCGGCAGAGTTGGTGAAGATGGCATTGGCCGAGATGTTGAGGTTGGGGTAGAAGCGCGAGCGGGCGGTCTCTACGTCGTAGTAGCACTGGGCCAGCTGCATCTCGGCGGCATGCACGTCGGCACGGTTGCTGAGCAGCTGGATGCCCACGCCCGCAGCAAACTGCCGGGGCAGCGACTGCTCGTAGAACTTGCCGCGGGGTATCTGGTGGCCCGCCTCGTTGAGCAGCAGCGACATAGAGTTCTCCATCTCACGTATCTGGCGCTTCAGGTCGGCTTTCTGGGCCTGCACCTGGTAGTAGTTGGCCTCGGCGCTCTGCACGCTGGTGCTGCGGGCATGACCGAGGTCCTTCTGCAGCTTCATCATATCCCAGGTCTCCTTCACCAGACCTTCCATGTCGGTGATGATGCCTACCTGCTCGTCGAGCATCATGAGCGTGTAGTAGAGGTTGGCCACGCCGCAGATGATATTGGTCTGCACGGCCACCTGGTAGTCTTTAGTCATGAGGAGCGCCACCTGTGCCGACCGTTTCTGCGACAGGATGTTGCCGAAGAGGTCTACGTTCCACGAGGCGGCGATGGGCAGCTGGTAGGTCTTCGACGTGGAGGCGCCGTCGATGTAGAGGCGACTGAGCGTGCCACTCGGGGCGAAGGCCACGGTGGGCAGGAACGACAGCTTGGCCACGCGGAGCATGTCTTCCGACATCTTCACATTGAGCGCAGCGTTGCGCAGGTCGGTGTTGTTGTCGAGGGCCGTCTGGATGAGCTGCTGCAGCTGCGGGTCGGTGAAGACCTCGCGCCAGGGCAGCTGGCCAAAGTTCTCGTCGGTGTTGACGGCCAGGGTGTCGGCATCGGCGAGGACATCGCGTATCAGTCCCGTCGTGTTGACGTCGGGACGCTCATACTTGGTGTAGAGCCCGCAGCCGGACAGCAGCAGAACTGCGGACGAGATTATAATTGTTTTTTTCATATCCTTTCTTTTTCTTTGACTTTAGACTTTGAAGCTTGACCTCAGACTTTAGACTTTTGAGACTTGACCTTAGACTTTAGACTTTTTGGAGACTTGACTTTAGACTTTAGACTTTTTGGAGACTTGACCTTAGACTTTAGACTTTTTGGAGACTTGACTTTAGACTTTAGACGCTGGTCTATGGTCTGTAGTCTATGGTCTGTAGTCCGCAGTCTGTGGTCTTCAGACATCGGTGATGACGGCTTTGGGGCGGTAGAGGCGGGTGCGATGTCTTATTTGGATGCGTTCTGAGCCGAAGTTGATGAGGATACCATCATCGATGCCAGTGGCTGTGAGGTAGTTCACAAGTTGTACTTCGTTCATGGGAACGAGCGCAGCTGTGGCTTTTAGCTCTACTACCACTTTCCTCTCTACTATCATATCGGCTTTGTATGCTCCTACGATATGGCCCTTATACGACACGTTGAAACGAACCTCTGTCTCAACCGAAAGTCCAGCATCTGTCAGTTCTACGTACAAGGCGTTCTTATAAACGTTCTCCTCGTAGCCCGGAACAAAATGCTTCCGTACCGTCTTGGCACAGTCGACTATCGTTTCTATCAACTTTTCTGTATCCACTTCTTTTCGCTAAATTCCACAAATGTCTTAAAGTCTTAAAGTCTATAGTCTAAAGTCTATAGTCATAAAGTCTATAGTCATAAAGCCTAAAGTCATAATCCTCTATAGTCATTTCTCAAGTTCATATTCCTGTGGTCTGTGCGCATACTGTGCCAGTTCGGTGGCCACGTCAGGGTTCTCCTCGTCGCCTTCGAACTTGATGGGCTTCAGTTTCTCCTGCAGGCTCTGGAAGATGACGAACAGTGTGGGCACGACGAATATCTGGCAGAGCGTACCGATGAGCATGCCGCCCACGGCTGCTGCGCCCAGCGTCTGGTTGCCGTTCTTGCCCACGCCCGAGGCGAACATCATGGGGAGCAGACCGATGATCATGGCCAGCGACGTCATGAGGATAGGACGCAGACGTGCGGCGGCACCCAGCACGGCCGACCACGTAATGGCCATGCCCGTGTGGCGGCGCTCCAGGGCGAACTGCACGATGAGGATGGCGTTCTTGGCCAGCAGTCCGATGAGCATGATGAGCGATATCTGCATGTAGATGTCGTTGGAGTGGCCGAAGAGCATGGTGAACAGGAAGCAGCCGGCCAGGCCGAAGGGCACGGAGAGCACCACGGCCAGCGGCAGGATGTAGCTCTCGTACTGAGCTGACAGGATGAGGTAGATGAACATGAAGCAGAGCACGAAGATGAGGGCCGTGGAGTTGCTCGACTTGGCCTCCTCACGCGTCAGTCCCTGATAGTCGTAGGTGTAGCCCGCAGGCAGATAGTCAGCTGCCACCTCCTGGCAGGCCTTCAGGGCCTCACCGGTGGAGTAGCCGTCGGCCACGGTGGCCGTGACGGTGATAGAGGTGAACAGGTTGAAGCGGCTGATGTTTGTGGGTCCGTAGACGCGCTCCAGGCGGCAGAACTCGTTGACGGGCGACATGCCGGCCGGTGTGCGCACATAGACGCTGTTGAGGCTCTCGGGCGTCATGCGGGTCTCGGGCGAGCCCTGCACCATGACGCGGTAGAGTTTGCCGTAGGCATTGAAGTTTGAGGCGTAGAGACCGCCGTAGTAGCCCTGCAGGGTGGTGAGCACGGTGCGGGGCGAGATGCCTACCTGCTTACACTTAGCCACGTCGACGTGAATCATGTACTGCGGATAGTTGGGGTTATACGACGTCATGGCCATCTGCACCTCGGGCCGCTTGTTGAGCTCGGCCAGATAGTCTTTCACGACGCCGAAGAACTTGGTGAGGTCGCCGCCGGTACGGTCTTGCATGACGAGCGACACACCGCTGTTGGCCGAGAAGCCGGGAATCATAGGCGGTGCGAAAGCCAGTATCTGGGCGTCTTTGATATGGGCCGTCTTCAGGTATATCTGGGCCAGCACGCCCTGCGCCTCGTAGGGGTTGAGGAAGAAACGGTAGATGCCGTCGCCCTGCCAGAGGCCCGAGAGCTTCCACCAGAAGCCTTTCTGGCGCTCGGAGAAGGGCTTCAGCTTGATGATGAAGGTGGCCTGGTCAGAACCGGCACCGGCTATGAAGTTGTAGCCCTGTATCTGCTCACGGCTCATGATGGCGGGGTCGGCTGCCAGGATGCTGTCCACCTGGTTGATGACCTGGCGCGTGCGGGCCACACTGGTGGCTGGCGGCATGGAGACGGTGCAGAAGATGGTGCCGGTGTCCTCGTCGGGCACGAGGCCGGTCTTCGTGGTCGTCATGGTGCCGATGAGCACGGCGATGCCGATGACGACGGTGACGATGACGGCGACGGGCTTGCGCACCAACTTCTCTACGCGCTTCTTATACCTGCCCAGAACCTTGTCGTAGGCCACATTGAAGGCAGCGTGGAAGCGGTCGATGCGGCTCATCTTCACCTCGTGGCCGTCTTTGTCGTGCGGCTTCAGGAAGATGGCACACAGGGCAGGTGACAGCGTCAGGGCGTTGAGGGCCGAGATGAAGATAGACACGGCCATCGTCACGCCGAACTCACGGTAGAACGTGCCGGTGGTGCCGCCGATGAACGACACGGGGATGAACACCGAGGCCATGACCAGGGTGATGGAGATGATGGCGCCCGAAATCTCGTTCATGGCGTCGATAGAGGCCGTCAGCGTAGACTTGTAGCCCTGGTCGAGCTTGGCATGCACGGCCTCGACCACCACGATGGCATCGTCGACCACAATGGCAATAGCCAGCAGCAGGGCCGACAGCGTCAGCAAGTTGATGGAGAAGCCGAAGACCGACAGGAAGAAGAACGTGCCGACGAGCGATACGGGCACGGCAATGAGCGGGATGAGCGTGGAGCGCCAGTCCTGCAGGAACACGTAGATGACGATGAACACCAGCAGCAGCGTGAAGCACAGCGTCCACACCACCTCTTCGATAGAGGCATAGAGGAACTCGGTGACGTCGTAGTTGATCTTATAGTGCATGCCCGGCGGGAACAGCTTGGCCTGCTCCTCGAGCTCCTGCTTCACCTCCTTGGCTATCTGGTTGGCGTTGGAGCCGGCTATCTGCTGCACCATGCCCATCACCGAGGGGATGTTGTTGTTCTTCATCGACACGGTGTACTGCTGGCCGCCCAGCTCAATCTTGGCCACGTCGCGCAGCTTCAGCGTCTGCCCGTTGGCATCGTTCGACACGATGATGTCGCCAAACTCCTCGGGCGTTTTCAGACGGCCCGTATAGCGCATGGCATACTCGAAGGCCACGTCAGACTGCTCGCCGAACGTGCCCGGGGCGGCCTCAATGTTCTGCTCGGCCAGCACGCCAGTGACGTCTGACGGCATCAGCCCATACTGCTTCATCACGTCGGGCTTCAGCCAGATGCGCATGGAGTAGGTCTTCAGACCGGGGCTCTGCACATCGCCCACACCCTGTATACGCTTGATGGCGGGGATGATGTTGATGTTGTTGTAGTTCGTCAGGAACTCATCGTCGTAGCGGCCGTCGCTGGTCAGGGTGAACATTATCACCTGCGACGTCTGGCGCTTCATCACCGTGACACCAATCTGGGTGACCTCGGCGGGCAGCAGGGCCTGTGCCTGCGACACACGGTTCTGCACATTGACGGCACACATGTCGGGGTTCATGCCCTGGCGGAACAGGATGCTGAGCTGAGCCGTTCCGCTGGAGGCCGACGACGAGATATAGTCCATGCCCTCCACACCGTTGATACTCTCTTCGAGGGGCACGAGCACAGAGTTCTTCACCGTCTCGGCGTCGGCACCAGGATAGCTGGTGAACACCACGACCGTAGGCGGCGCTATGTCCGGGTACTGCTCAATAGGCAGTGTGGCCAGACCGATAAAGCCCAGTATGACAATGAGTACGGATATCACCGTCGAGAGCACCGGGCGCTTTATGAATGTTGTGAATGTCATTGTTTCTTTTCTTTAAGAGTTGCGGAGTAAAGAGTTTTGCAGTAAGCAGCCCAGACTTGCTATAAGACTATCCTATCCTTGATACCCTCATAGCAGGCATTCAGCAGTTTATCGGCCTCAGCGATGTTCATCGTCATAGCCCAACCTACTTACTCCCTTTACTACTTACTCCCTTTTTACTACTAAATTACAAACTACTTCTTCATAGCCTCAACGATGTCGCCGGCCGACATTTCCTTGGCCTGCTCCTGAATCTTCTGCTGGTAGCGCTCAGGGGTGATGGGCACAATCTCCATCTGGTCCTGCAGCTTGGTGATGCCGTTGGTGACGTACTTGTCGCCCACCTGCAGGCCCTCGGTCACGACGTAGTTGGTGCCGTCGTCCTGCGGAGCCACCTTGATTTCGGTAGAGCGCACCTTGTTGTCCTTGCCAAGCGTATAGACGAACTTCTTGTTCTGCACCTCCATGACGCACGACTGCGGGATGACGATGGCTGCCTCGTTGGAGCTGGGTATGATGATGGTGCCCGAGCCACCGCTCTTCAGCAGACGGTCGGGGTTGGGGAAGAGGGCTATCATCTGCACCGTACCGGTGGCCTGGTCGATGACGCCGCTCATCTTCGTCACCGTGCCGCTGTGGCCATACTCCGTGCCGTCAGCCAGCTGCAGGCGCACCTGGGGCAGCTCGCTCAGCACCTGGCCGTGGCCGCCGTGGGCCTTCGACATGGCCAGCACGTCCTTCTCGGTCATCGAGAAGTACACCTCCATCTGCGAGTTGTTTGACACGGTGGTCAGCACGCTGGCGGCATTCACCAGGGCACCCACCTTGAGGGGCAGCGTGCCCACCACACCGGCGGCGGGGCTCTTCACGTAGCAGAAGCTCAGCGACTCTTTGGCCGATGCAAGGGCAGCCTGGGCCTGGGCCAACTGGGCCTGCGCACTCTGCATGTTGTTCTCAGCCGTCTGCAGCTCATAGTCGCCTATGACGTTGTTCTCGTGAAGCTGCTTCGAGTTGTCGAATGTCAGCTTGGCCGTGTTCACCTGGCTCTGCGCCGTATTCACGGCGGCCTGGGCCTGGCGCACCTGGGCCTGGTAGGTGGCGTTGTCGATGACGAAGAGCGTCTGTCCGGCGCTCACCGTCTGACCTTCGCGCACGTTAATCTGAGTGATGAAACCGCCCACCTTCGGGCTGATCTGCACGTCCTGCACGCCCTTTATGGTGGCAGGATAGGTGGTTTGCGAAGCGGCGCTCTGCGTACCCACGGTCACTACGGGATACTCATTGTCGCCAAACTGAGGCCGTCCGCCACCACTCTTGCCGCACGAAGCGGCCATGGCAGCTATGGCCACAAGCCAAAGAATGTTTTTCTTTTTCATACTTTTTTTATAAAACTAAGTAACTAATCGTAATTATCTTATATAAAATACTCACCAAATTTGTTCGTCTACTTGACTGAATTAAGCTTGCAAACTTTCTTTAAAGGAGAAAACCCGTAATCTCTACTCGGGTTTTCGGGGTGCAAAATTACTAAAAAAATATGTAAGGCACAACGTCTTTATTCCTTTTTTATATATAATTAGCAACTTTTGCGAATTGATGCGTCAGCTGGGGGTGGCGGCCTTCAGCCCCATCTCGGCCGCCTTCGCCATGAGCAGCTGCATGAGGGGCTCGCGCTCGTTCTCCACGCGGTTGTCGAGCACGGCGTCTTTCAGCGTCTGCTTCAGCTGCCCTACGGCAGGGCCTGGCTTCAGGCCGAAGAGCTGCATAATCTCGTTGCCGTCGATGACGGGCTGCAGCAGGCGCTTGTAGTCTTTCTCCACCAAGTCGGCCAGTTTCTCGCGCACCATGCGGAAGTTTTCCAGGAACACCTTTTTCTTCACCTCGTTCTTCGACGTGATGTCGGCCTCGCAGAGCGTCATCAGGTCGTCGATGTCGTCGCCGGCATCGTTCAGCAGGCGGCGCACGGCCGAGTCGGTCACCTCGCTATCGGCTATCACCTGCGGGCGCATGTGCAGGTCTACGAGTTTCTGCACGTATTTCATCTCGGGGCCCATGGGTAGCTTCAGCCTGCGGAATATCTGGGGCACCATCTTGGCACCCACATAGTTGTGGTTATGGAAGGTCCACCCCACAGCGGGGTCCCACCGCTTGGTCTTTGTCTTGCCGATGTCGTGAAGCAGGGCGGCCCAGCGCAGGTACAGCCCTGACTTCTGGGCAGACACCACGTTTTCCACCACCTCCAGCGTGTGGTAGAAGTTGTTTTTATGCGCCCGGCCGTTGCGCTGCTCCACAATGTCGAGGGCCGACAGCTCGGGCAGCAGTATCTGCAGCAGGCCTGAGCGCTGCAGGTAGTCCAGCCCTATGCTTGGATGGGGCGCCATCATAATCTTGTTGAGCTCCACCTCTATGCGCTCGCCGCTCACTATCTTGATGCGGTCGGCCATGCGCTGCAACGCCTCGAAGGTGGCCTCCTCTATCTGGAAGTTGAGCTGTGTGGCAAAGCGGATGCAGCGCATCATGCGCAGCGGGTCGTCGCTGAAGGTCACCTCGGGGTCGAGCGGCGTGGCGATGATGCCGTCTTCAAGGTCGGCCAGACCGTTGAAGGGGTCTACAAGTTCACCGAAGCGTCCTTGGTTCAGGCAGATGGCCATGGCGTTGATGGTGAAGTCACGCCGGTTCTGGTCGTCCTCCAGCGTGCCGTCTTCCACAATGGGCTTGCGCGAGTCGTGGCTGTAGCTCTCGCGTCGCGCACCCACGAACTCCACCTCGAGCCCGCCCCCGCCTTCTCCAGCCGGGGAGGCGACCTGGGCGTTCCTGAAGGCAGGCTGCGCCTCGCCACCGCCTGAGCCCTCCTCCTTTGAGGAGCATCGGGCAGGGAGCACCTTCACCTGTGCCGTGCCGAAATTCCGGAACACCGACAAGTGGGCCCTGCGGCCCAGCATGCGCTTCAGCTCTGAGGCCACCTCAATGCCGCTGCCCACCACCACCACATCGATGTCGCTGCTGGGCCGCTCCAAAAAAATATCGCGCACGTAGCCGCCCACCACGTAGCAGTCCACACCGAGGCGGTCGGCTGCCTCGCCGATCTGGTGGAAAATGTGCTGGTCGAGAATCTCGGCCAGCTCTTCGTCGGAATATAGTTTCATGCTGATTTTCTCATTTTACGGCTGCAAAGTTACGAAATAAGTGAGAGAAAAGGAAAGGAAAAATGTATTTTTCTTTTGCACTTCTCGCATTTTTTCGTAACTTTGCCACCATATTATGAAGAAACTGACATTTTTATTAGCCCTGGCCGTCATGCTGACGGCCTGCGGCAACCACTCGCGAAGAGACGAGATCGAGGCGCGCAAGAACGCGCTGCAGCAGAAGCAAGACTCTGCCCTCGCTGCCGCCCAGCAGCAGCTGGCTGAAGTAGACAGCATGCTCATCGAGGCAAACCGGCGCCACGACGAGCAGCACCAGTGGGTGATGACCCATGCGGCGCAGCTCAACGACCACTCGCCCGAGGTGCAGCAGCTCAACAGCCTGCGTGCCCGCCGCGACTCACTGCAGGCACAATGGCAGGTGCTGGGGGCGAAAATAAGATACATACGCCAACTGAAGGCCAAAGGACAAGATAGCATAAAATAGAATAAGAAAAGCCAATTTGTTGCCACGTTTTTTGGCTGTTTCACAAGAAATAAGTACCTTTGCACCCCAAATATGGATAAGTTTCAGAAGACTAACACCGAGTTCGAGGCTGCCATTGGCGAATGCCGGGAGCTGTTCGAAAAGAAACTGCACGACTACCGCGCCTCGTGGCGTATACTCAGGCCGCAGTCGCTCACCGACCAGCTCTTCATCAAGGCCAAGCGCATACGCCAGCTGGAGATAACGGGGCTGTCGCTCGTGGGCGAGGGCATCAGGCCTGAGTTCGTGGGGCTTATCAACTACGGCATCGTGGGGCTCATACAGCTGCAGAAGGGCTTTGCCGACACCGTCGACATTGACAACGACGAGGCCATGGCCCTCTACGACCACTATGCCGCCGAGGCGCTCGCACTGATGAAGCGCAAGAACCACGACTACGACGAGGCGTGGCGCGGCATGCGCGTCAGCAGCTACACCGACCTGATCCTCACCAAGATTGAGCGCATCAAGGAGATGGAGGACCTGGGCGGACAGACGCTCGTCAGCGAGGGCATCGACGCCAACTATATGGACATCATCAACTACTCGGTGTTTGCGCTCATCAAGACAAAGGCATAAGCAGGAGCCGCCCCCACCCTATCTGGCGGGAGGCGGCGCGCACACACACATCATCACACATGGAGAAGCAGAAACACAACGACAACATCGGCACAAGCGACAACCGCCCCATCCCACGCAGAGAATGGAGGGGGGCTGGCCTCGTGGTCAACGTGGCACGCATGGTGCTGGCCGTGGTTTTCATCTTCTCAGGCTTCGTCAAGGCCGTCGACCCGCGAGGCACACAGTATAAGATAGGCGACTACCTGGAGGCTCTGCACCTGGCCGACGCCGCGCCCGACACCGTGGCACTCGGCATCAGCATCGCCCTCTCGGCACTGGAGTTCTCGGTGGGCATATTCCTGCTCTTCGCCATACGCCGTCGCCTGGCTTCAAGGCTGGCCCTGCTGCTGCTCATCGTCATGACGCCGCTCACGCTGTGGCTCGCCCTGGCCAACCCCATCAGCGACTGCGGATGCTTCGGCGATGCCGTGGTGCTCACCAACTGGCAGACGTTCTGGAAAAACGCCTTGCTGCTCGCCATGGCTGCCATCGTGGCCGCCAAACCCACCAAGATGTTCCGCTTCGTCAGCGAGTCAAACCAG
Organism: Prevotella sp.; assembly: GCA_017934525.1. Classification (GTDB taxonomy): domain Bacteria; phylum Bacteroidota; class Bacteroidia; order Bacteroidales; family Bacteroidaceae; genus Prevotella. Next base: position 57,636 of record JAGBJJ010000054.1, read on the forward strand.
TGGATTGTCATCAACTACACCATCCTGTTCATCCTCGCCATCTCAGCACGAAGCCTCTACGACCTGCCGCAGCTCGACTTCCGCCCATACCACGTGGGAGCCAGCATTCCAGACGGCATGGCCATTCCCGACGGTGCCGAGCAGCCGCAGTTTGAGACCACCTTCATCCTCGAGAAAGACGGTGAGCAGCGCGAGTTCTCGCTCGACGACTACCCCGACTCCACATGGACCTTCGTCGACTCACGCACCGTGGAGACCCGACGCGGCTACGTGCCGCCCATACACGACTTCTCCATCACCACCGACGAGGGCGACGACATCACCGAACAGGTGCTCAGCAACGACTCATACGTCTTCCTGCTCGTGGCACCCCATCTGGAGAAGGCCGACGACTCGCAGCACGACCAAATCAACGAGCTCTACGAGTATGCGCAGGAGCACGCCTACCCCTTCTACTGCCTCACGGCCAGCAACGAGGGTGGCGTCAATCGCTGGCGCGACCTCACCGGCGCAGAATACCCCTTCTGCCACACCGACGAGATCACGCTGAAGACCATCATACGCAGCTCGCCCGGACTGGTGCTTATCAAGGCGGGCACCGTGGTGCGCAAATGGAGCCACAACAACCTGCCCGTCATCGACAATGCACAGGCGGCACTGCCGCTCGAACAGCTGCCCATCGGGCAGATGCCGCATGACTCGATGAGCCATCAGGTACTACGCCTCATGCTGTGGTTTGTGCTGCCGCTGCTGCTGCTCGTCATCGCCGACCGCACCTGGGCATGGACCAAATGGCTGCGACGGCGCAAACCGCAAGAAAAAAAACGAACAACCAACCCTTAAAAAACAAAAACAATGAGAAAAAAGATTGTAGCCGGCAACTGGAAGATGAACATGAACCTCCAGGACGGCATCGCTCTGGCAAAAGAGCTCAACGAGACTCTGAAAGCTGACAAGCCCAACTGCGGCGTTGTCATCTGCACTCCGTTCATCCATCTCGCATCTATCGCACAGTTCCTCGACCAGGACATCATCGCACTCGGCGCCGAGAACTGCGCCGACAAGGAGAAGGGCGCCTTCACCGGCGAGGTGAGCGCTGAGATGGTGAAGTCGACAGGAGCACAGTATGTCATACTCGGCCACTCGGAGCGACGCGAATACTATAAGGAGACACCTGAGATTCTGCGCGAAAAGGTGCTGCTCGCCCAGAAACAGGGACTGAAGGTCATCTTCTGCATCGGCGAGAGCCTGGCAGAGCGCGAGGCCGGCAAGCAGAACGAGGTGGTGAAGGCCGAGCTCGAAGGCTCCGTATTCAATCTCAGCGAGGAAGACTTCCGCAAGATCGTCATCGCCTACGAGCCCATCTGGGCCATCGGCACCGGCAAGACGGCCACAGCCGAACAGGCTGAGGAGATACATGCCTACATACGCTCTATCATTGCCGAGAAGTACGGCCAGGCCGTGGCTGACGACACCACCATCCTCTACGGCGGGTCGTGCAAGGCCAGCAACGCCCCTGAGCTGTTCGCCAAGCCCGACATTGACGGCGGACTCATCGGCGGTGCCTCGCTGAAGGCTGCCGACTTCAAAGGCATCATCGACGCCTGGAAGAAGTAAACCGAACGATACTCGCTCTATATAATATTAAAAAGGTAAAAAAGTAACAGAACAACAAAACAAGTAAGACCATGCAGACTTTTCATCATTATTTCACAAAGAAGGTATCCATGCTGTTGCCTCTTTGCTTTTTTACCTTTTTACCCCTTCAGGCCCAGACGTTCACCCAGCGCGTGCAGACTTCAGCCAAAGGCGATGGCAAGGTCACCATACATCAGGACCCTGCCATCGACGAGCTGGTGAACGCTTCGGGCATTGCCCCGAAGAAAAACACGGCTACACAGCAGCCTGCCGATAAGAATGCGGCTGTACAGCCCGCGAAGACTGGAGAGCACAACGACAAGGCAGAGAAACCCGAGAAGAACAACAAGAACGAGAAGCCTGCTGCCACCAACGAGAAACCGGAGAAACATGAGAAGACCGACTCGGTGGAATTTACCACACCACGCCGCACCCGAAAAATCATGGGCTACCGCGTGCAGGCCTTTGCCGGCGGCAACTCGCGCAAAGACAGGCAGAAAGCCGAGCAGACGGCCAATGCCATCCTCGCTCTCTTCCCCGGCGAAGCCGTCTACACGCACTTCTACTCGCCACGCTGGATATGCCGCGTGGGCAACTACCCCACCTACGAAGAGGCACGACGCATGCTCGTAGAGCTGCGCAAGCTGGGATACAGCTCTGCCACGATAGTAAAAGGAAAAATCACCGTACCATATTAATTATTCATAGTAACTATAGCATCTGTAGTAACTATACCCACACCCACTTACAAGAAAAATATGACCCCGAATCCTGAAATAACACCCATCACCGAGGAACTGGCCTCCCACTACCACAAGGTTCTACAACTCTTAGGCGAAGACCCCTCCCGCGAAGGACTGCTCAAGACGCCCATGCGCGTGGCAAAGGCCATGCAAGTGCTCACCCGCGGCTACGAGATGGATGCACACGAGGTGCTCACCGGAGCTCTCTTCAAGGAAGACTACAACCACATGGTCATCGTCAAGGACATCGACTTCTTCTCGCTCTGCGAACACCATATGCTGCCGTTCTACGGCAAGGTGCACGTGGCCTATATACCCAACGGCTACATCACCGGCCTGTCGAAGATTGCACGTGTGGTCGACATCTATAGCCACCGCCTGCAGGTGCAGGAGCGCATGACCATGCAGATCCGTGAGTGCATTGACGAGACGCTGCATCCCCTCGGCGTGATGGTGGTGGTAGAGGCCAAGCACATGTGCATGCAGATGCGGGGTGTAGAGAAGCAGAACAGCATCACCACCACCAGCGAGTTCAGCGGCGCCTTCAACCAGGCCAAGACGCGACAGGAATTCATGAACCTCATCTCCCACTGACGCTGTGCCATCTTTCTTCTTCGAAGAATTTATCGGTTCTGCCCCGTAACCCAATTAATATTGATTCATCGTACATCAGAAAGCCCTTAAGACCCCATCGTTATGAATTGGCTCGCATTATTCTTATCAATCGCCATCGTCGCCGCTGTCGTCCTGATCTTCGGTCGAGGAGAATACAATCCCGAGGTTGGCACCCCCAAAAGAAGGTGCAAGAAGAAAATTCACAAGCACTACGAAGGCTATATCTTCTGACTCGTATTTTTCTATCACAAAAAAATGTCTTACTTTGCAAAAAGGTAAGACATTTTTTTTTATGGCCACACAGCAACAGATAACCGAAGTGAAGGTGCTGCTCAACAGCGAGCAGACCGTGCCCGACGCCGACACGTGTTGACGCACCCTGAGCTCAACGTCCTGCCACGCGACACCGAGGAAATGAGGAAAATGGGAAAGAAATAAAAAATCCGCTCTTTTTCCTTGGCAGTATCAGAAATAAACCATATCTTTGCGGCAGAGAAGTTTTAAAACCGCACCGTCATGAACCGGTCAATATTACTTCATATCTACTGGGACCGTCATTGCCATCGTGCTGTTTTTTCGGCGAGAGTAAGGCAGAAACTCAAGGCGTGCCTGTTTTCATAAGGATTTGACCTCCTTATCCATTCAACGCCTCCTTGGAAGAATACTGTCGGTTTGGTGGGACAATGGCTACTTGATAGATATTGGAAATGTGTGATAAGGTATCTAATGGAAAACTTGAATACTGATTAATAATGGATAAACTGGCGATTCGCAAGGCAGAACGGCAGGACGTGCCCTTGCTGCTGGAGTTCATAAGAGGTATAGCCCGATATGAGAAGATGGAGGACGAGGTGATGGCCTCGCCGGAGGTGCTGGAACGGGAAATGTTCGATGAGCACAGGGCGGAGGCTGTGTTTGCCGTTGCAGATGGGCGCGAGGTGGGCTTCGCGCTCTACTTCTACAACTTCTCAACGTTTATCGGACATTCGGGCCTTTATCTGGAGGACTTGTTTGTGTGGCCGGACTATCGTGGCAAAGGCTATGGGAAGGCATTGCTGCTACACCTGGTCAAGATAGCACGGGAGCACCATTGCGGGCGGATGGAGTGGACTTGTTTGAACTGGAACCAGCCAAGCATCGACTTCTATCTCTCGCTCGGAGCTGTGCCCATGAAGGAGTGGACGGTGTATCGGCTGGACGCCACGACGTTGGAACGATTATCAACAACAAAGTATTAGTGAAACTATGAGTAATGAAAACGCTCCTGACAATCTTAACGACAATCATGATGATGAATATGTGTAACGGACAGACGAGAAAAGAACCGGTGGTGAGACCAGCTACACAGGCGAACCGGTTCTATACGGGCGATGCCAGGGTTCTGCGTGAGGAGGTGGACAGCCTGTTAGCTCTGCATCGGGGCGAGACCATATATGATAACGTGGCGGCTCTGATAGTGCCTCATGCCGGGTATTATTATTCGGGCAACGTGGCAGCTGCGGCATATATGGCGGTGCCGAAGAATAAGACGGTGGTAAGCACCAACCGTACGTATAAGCGGATATTCCTGCTAGGGCCGAGTCACCACGAATGGCTCGACGGTGCTTCAGTGAATACGGAGGCTGACTATTATGCCACACCATTGGGACGGGTAAAGGTAGACCATGAGACGGCTTTGGCCTTGACGGCTGCTGACAGCGTGTTCCGCTATCGGCCGAAAGCACATGACAGGGAGCACTGCTTAGAGGTGCAGCTGCCGTTCCTGCAAAGGAGATTCGGCGAGGATTCTGTGCCGCCCATCGTGCCGGTTATTATCTCCACCAACGACTACAGGAAGCTGAAACGGATAGCGGATGCATTGAAGCCGTATCTGACGGAAGAGAATCTGTTTATCGTCAGCAGCGACTTCTCGCATTATCCCTCGTATGAGGATGCCTGCAAGGTGGATGCCCAAACCGGCAAGGCTGTGGAGAGTGGCGATGTGGAGCAGTTTATTGCCACGCTGAAAGAGAATGCCCGCAGCGGTGTGCGCAACCTGGCCACGAGCGCCTGCGGAGAAGCGGCCATCGCGACGATGCTGATAATGACTGACAGCACGTATCAGGTGAAGCATCTGCAGTATCTGAACTCCGGTGATATTGACCATTACGACCACAGCCGAGTGGTCGGCTATCATGCCTTTACCATCATTCGCGGCGCATCGCAGGAGTTCTCGCTGTCAGCGGATGAGAAACTGACGTTGAAGAAGATTGCACTGACGAGTATCAAGGACTCACTGAATGGCAAAGCCAAGGCGGAGCATCCCTCCCTGACGGCTACACTCCGGCAGAAGTGCGGCGCCTTCGTGTCGCTGCATAAGCATGGACGACTACGTGGCTGCATCGGACATTTTGGCGAAGATGTGCCCCTGCATGAGATAGTGGCAGAGATGGCTCGTGCGGCAGCTTTCGAAGACCCGCGATTCATGCCCGTGACTGCTGATGAGCTGGCTGACATCGACATCGAGATTTCTGTGCTCACTCCCATGCGACGCATACATAGCTTAGACGAGTTCCAGTTGCATCGTCACGGCATATATATCCGGCGGGGCTATCGCAGTGGAACCTTCCTGCCGCAGGTGGCCGATGAGGTGAACTGGACGAAAGAGGAGTTCGTCAGCCATTGTGCGCAGGACAAGGCAGGCATTGGATGGGACGGCTGGCGAGATGCAGAGCTGTATGTGTATGAGGCGATAGTGTTTTAGTTCATAGCTATGGAGTGCTGGTATTATCAGAAGCTGGAAGATGGCAGGGTGGAGTGTCAGCTTTGCCCGCATCACTGCCACATCAGCGAGGGCAAGACGGGCATCTGTCGTAGCCGACGCAATCGGGGCGGTGTGCTCACCAGCGACGTGTATGGACGACCTTGTTCGCTGGCCATTGACCCTATCGAGAAAAAGCCGCTCTATCACTTCCATCCTGGCACCAAGTGCCTCTCCATTGCCTGTACAGGTTGTAACCTACGCTGCCTGAACTGTCAGAACCATGACATTTCGCAGGTCTCGCCATCGGAGGCGGGGCATTACAACCTCTCCCCATCGCAAGTCGTAGAGTTATGCAAGGAGCATCATTGCCCAGGCATAGCCTACACTTATACGGAACCACTGACATACCTCGAATACATCACTGACACGGCCCGACTGGCTCACGAAGCAGGCTTATGGAACATACTCGTCACGGCAGGCTACGTCTGTCAGAAACCGCTAAAGGCTCTGCTGCCGTATCTCGATGCTGCCAATATCGACCTGAAGTCTTTCAGCGACGACATCTACATGAAGATCAGCGGAGTACATCTGCAGCCCATCCTTGACACCATCCTCGCCATGCGCGATGCCGGTGTATGGATAGAACTGACAAACCTGCTCATTCCTGGCATTAACGATGACAGGCAGATGATTCGCCGAATGTGCCAGTGGATTGTCAGCAGTGACCTTGCCAACAATCCACTGCATTTCAGTCGTTTCTTCCCTCGCTACAAGATGCAGCACATTCCGCCAACACCCATCCGTACGCTGAAGGAGGCCAAGCAAATCGCCACCGAAGAGGGGATTCTCAACATATATTTAGGAAACGTATAGAATAGGACACTTGAAGGTATTGATACACAGCAGGAATTTATCTTGTAATAGCTGGCACGATACTTTTTTCCAATAAATCGGCTCCTATTTTGCAGATTTTTTATTCAAAAATCCGCTATTCAACAATTTTTTCGTATCTTTGCAGCTGGTTCGGGGAGAAATCCGGACTAACAAATAGCACTCGCTATTATTTCGCGTTGAACCAAAATGCCCAGGAAACAGTTTGGAAATAAAAACGTTTAGAAGTAATAGAGATGATGAGGTGCAGGAATAGTGCAGCCTCATGTCGGTTAATATAGTAATGCTTTGCGCCAACAGGCGTGATGCATGCAGTTAAACCGACTGGGGTTTCCTTTCCTGGGCACGCCTCATAGTTCAACGCATAAGGAGCATCACGCTTTTTTTGTGCGTCAGCGATTGATAGTCGATGCTGGTGTAACTTAAAACTATCAATCGAATGAGCCTGAACTGAAATATAAATTGACAAGTCTATAATGTCGGAAAAAAGAAAACAAGAAAATCTACATTGACGAGGTTGGCTATCAACCTCGAGGTAGATGACGTAATGATTGGCAAAATGCGCACAGGTGAATGAAGAGCTTTTTGAGAGTATAAAAAAGAAATCCAAACTTCCGATTATCAGAAGTTTGGATTTTCCTTTGGTCGGGATTACTGGACTCGAACCAGCGACCTCGCGCCCCCCAGACGTGTGCGCTACCAACTGCGCTAAATCCCGATCCTTGCTTCATGCAGTGTTTCTCTGCATTTGCGGGTGCAAAGGTACACACTTTTTCTGATACCACCAAATTTTCCTGCAACTTTTTTTGTTTTTTCTTCAAAAAACCTACTCCACAACGCAAGAGCCACCAGCCGACAGGCAAAATGCTGCAGCCAACAGCATCTGGAAAAGCCGAGCGTGTTTGCCCCCCGAGGGCAAGCGACGTTGACCCTCACGGGCAAAATAAGAATGACTCTCTGCGGCAAAATAAAATTGCCCCCTGAATGCGATAGCCATTCAGGGGCTTTTTTGTAGTTTTGTGTTACCGTCCTGACTGGCGGATAAACGTTAAACTACAGAATTCAATGACAAAGTTAAGAAATTTATTGCGATGTTACGCCATTGGAATGAGTATAAAAATCATTTCGAGTGCTTTTCATCTCTCGCGTAACACCGTGCGCAAGTATGTGCGCAGGTATCAGGAGAGCGTTCTGACGCTTGACCAGCTGATGACCATGTCTGAGGAAAAGCTTCAGGAGATGTTCCTCGACAACCAGAATCGAAGCCGTAAGCCATCTCCCCGAATGGACGAGCTGGAGGCTCTGATTCCAGACTACGTGAAGCGGCTCAGCCGCAAAGGCGTGACGGTCAAGTCGCTCCATGAGGAATATCTCAGGGAGCATCCTGACGGCTACAAGTACTCAACCTTCAAGCGTGCCGTCCGTCGTCAGAAGTACCACGTGCGTGTGGTCGGCCATGTGGATCACCTTGCCGGAGACCAGATGTACATAGACTATGCCGGTGACAAGCTGGAGATTGTGGATGCCGAGACTGGCGAGGTGCGTTTTGTGGAGGTGTTCGTTGCCATCCTCCCGTGCAGCCACTATACCTACTGTGAGGCCGTCTGGTCTCAGAAGGGAGGGACCCCGAGATTGAGTATCTCGGGGAGGGTACCAGGAGGACCTCATCGTGGCCTGCGAGAATGCCCTCCGCTTCTTCGGCGGTGCGCCGATGGCCATCGTGCCGGACCGCTCGACCTTTGGTCGCTTTGCTTGCAAAGAACCTGAAGGCGGCAGTCACGCGCAGCGACCGTAACGAGCCCGTCATCAATGAAGACTTTGCGGCAATGGCCGAGTTCTACGACATGGCAGTCTTCCCGGCCAGGGCACGCCATCCGAAGGACAAGGCACTTGTGGAGAACGCGGTAAAACTGATGTACCGCCCTGTCTGTGCCGACATCGAGGGGCTGGTGTTCCATGACCTTGCGTCCCTGAATGCCGCCATACGCAATTCCCTGGATGCCTTCAATGACCGCAGGATGAGCGGAAGGAAAGAGTCACGCCGCGAGCTTTTCGAGAAGGTGGAGAAGGAATATCTCCAGCCGCTTCCCGCAGTCCGTTTCCAAATGAAGGCACGGAAGACCGTCACGGTCATGAAGAACAGCTACGTGATGCTGAACAAGCACCACTACAGCGTGCCCAGGGAATACATCGGCAAGCGTGTGGACATCGTGTACGATGCGGACAGCCTGCAGATATACCATGGGCTGAAGCTTGTGACCTCCCACATGCGTAACGATACACCATACGGCTATACCCAGAAGGAGGCGCACAAGCTGCCCGGCCGTCACGGCTCCTACGAGAAGGACCTCGGCGAGATTTACGAGAGGGCCGGTGCCATAGACAAGGGAGGAGTCCGCGATGTTGATAACATCGTGGAGGGCACCCCTGCTTAACTACCTCAGGGAAGTCGCAGCACAGAAGAAGTATCTGCCGCTGGCCTTCCGTACATGCCGGGGCATCATGTCGCTGGAGAAGGGAGGGACCACGAGACTAACGAGTGTCTCGGGGAGGGCACCAGTACGGCCTTGCCCTCCTCGTGGCGGCATGCGCCTGTGCCTCCGAGGGGCGGCAGTACGGCTACAACGAGGTGCAGGAGATCCTCAAGCGTGGCGACGACGTGAGCTTCATGCCGTCGGACGATGACACCCCTGACGCTTTCCTCAATTACAAGCCGCAGACTCACAAGAACATACGCGGCAGGGAATACTACTCAAACTTATCTGGTAACGAAAAAGAAGATGACAATGGAGACAACTAACAGCAAGACTGCACCAATCGTGCAGGAGAAAGACCAGAACCAGGTCACGCTCGACCTGATGCGCAGGATGAGGCTTACGGGAATGGCCAACGCCTCCCAAGGAAAGCCTCACGTCCACCTATGCCGAGGCCATGACACCGGACGGCTTCATCTCCTGGCTGATGGCAAGGGAATGGGACTACCGCTCGTCGGCAGCCATAGACAGGCTTATACGCGGAGCCTCCTTCCGCTACAACGCCTATCCCGAGGAGATAGACTACAGTATCAGCCGTGGGCTTAACCAGAACCAGATGGAGAGGCTGCTCTCGCTTGACTTCGTGCGGCAGGGGCAGAACCTGTTCATCACTGGATCTGCAGGAACAGGCAAGAATTTCCTTGCCACGGCCATAGGCTATCATGCCTGCAAGAACGGCATCAGGACGCTGTATTCAAACACCTCAAAGCTGCTCAGCTCTCTGAAGGTGGCAAAAGCCAAGAACACCATAGAGACGGAACTGAAGAAGAAAGAGCGGTGTCAGCTGCTCATCCTCGACGATGCCTTCCTTGTACCGCTGGATGCCAAGGAACGTCCCATCCTGCTGGAAATCATCGAAGACCGCCATGACAGGAAGTCAATCGTCATCGCCTCTTTGGCTCCCTGTGGAAAACTGGTATGATGCCATCGGTGACCAGGCTGTCGCCGATGCCGTGCTTGACCGAATCGTACACTCATCACACCGCATCGAGCTCTTTGGCGAAAGTATCCGTAAGATGAAGGCCAAGAAGTAAAACAGGGTAAAATAAAAA
>JAGBJJ010000055.1 GCA_017934525.1 Prevotella sp.
AGTTGAGGGCGTCGAGCAGGTTGATATAGCCCGGACGGCCGTTCAGCACAGTGATGGGTAACTCCCGGCCGTCGGCCATGAAGACGCGTGCCGGCTTCTGGTTCGGATTGCATCCGTACTTCAGTTGTAGTTCGTTCATATCTAAGAAGGTGAGAAAAGTCTGCTGCAAAGTTACGAAGAAATGGCCGAAAAACCAAATTTATTCCCGTTTTTCAGCGTGGCACGGTAAATATGGCTTTATCCCCTGTCGGTGCCTCGGCGAATGATGGCCAGCGAGAAGTAGGGCATGTCGCGATGGAGAATAAGGTCGGCATCGGCGGTATGGAAAGCAGCAGGCGTGCCCACATTCTCGAAGTAATTCACCTCGACGGCTGCTCCCTGCTCGCAGAGCAGTTGCTTCACGGCCTGCTGGCAGCGCGAGAGCTTCATCACCACCACCACATGGCCGCTGTCGAGCAGCTCGCGCAGCTCGCCGGCCGTGGCGTCGCCCGGTATCACCAGCAGGCGCTCCTGCTGGCTGCAGAGCGAGAGGCCGGCCATAGCTGCGGCAGCGATGAACGAGGGGATGCCTGGCTGCTGCTCAGTGGCGATGCCGTCGGCGCGGAGGCGCTCCAGCACGTAGTGTATGGAGGCATAAATGCTCGTGTCGCCCTCTACGGCAACGACCACGCGCTGTCCTGAGGCCTGTGCCTCGCGGGCGTCGGTATAGATACGGTCGTAGACGGCATGCGCAGCCTGGCGATCTGGGCGCATGGGTAGCGGATAGAGGTGTATCTTCTCCTGCGTACTCCACGCACCGACGATGTCGGCCGCACGCGAGTGCATCTGCCCATCGGCATCCGCCGTGGCAGGGATAATGATGATGTCGGCTTGCTGCAGCATTTTTGCAGCCTTCACCGTCAGCAACTCTGCGTCGCCCGGACCTAAGGAGAGAAAAACAATGGGAATCATTTGCTGGCTGTTGGCTTTTTGCATCGGGAAGGGCAAAAAGCCTTTATTCTAATAGTCTCTTTGAGAAATAACGCACGGGATACCATACGGCGAGGAAGCCCACGGCCAGCACTGTGATGAAGATGACGGCCACATCTTCGGGGTGTACGCTGACGGGATAGGCATCGACGATGAACGACCCCTGGCTGCGCCCCAGGGCGATGACGCCAAACGTCTGCTGAATCCAGCAGAGCAGCAGGCCCAGCACGATGCCGATGACGGCGCCGATGGCCGATATCATGCGGCCTTCGAAGAGGAACACCTGCGTGATCTGTCGGTCGGTGGCTCCGAGGTTGCGCAGCGTCATCACGTCGTCGCGCTTGTCGATGATAAGCATCGAGAGCGAGCCGATGATGTTGAAGCAGGCCACCATGAGGATAAACGTGAGGAAGATGTAGGCGATGAGTTTCTCGATCTTCATGATGCGAAACGTCTCGTCCTGCTGCTCATAGCGGTCGAGCACGCGGTAGCTGCTGCCCGCCATCTGCTTGATCTGCGCCTTCGTGCGGTCAAAGTCGCTGCCGGGCTTGAGGCGCAGCTCGAGCGACGATATCATGCCTTGCTGGTCGAAGATGCGGCGAGCAAAGCCGATGGAGGTAAGAATGTAGTTCTTGTCGTATTTCGACTGCATCACCGAGAAGAGCACCCCTGGCGAGTAGAGCTCGTCTTGCGTGAAGCCGTCGGCAGGATCGCTCATGTCGAGCTGTCCTTCGCGACGCGGGGCATAGATCTGCAGCGGCTCGTCGAAGCGGTAGCCTGTGCCCAGCTGTTCGGCCAGTCGGACGCCTAAGATGCCGTATTGCATGTCGGCGGCATGCAGCTGGAAGTCGCCGTCGTCGGGCAGCAGGATGCGGCGTATGTGGGTGAGCTGGTCGAAGTTGTCGTCAACGCCCTTCACCGTCACCATGGCCTGCTGACCTTTGTAGACGGCCAGCGCCTGGTCTTCTACGCATTCTGTGGCCACCTCCACCTGCGGCAGGTTTCGGATGTCTGTCAGCACGGGGTCGTCGGCCGGTGCCGTCTTACCCTCTGTGGGCGTGATTTGGAGCTGCGGGTCGAAGGCCGTGAAGAGCGATGCCACGAGGTCGCTGAAGCCGTTGAACACACTGAGTGTGACCACCAGGGCCGTCGTGGCCACGGCCACGCCCAGCACGGAGATGGCCGAGATGACATTGATGGCGTTGGTCGACTTCTTCGAGAAGAGGTATCGCCGCGCTATGAAGAATGGGAAGTTCATTTGTGAATTGTAGGTTTTTTGAGGGTCGAATGCTGGATTATCGGCTGATGCCGATTGAGAAATGTGAATTTAGAGGGATGAATTTTGAATTATTAATGGTGACGAGCAGCCAACGCAGTATTCAACCCTCAAAATTCAAAAAACTCACGATTTCAGCAGTTCGTCGATATGCTCTATGTAGTCGAGCGAGTCGTCGATGAAGAAGCGCAGCTCAGGGACGATGCGCAGCTGGTGTCGCACGCGCTGGCCCAGGGTGTAGCGTATCTGCGAGTTGTTCTTCTCGATATTCTTCAGCAACTCGTCGGCGCGTTCCGATGGGAATATGCTCAGGTAGGCGGTGCAGACGCTCAGGTCAGGCGAGATGCGGGCGCGTGTCACCGATACCATGGTGCCGTGCATGGCGCGCGTCTGTTCCTGGAAGATGATGCTCAGCTCCTTCTGCAGCAGTCGTGCAATCTTGTTTTGTCTTGTCTCTTGCATTCTGTTTATGTTATTGTTAATTGTTACAAACGGCAAAGTTACGAAAAACTTAGGAGTTAGTCGGCTTTCTATGCCATTTCTTTAAAATCTTTAACTATACTTGTTTCCGATGACCGTCAGCGAGAGGGGCTGCGAGATGAAGAGCACCCCATGCGGTGCTGACTGTATAGCTTGTAGACTATCATCAGCACGTAGATGTAGCAAAAAGGGATGATGCTCAGGGCGGAGATGCGTAGTGCATGGCTCGTCTTGCTGACGAGCTGCGGCTCGGAAGCACCGAACAGACGGGCGATGGCTTCTGGTACGGTCCATACCAGCACGCAGGTGACTAGTGGCGCCATAGGTTTTTGTGGTATATTGATTTGCAAAGTTACGAATAAGTTATCATATTTCAAAGAAAATGTAGGGGAAAAAGGAGTATCTCATATTTTTTTTGTAACTTCGCCACCGAAACCAATAACAATGACCTCGATGATGAAACGATTGCTTCTCACACTGTTGTGTCCGCTGGCGGTGCTCTGTGCGACAGCACAATCGCCCATAGTGCCTATGCCTGCTGCCGTCAGCTGGGGACAGGCCACGTGTACCCTCCCTTCTCACGTCACCATTAGCTGTGGCGATGGCCGGTTGGCGGCCTCCGCTGACTATCTGGCCGACTGTCTGAACCGCTATGCGGGCATCAGTGCACAGGTAGGCACTACAAAGGGCTACCTGCGGTTGACGCTGAATCGCCGACTGGCCCCTGGCGGCTATCGGCTCACTGTGGGCCCCGCCCACGTCAGCATCAGTGCTGCCGACCACGAGGGAGCCTGCAGTGCCGTGGCCACCCTCAGCCAGATGCTCCTCGCCCAGGGCACTACCCTGCGACAGGTCGTCGTCGACGACACACCGCGCTTTGCGTGGCGTGGCTTCCACCTCGACTGCTCGCGTCACTTCTGGACGGTCGACGAGACAAAGCGTGTCATCGATGTCATGGCGCTCTTCAAGCTGAATCGTTTCCACTGGCATCTCACCGACGACCAGGGCTGGCGTATTGAGATAAAGAAGTACCCCCTGCTCACCGAGCGTGGTGCTTGGCGGCCGCTCAACGATCAGGATTCTGCCTGTATGCAGCGTGCCCGCCAGACCGACGACCCACAGATGCTGCTCCCGGCCGACCGTCTGCGCTCCGTGCCCGGGGGTTCCGGGCTTTCCGGGTTTTCCGGGCTTTCCGGGTCTTCCGGGTTCTCCGGGGTTTCCGGGGTTTCCGGGCTTTCCGGGTTTTCCGGGTTCTCCGGGGTTTCCGGGGTTTCCGGGTTTTCCGGGTTTTCCGGGGCTTCCGGAGAGCCTGGCTCCCTCCTCTATGGCGGCTTCTACACCCAGGACGACATTCGGCATGTGGTAGCCTATGCGCAGCAGCGCGGCATCGAGGTAATCCCCGAAATCGACATGCCAGGCCACTTTCTTAGCGCTATCGACAACTACGAGGGACTATCGTGCTTCCCGCAGACGGGCTGGGGCGAATACTTCACTACGCCGCTCTGCCCCGGCAAAGACCGAGCGCTGCAGTTCTGCCGCGACATCTGGGACGAGGTCATGCCACTCTTTCCTTTCAGCTATGTCCACATAGGCGGCGATGAGGTGCGGCGCGACACGTGGGAGCGCTGCCCCGACTGCCAGCGGCGCATCGCCGGCGAGCAGCTGGACGATGAGGATGCCCTGCAGGCTTGGTTCATACGCCAGATGGAGAAATATATCAACCAGCATGGCAAGCGGATGATGGGCTGGGATGAGATTATGCAGGGCGGACTGTCGCCTTCGGCCACCGTCATGTGGTGGCGCTCGTGGGTGGGCGATGCGCCGCAGCGCGCCATGGAGCAGGGCAACGATGTGGTGGCATGTCCTGCACAGCCCATGTATTTCTCGCAGGGCGAGGAGAAAAACAGCCTGCGCGATGTCTATGACTATCAGTTGCCGGCGCAGCCGACTAAGGGCGGACGCCTGCTCGGCGTGCAGGGCAACATGTGGACGGAATATATTCCCACTATCGAACGGGCGCTCTATATGTATTTTCCGCGCATGATGGCGCTCAGCGAACTGGCCTGGAGCCAGCCCGCGCGGCGCGACTTCACCGACTTCCAGAGACGCCAGACGGCACTGCTGCCCGTGTTGCGCCGTCTCGATGTGCCCTACAGACTGCCGGCCCTTGAGGGTTTCCACAACATGAACGCCTTCATCGACCAGACTCTTCTCACTGCCGTCAGCCCTGACACCTCGGCCACTGTGCACTACACCACCGACGGCACCGTCCCTACACTCAGTTCGCCACGTTTCGAAAGGCCTCTCAGCGTTAGCCAGACCACCCTCTTCCGTCTGCGCCCGTTCACGGCCGACGGCCGCGGCGATGCCACGGCAGATGCTCGCTTCGTCAAGCAGGGCTATCTGCTGCCGCTGCCACCTGCCACTGTACCTGCCCGCCTTGAGCCCGGTCTCACCGCTACGTGGCACGACACGCGCCTCTTCAGCTGCGACAGCCTGCATCTGGCGCCTGTCAATGCTACCTATAGAATCTCTGATGTGTGTATCCCTGAGGGTGTCAGCGGCCACATCGGACTTATCATCAGTGGCTATATCGACATACCGGCCGACGGCATATACACCTTCGCACTGAAGAGCGACGACGGCAGCTGGCTGAAGATTGACGGCAACATGGTGGTGGACAACGACCAACCGCAGAGCCCTCACGAGGAGACGGCTCAGCAGGCTCTCGCCGCCGGCATGCACTACATGGAGGTGCGCTACTGGGACCACAACGGCGGCATGTTGCGCCTCATCGTCAGCGGCCCCGACGGCCAGCCTCTCCCTGTCGGGAAGACATACTTCTCTGATTAAGGTCAGCGGGGCCTGTCCCTTGTTTTTCTCTTTGACAGAGTTTGCACCCAATAGAAAGAAACTGCCGAACCCTCTTCAGATTCGGCAGTTTCTTTTCATAATCTATGTGTCTTGCTTTTAGATGCAGTCATTTCCCTTTATTTATATGCCTCTTATTATTATGTTTTAGAATGCGAACTTCACGATGTCACTGCCCGTGCTGACGATGTAGGCATCGTGGCGGTGCAGGGGCACGCGGAGGCTGGCCGACTCGGCCTTGCCGCTAAAGACGAGGATGCCGTCAGACGAGAAGACGCGCAGGAACTGGCCCTTCTGCAGTCCGCCGACGAGGATGCCGTCAGTGCTGCGCCCAATGTTGATGCGCCCTGCCGTCCGTCTGTCGTCGCTGCGCATTTGCCGGATGACGGTAGGCTCGTCGTGCGGCAGCACTGCCACGTAGTGGGCATTGTCGCTGCCGTGGTAGTTGGCCACGTGGGCTGTCGCGATGTCGGTGGGGTTGTTCATGTCGAAGACGTGGGTGGTCAGGTATGCGTTCAGGCAGTCTCTGACCCCCGCCACCTGTATGGTGGCATAGGCCTTGCGCACACCGCCAAAGTCCATGAAGTCATCGGCGGTGACGGTGACCTCGGCCTCGTCGCTGAGCGGTTCGAGAAGCGAGGCGTGAGGATAGAGCCCTACGTGGATGGCGTTGTGCTCCTTCAGACCGTAGAGCGAATGGTCGACAAGCTCCACGACGTAGTTGTTGACGCCGTCCTCGATGCTGTGGCTGATAAGGTTGAGCTCAATGTTCTCCATGTCTACATGCGAGATGTCCTTGCATTTTGTCTGACGCATGAAGCTCTGACCCTTGCGCATGGGGTGATAGCTGGTGCGGAAGGCATTATTGTAGTCGACGGTGACAGAGTTGGAGATATAGCCGTCGAAGTCGGGTGTGAGCGGATACTGCACAACGAAAGTGCGCTTCTGCATGGGTGCCACGTAAGAATTGTCGATGACAAACTGCTTGTCGTTGATGGTGGCGGTGACACTGCGTATGGCCGACGTGCCGGTGTTGGCCACGACGATGCTGATGGGCAGCGTGGCGCTGCCGAGGAGGGCGAGGCTGGAGTAGCCGATGTCGTAGTCGAAGCTATTGGTGAAGTACTTGTCGTTGGCCATGATGAGCGCACCGCCAGTGGCGATGTCGGCCAGCGAGTAGACCACCTTGACGTGCGAGTCGTCGAGGAAACCGTCGAAGTCCATCATCAGCAGACTGTCGCGCTCGGCGCCGAGCGTGAGCGGCACGGTGACAAAAGGCGATGGCTGCAGGCTGATGCGCGAGGCGTTGAGCATCACGACGGGCTTCTCGGTGTATACCTGCGCGCCGTCTTCGTCCAGGGCGTTGTTGTTCATCTCGGTCCAGAGGATGGCGAAGTCGTTGAGACGGTCGGCCGAGCGGTCGCAGATAATTTTCACGCGGTTAGGCGAACAGAAGTTGGCGCCGATGTCGCTGCCCATGAGCCCGTCGGCGCGGCCGTTCATGGAGAGCGTCTTCACATAGACGTCGCGGGTGGAGTCGCTCTTCTCGTAGAGCAGGGCGATGACCGAGTGCTGACCCACGCGGTTCATGAAGAAGTGGATAGGGGTGATGCTCTCGGTGCGCTGTCTGAGGCTTCGTGTGTGAGCATCGACAGAAGAGTAGACGAGTTGGCGTCTGTGGCGCAGGGAGTCGCGGGGATAAGTGTCGAGGCTGGTGCCCACGAGCACGGTGTCGCCCCGCATGATGAGGTCGTACTCGGTAGCGATGCAGTCGCGGCTGACATCGTGGAGGCTGATGGGCTCCGACCATTCCTGTCCGTTGAAGACTGAGAGCACGAGCTTGCCGTCGAGGGCGGTGCTGTAGAGGGTGTCGGCCTCGGCGGCGTCGGCAGACGACAGACGGCCGTGCTGCCAGATGCAGGCGGCCTTTCCGTTGTCCTGTATGGTGACCACGGGCTTGGTGTCTACATAGCCGTCGTCGTGGCTGATGTCATATTGCTTCCATGTGCCGTCGTCCTGCTTCACGCTGGCCATGATGCGGGTACGGGCATAGAGCTCGTTCATCTTGCTCAGGGCGTGGGCGGGATCCATCTCGCCGGCATCGATGGCTCGCGAGAGCTGCTCGTAGACCACCACCTCGTGGTTGCCGCGTTTCGAGCGCATGTGGCGGTTGGAGTTGGTGCCTTCGGGTGAAAGAATCTCGCGCGAGTTGTCGGTGGTGTTAAGCAGCACGATGCGGTCGTCGTTATAGTCGGCAGGGTCGGCCAGGTCGTTGTATAACACATGGTCTTTGTCGAGGAAATGAGGGTTGGCATCGCTGGCCACGGCGTCGACAAGCGTATGCCCGAAGTTAGAATCGCTGAGCTTAGGCACCTTGCGGTATGCATCGCCCACGGTGCGGGCCTTCGAGCCGGTGAGCCAGTAGGGATAATCCTCATGGAAGGGATTATGCCCGTTGTCGGGATAGTAGAAGTGCGCAGCATGGGCCACCCCGGCACGCCCTGCCCACTGGAAGCCGAAGGTACGGATGTTGGCATAGGCCTCGATGCCCATGCCGGCCATGGCATAGAGTCCGGCGCAGAAGCGGTTTGACTGGAAGGGTGTGGCAAATCCGCCCATGATGCCGATTTTTCCGCCGCCGCGCAGTCCGAGGTTAGCCGCGAATATAGGGTTGGAGGGTACGCAGAGCTCGGCCCACAGCCCGGCCCTGATTTTTCCGGAGAGGGTGAAGAAGAAGCCGAAGTTGTCCCACGAAGAGGGATACTTTGTGTTGAGTGTCTTCACACCGAAGTCACCCTGCACGTTGGCCTCGAAGACACCGCCTATGCCGAAGAAGGGAATCTTCTTGAGCAGTGAGGCCACGGGCCCCGACGTCCAGTACTTGTCGAGCAGACAGGGTGAGGCCAGACAGAGACCATAGCCGATGGTGCCCGAGAGCTCCTCGAGCAGGATGGCACTGCTGGGCTTGCCTTCGGCAAAGAGCTTGGCCAGATTGAGGCTGAACTTCAGCTTGGCGCTGCCGAAGAAGCCGAGGCCGATGTTGTTGTAGTCGATGGAGCAGATGTCGTCCATTTCGTCGGAGAACCACTGGTCGAACTTGCGGGTGTCGCCCACGTTGCTGTATTTTATGCCGCTCGTACCTTCGTACCACGTGTGGCCCGACTCATTGCTGTTGTCGAGAAACTGCTTTGCCTCCTTGCGCATCTCGGTGATTGACTCATCCTCGTCGGCCCCGTCTTGGCGCTTATAGGTGAGCTTTGTGGTCGAGGTGAGCTTCTGCTTCTTCATGTCGTAGACGATAGACTGCTTCACCTTGAAGTAGGGGCCGAGGTCCATCTTGAAATCGAGGGGGAAGTTGAATGAGCAGCCGTGCTCGGCATAGGCCGTGTCGACCGACTCCTGGCTGTTGGCAGCCAGAATGTCTTTGTTGATGTAGTCGTCAGCAGACTTCTTGATGAGCTCACGGTCGATGGAGAGATTGCGCAGGAAGGGAAAGTCGTCGTAGGTGTTGCCGTCGGCCTCTAGGTGCAGCGAGCACATGGTGTTGGCGGGAATCATGCCCACGAGGTCGTAGCGGGCGAAGTAGTGATTGTATACGAACGACGGGTGGTTGCTGGCATAGATAGTCGTAATCTGCGGCCAGCGGCCCACATAGGTCTCGCCGGTGTTGTCGTCGGTGGCCGTGAGCGTCATGCCCGTGTTGGCGCTGCTCGTCTTGCTGCTATAGGCCAGTTCGAGCAGCGCATAGCGGCTGACGGGCTCGCCGTTGAGCGTCTTCAGCCAGTCGTTGCCGGCATCTTCCAGATAGGTGATGGTGTCGGCCTTCACGTTGGTCGACAGGTCGTAGTCGGCCAGGTCGCACACGCTGTAGTCCCTGCCTTGCCTTACCTCCACCGTCTTCGTGTCGTTGAGGGTATAGAGGTGCTGGCTGCTGATGGCAATGTTGCCGTTGGTGCTGTTGTCGGCAAACATCTTGACGTTGGCCACGCAGAGCTCTAGGTCCACGATGCCGTCCCGTCCGGCAGCTCCGGCATAGCGGTAGACCATGGGGCAATAGCCCTTGGCCACGATTTCCAGATAGGCGGGGTTGCCATGGGTGAGCACCATGTGGGTCTTACGCTTGCGGTCGTAGCCCAGATACTTCACGGAGGGGTCGCCGATGCTGGTGCCGCTCTCGTCGACGGCATCGACGTTGATGGTGGCCTTGCTGATGATGGTGCCCTTGTCGTTGAAGAGGTTGAGGTAGAGTGTGTCGTAGCGCTCATAGAGGCCCGAGCCAATCCAGTTGAAGTTCACCAGTTCGCGATCTTCGTGCTTGTCGAGGATGAAGCGTGTAGAGAGCACGGTGCGCTCGAAGTCGGGGTCGAGGGTTACCCCCGTGTGCAGCCGCGACTTGTCGAGACGCAGTTTGTGGTTGCCGCTCATCAGCAGCACATCCTTCAGGTCACGCCCCTTGCCCACATAGAAGCTCTGGAAGGCCGAGTCGCGCAGCTCCAGCTGGTGAGTCTCGTTCCGATATTCGCCGGTAGAGTCGGTATAGCCCACCCTGTACTCCAGGCGGTAGCGCTCGTTGTCGAGCTGTCGGCGGGAGTCGAGCTGGAAGGTGTAAAGCTCGTCGTCGTCCCAGTCGGCCACGTAGTATTTGAAGTTGATGGCATTTGCCTCGTCGCCCGTCTTCCACACGCGTATGCTGACAGGGTCCTCTTGCCGCATGACGTTGAGGAAGAAGTAGCGGCTGACGGTGATGGCCTTCGGGCGGCCGATGGTGTCTTCCACCTCCACGTGGTAGCTGTTGGAGCCGTCGGTGCCGTCGTTGATGCGGAAGCAGAGCAGGCTGTGGTCGCGCATACGCCAGAACTGCCGCTGCTGGGCCTTATATTTCACGTCGGGCGAGGCAAACATCTGTTTCACGGCGTCCACCTCGACGATGTTGCCGGCTATCTCCTTGTTTTTCACCTCTCGCCAGTTAAGTCCTGAAGCAGCCGACTCGATATCCTTGAAGTCGACGACGTCGGTGACGTTGTTGGCGAAATATATCTTGAAGTCCTGGGCGCTCAGCCTCAGGCTTGCTGATAGCAGCATTACTGCAAATAGTATGAATATTCTTTTTCTCATAAGTAGTGCATGTGGTATTATTTGATTATCAGTCTTCCTGATCATCATCGAAGATGTCGGTCCAGTTGCGTTCGCGGCGCGACAGGGCCTCATCGGTCTGGTCGTTAGGGTCGAAGACCAGTTCTTCGGTAGAGCTGGTCAAGGGCAGTGAGGGCTCTATGAAGCTGACTCTTATGGCCGGTGTAAGATATTGGGTCTTTTTCATTGCTTTTTTGGGGGGGACTTGTTAGGATTTGTTGGGGCTTATTTCTTTACGAAAACTTTCTTTCCGCCGATGATATAGAGGCCTTTCTGCATATTATCAGCTACGCGGCGGCCCTGCAGGTCGTAGACTGCATCAGCAGCGGACGGTGGCCTGTTGTCAATCGTCTCAATGCCGTCGGGATTGTCGTCAATGACAATGGTGTAGTAGGCCTGCGTGGGGTTCTCGATGATGTTGTTGCGCGTCAGGTAGGCACGGTAGGGTGGTATGTGCTGCCCCTTGTAGGCAAAGAAACCCACGGTGCCTGACTTGTTGCGACCCAGGGTGAGGATGCTGCCCTCGACGGCCGTCTCCTGATTGACGTCGAGACCGAACTTATTGTCCTGCCCAATGAAAGAGCCTATGAAGCGGTTTCTGAATTTCTCGACAGGCGGCACCTCGCCGATGTAGCGGTAGAGCGGATAGAGGCCGGGCATCTCGCCTTTGATGGCTACCGGCGTGGAGGCGGGCACGAGGCGACCTATGCTCTTCAGCGTGACGATGTTGTTCAGCGAGTCGGTGGCCTCGGCGCGATAGGCCGTCAGTCCCTCGGGCAGCTCGGTGGCAAAGCCGATGTAGAGCGTGGCCCACTGCGCGCTGCTCACCGTCAGGGGGTAGTAGATGTCCAGACGGTCGTTGTCGGCATAGAGGTTGCCCCAGTCTGGGTCGTCATAATAGTCGTTGAAGAGCGACTGGTCGTAGGAGCCGTCGTTCACGTAGATGTGCATCACCTCGTCGGGGTTTTCGTGGATGATGGCGTCTTCGCTCTCGAGCTCGGCCATCTGTCCCTCGGGCAGACTGTTGTCGATATAGACATTGTTCAGGGCGGGCACCTTATAGATGGCATAGTCCATGATGGCCGACAGCTGGCAGCTGAGCGTGGCACCCTCTTCGCCGCGGCCCGGCGGATAGGCCATGAGCATCACCGCCTCGTCGTCGTAGGGGTCATACTGATAGAGGGCACCGTCGATGCTCAGACAGATGGGGTTCTTGGGCGACACGAGGATGCGCTTGATGCCCGAACCGTAGAAGCCGCCCTCGCTGAGCGTGGCGAAGCGGAAGGGCAGCTCCACCTCCTCCAGGCTGGTGCAGCCGTTGAAGGCATTGGTGCCGATGGTGGTAAGCGTGCGGGGCAGCTCCACCTCGCAGAGTTTTCCGAGGCCTGAGAGCATGTCTTCCTGCAGCTCCGTTACACCGGCGAAATAGCGCAACTCATTGAAGCTCACAGCATCGGTAGCCTCGGCATTGAATGCAGAAAACTGCTCGGCAGTGGCTCCGAAGGCTTCGCGCAGGGTGACCATCCCGTCGGTTTCGATGGTGTCGAAGGCTTTCAGGCAGGCCGATTCTACGGCTTTGTCCTTGAAGTGGATGCCCGCCTTGTCGGCATAGACGTTGACGGGTATGAAGCGCCTTGCTCTGGTGCACTGGCTGAGAGCGTCTGTAGTTTCGCCTGTCAGCAGCTCGGTGGCGCCGTTGGTCCGGCCGTTAGGAGCCACAGCGCCACACTCGTTGATCACGTCGAGATATGTATTGCCGTAAAGGGTGTGCCAGCTGATGTTCTCTACCGGGATGTCGAAGATGTTCGTGATGTAGCCGGCATAGTTGCTTTTGTCGAAACGCACGGGATGAGCGAGCAGCTGGCCGTAGGGGGTGCCGGCAAAAGCCGTGAGCATCGGGTAGGCGCCCTTGATGCAGGTCCAGTTCTTGTTGCCGCCGAGGGTCTGCCCTGAAATCATGTCTTCTGTGTACATGCTGCCCGTGGATTTGTCGGGAACGGCCATCATCTGGCAGTCGAAGTAGCAGTCGGTGGCCCTGGCACCGGTCTCGGTGATGCCATAGGTGGTGCCGAAATTCTCCACCTTGCCTATGCTGACACAGCGCAGCAGTTCTTTCGGCGTCTGGCGCACGATGCCGGCACCCTTATACCTGATGGGGTCGCCAGGCCAGCCTATGCTGGCAGAGGCGAAGCAGTCAGCGATGAGGGTGCTGTCGGCCGCAGCCGAGCCGCAGATGGCCCCCGTGAAGCCGCTGCCCGACACGTGGCCCTGAACCATGCAGCGCTCTATGCTGCCATGCTTGTCGAGATAGCCGCAGATGATGCCGGCATGGATACTGTCGGCCTCGCCGGCTGCTTTCACGTAGGCATCGACCACGGCCACGTCGCTCACCGTGCCGCTCACCGTGCTGAACAGGCCGTGAGCGCTGCCTTTGGCGCAGTCGTTGTCGTCTACGTAAAGCCCATAGATGGTCTTGCCGTTGCCGTGCAGGTGGCTCTGCCAGAGAGCACCTCTCCATTTCGTCGCATCCTCAGCAGGCGTCATGTCGTCGCCTGACAGGTGCGTATTAATGAATATGTCGTTGGTCAGGATATAATGTTTGTCCTTGCCCCAGTATTTTCCGCGATTGGAGTAGTGGCTGTATGCTACGGCAGCAGCCAGTTCGCTGGCGTTGTGGATGGGGAAGGGATTCTTGGCCGTTCCGTCGCCGCCCACAAAGTCTGGTTCCTTCCAGTTGATGCTGTTACTCACTCCGGGAATGCCATAGTTGATGTCGAGGTGCACCTTGCGCTGGGAGCCGTGGCAGTAGATGACCACAACGGCCTCGCCGGGGTCGAGCAGTTTTACGCGGTTGCCGTCCAGCTGCAGGCACGATGGCGGCGTGGGAATGGCGAAGGTGGCAATCTCCTCGCCCGTCTTCTGGTTGACAAACTTCTCCAGCGTGAAGTCCACCGTCACGTCGTAGGCATTGAAGAAGTATTTGCCATCGGCAGTAATGTTGAACGGAGCCCCCGCCACACGCATATTCTCTGTGTAGAAAATGTCCTCCGTATAATTCTTCATCGCAATGTCGGCCACCCATGCCTCCGTGTAGTAGGTGTAAGAGCCGTCGGTGGGCTTTGGCGTTTCAATGGTGGCCGGACTGTTCGTATTGCCATCCAGGCCGCAGCCCGTAAGCTGCAGGTTGCACATCTTTTTGTCGTAGGCGTAAAAGCCGAGGTCCGGCGTATTCTTCGACTGGCATCTTGAGGTGATGTATTCTCCCACAATGATACCGTATTTGGCCTCGGCCGACTCAGGTCGGGCTATTGTTCCTGCAAAAGTGGTTATAATGCTGGCATTGTAGTAAGGCGTAAGATTGAAATAGCCGTCGTAATACCAGTAACAATTCACATAGCCCACCAGTCCGGCGGCATAGGTGGCTTTCTTGGCGTCGATGAACGAACTGGAGAAACACGTGTTTATCTCACCAAAATAGAAATTTTGTACCTGTCCGATGAGGCCGCCCATGGTGTGACCGCCGGCCAGTGCTACCGACGACACGCAGTATTGGAGATTGATGCAATAAGTCATGCAGCCCGCCACGCCGCCCATCTTGTTGTTGCCGCCATCGGCGTTGATTTCACCGGAGGCAGTGCAGCAGTGCAGCCCTTCTTTATTGGGGGTGGATTTGTGTTGTGGCAGTCCAAAGTAGTGGCCCACGACACCCCCTAAATAGGATTCTGCGTCTGGGGAGGTGTTCTTGACGTTCATCGTGACGACAGCATGACAGTCGCGCAGCATGTTAACGTAGGCTATGCCCACCACGCCGCCGGCGTATGCCGCCCCCTCGATACGCATCGATGACGTCTTAGCCAGATTGTGTTCTACGATGTTATCCATGTTTGTCGAGCCTATCAGTCCGCCAACGCAAGCCTCACTGCTATGCCCCTTCACGCATATGCTGCTCTGCTCGGCTGTACAGTGGGTCACATTGCCTATGGAATTGCCTGTATCGAAGCCCAACATGCCGCATACGGTGCCCACATCAAACTCTTCGGCGATGGCA
The DNA here is from genome assembly GCA_017934525.1 of Prevotella sp. Lineage (GTDB taxonomy): Bacteria > Bacteroidota > Bacteroidia > Bacteroidales > Bacteroidaceae > Prevotella. The sequence continues at coordinate 14,778 of JAGBJJ010000055.1, forward strand.
CCGTCGATGGTGATGTCTGAGTTGACGAGCACCAGCCCGTCGACCGTGCCGGCCAGGACACCGAAGAGACCGAAGTATCTGGTCGACTCCAGGCTGGACGCCCTGATGGTCATGCCTGAAATCCTGTAGGGCTTGCCGTTGGCATCGGTGCCGTTGGTCATGGTGCCTTTGAAGGCGTTGTTTGTATTCAGGCCGATGGGTATCCACACGTATCTGCCAGAGCCGCTGCCGGCCAGGTTGATGTTGGCGGCAATGGTGAAATAGTTATTTTCGAAGGTCTTACCCTCCTCGTTCACTGCCTTCGACAGGCGGGCCAGTGCTCCGGCTGTCTTTATCTGCCACGGGTTGGCCTTCGTGCCTTCGCCATATTCATCGAAGGCACAGTCTGGCCCGTCAAGGTGGCCGTACCAGGTATCGCCTATAAAACCGGGTACCTCAGTGATGGCGGCGGTAGCCCAAATGGCAGCCAGCGCCAACAGCATTGTTGTCATCAGTCTTTTCATTTGAAGGATTTTTAAGTTATCATTAATGCTTGGATGCAAAAATACAAAAAAAAATTCATATTACCAAATTATATGATGTATAAGTATAAAATTTCTTAAACTTTAAAATTCCTGCTAGGGCATAAATTTCTTGCTAAGGCAAGCAAACGAACTCCGTGCAGATTGGTAGCTGGGGAGTAAGGATTTCTTGCGCCACGACTCCTAAAGTTGAGCAGTTGCGAAACTTAAATAAAAATAATGTAAACCTGTATCTACTTAATAAAAATGCAGTCAAGCCGTGTCTTTCTTCCTGATGAGCGTCAGTCCGTCGCGCAGGGGCAGGATGACTTTTTCCACCGTTGTGTCGGCGGCAATGAGGTCGTTGAAGGCGTCGATGCCGCGCGTCTGGCGGTCGTGGTCGTAGGCGGGGTCTACGACGTGGCTGTCCCATAGCGTGTTGTCGGCCACGATGAAACCGCCTTGCCGAAGCAGAGGCAGCAAGGTGCGATAGGCTTCGCAGTAGGTGCGCTTGTCGCCGTCGATGAAGATGAGGTCGAAGTTGAGACCCAGCTGCGGCGCCAGCACGAGTGCATCACCGATGATGAGCTCCACGCGGTCGGCCCAGGGCGATGCTTCAATCCATGGCCGGGTGAAGGGCTCCAACTCGTCGTTCACCTCAAAGGTATAGAGCCTGCCTCCCGGTGGCAGCGCCTCGGCCATGCAGAGGGCGCTGTAGCCGCTGAATGTGCCCACCTCGAGCACCAGCTGCGGCCGGATCATGCTGACGAGCATCTTCAGCAGGCGGCCCTGCAGGTGGCCGCTGGCCATGCGGCCGTGGAGCAGCTGCAGGTTGGTGGCCCGCCAGAGCCGGTGCAGATAGTCGGGCTCGGGGTCTATGTGGCTCAGGATATAGTCGTCAATCTGCTGCTCGGCCTCAGCATGCGTCAGTGGTGGATGGCTGCCTTTCCAGTTGCTCATGAGATCAGTCGGCCGCCTGGGCCTTCATGGCGATGACTGCCTCTATGGCAAGCCGGTAGGCGTCCATGCCGAAACCGCTGATGACGCCGCGGCAGGCGGGCGACAGGAAAGAGCGGCTGCGGTAGTCTTCGCGTGCGTAGATATTAGATAGATGTACTTCCACCACGGGTGTGCTGATAGCGCGGACGCAGTCGGCCAGGGCCACGCTGGTGTGGGTGTAGGCCCCGGCGTTGAGCACCACGCCGTCGGCCTGCGTCTGCTGCAGCTGGTCGATGAGGTCGCCCTCGTGGTTGCTCTGGTAGTAGAGCAGCTCCACGTCGGGATAGCGGCTGCGCAGGCAGTGCAGGCAGTGGTCCATCGTCTCGTGGCCGTAGATGTGGGGCTCGCGCTGTCCCAGCAGGTTGAGGTTCGGTCCGTTCAGGATGAGTATCTTCATAGGTGCAGTTGTGCCGCCGCTGGCGGCTGATTTGTTGTGGCTCGGCATAAAAAAGAAAAGAAAATCTTTTGTCCTGACCTTGTTTATTCGTAACTTTGCAGCGGCAAAAGTACAAAAAAAAACGGATATGGGCAAGGAATTCACTGATAAATTGCGAAGCGACTACCTGCGCTACCTGAAGCTGGAGCGGTCGGTGACACCCAACACGCTGGCGGCCTATGCGGCCGATGTAGACAAGCTGCTGACGTTTCTGCGCCACGAGGGCATCAGTGCTGAGCAGGCGACGCTCGCCAACCTGCAGGCCTTTGCCGCACAGCTCCACGACATCGGCATAGGGCCGCGCTCGCAGTGCCGCATACTGAGCGGCGTGCGCTCGTTCTATCGCTTCATGGTCATCGACGGTTATATGAAGGACGACCCCACCGAGTTGCTCGAGTCGCCCGTCATCGGCGAGCACCTGCCTGAGTTTCTGACACCCGACGAGGTAGACCGCCTCGAGGATTCCATCGACCTGTCGAAGCCTGAGGGCCACCGCAACCGCGCCATCATCGAGGTGCTCTTCTCGTGCGGTCTGCGCGTCTCTGAACTGGTGGCGCTGCAGTGGTCGCAGGTGTACGAGAAGGAGCGCTACCTGCGCATCATGGGCAAGGGGCGTAAGGAACGGCTGGTGCCCGTCAGCGACCGTGCGCTGCACGAGATAGCCAACTATCTGCCCTGGCGCGAGTCGCTGAAGATTAAGCCCGGCGAGGAGGGCTACGTGTTTCTGAACCGCCGCGGCGCCCACCTGACGCGCACCATGATTCTTATCATGCTGAAGCGTCAGGCCGAGGAGGCGGGGCTGCAGAAGACCATCTCGCCCCACACGCTGCGCCACTCTTTTGCCACGGCCCTGCTCGAGGGCGGTGCCGACCTGCGCGTCATCCAGGCCCTGCTGGGCCATGAGTCGATAGGCACCACCGAGATATACACCCATATCTCCATGCAGACGCTGCGCCGCGAGGTGCTCGAACATCATCCGCGTAACATCTCCCGCCACTCATCACCCATTCCCCATCAGCCATGACCCGTCAGCAGTCGCTGGTTTCTATCTGCTCCCACAGCGGTTCTTTGCCGGCTGACAGGCGGCGCAGGTAGCGCGTCATGTAGGGCAGACTGTGCAGTCCTTTGCGACGGCTGCCCCTTGCCGCCAGCTCATAGGGATTGCTGGGCGTGACTACATGCAGCACTGCGCAGACACGGCTGACGATGTGGATGAACGACAGGCTGATACCTTCGTCGTCGGTCAGCAGATAGGTGGTGTAGGCTGTGTGGAGCGCCTCCATCAAATCCACCAGTGACCCCTTCCAGTGCAGGTTGTCGGTGGCAGTGTGGCCGAGCACCCTGCCCACCTCGTGGGCCAGCTGGTGCTCGGCCTGGCGCCTGTTCATCATGGTGCCTTCGTTCTCAGAAAAATGTGTTCTCATGGTTGTCAGTTTTGATAATAGTTAATTCGAAGTATTTCATTTTCGGGTGCAAAGATAGGGGGTTAGAGTGCACTAAAAGTTCATTCCGCCTACTTTTTCTGTTAAAGATATCATGTTCTTTACATTATTTAACGATTCGGGTATCCTCCTCCCTTCTTCAACCTTGTCTGGAAGTGGAAGAATATAGAAAAAACAGACAAAAAAGTTTGTATTATTGACAAAAGTGTGTAACTTTGCATCCGTTTGCTACGAAAGCCGACTTCCGACCCAACTATCCCCATCTTTTCAACCGGCTAAGCCACCGTCCTGACCATGCCGGCATGTGCCTCGTGCCTACGGCAGAGGATGAGCAGTCCGTCCGCGTATTAAGGGCTGCAGAACTGCCCACCGAGATGTGGGGAGTAGTGGCATAGGCCAACAATTAGCCGCAGTCCGGCGTTAGATCTGTCTGCTGCCATCGGCTATAAAGGTCGGAAGCATTTGTGGTCTTTTGGCAGTTACTCATCAGTGGCAAGAAGGTCGTGGTGAAGTAAATCCCTACCATTTTTATTCAGACTCTTAAGAAAGAAGGACTCCAGCTTGTTGGAGCCCTTCTTTCTGTTTTTTTACCCAACTACGCATTACGGGCATCTATAGCGCAAAACGAGGAAAAATCGTAAAGTGGCAATAAACCAATTGAGGCTGGTAAGAAACGTCGCTTCCTTCAACGATCTTGTTTGTGTTCGATGCAAACAAAAGATTTCACTGTTATAAATCTGTAAAAATTTTGCTCTGTTGTAGTTTTCTCAAAAATATTAACTAACTTTGCATCGATTAAATGGACATCATTAATCAAATATGCCCTCGGATTTCTTCCGCATAAGAGAAAGAGAATTGTCTGTTGTCTACCTTGTGGGCCGGAAAGGCTGCTGCTATTGTCTTAGCAACATAGGGGCGCTGGTCTGATATTGGGGAGAAGTATAACGAACTGCGGCTGCACCCTGATGGCAGTAGCTATTATTTCTATAAGAGACATCGAGCTATAACAATATAAAAACCTAGAAAGATGAAAAGAGTAAGGAATTCTATTCTACTACTGACGTTACTGCCACTTGCGGTTGGTGCGCTTCCCGTGCGCTACAGCTACGATGCGGCTGGTAACCGCGTGAAGCGCGAGATTGTGATGAGTTCGTCGCCATCGCTCAGTCCAAAGAAACAAATGAGCTACACCGACGACATAGCCGACGACTACAAGGTGAAGATCACCCCGTCGGCTCAGGACGGCATTGTGCTGGTCGAGATTGTCAGTCGCACCGACTTGCAGGAGGGCAGTGTCGACGTGTTCAGCGTGAAGGGCATGCGTGTGCTTACAACTATGACGTCTGGCGGACGGGTCACCATTGACCTCAGCGACAAGCGGAGCGGCGTATATATCCTTCATGTCAACGTGGGCGGGAACGAAACCGATTGGAAAATCATCAAAAAATAGGGGAACAATGAGCATAAAGATTAGATTATTGTTTACCGTGGTGGCAGGCCTTCTTATGGGCCTGCTGCCCACCAATGCTGATACAAAGGTAGGTACCCCCGACGGCAATTTCTCGGTGTCACCCATCGGCGGCGCCGTCTACAGCATAAACATCGACTGCCCCAAAGGCACGGGCGGCATGGAGCCACACCTACAATTGGCTTACAACAGCCAGTCAGGTTACGGGTTGGCAGGCTACGGAGTGACCATCAACGGCCTCTCTGCCAT
>JAGBJJ010000056.1 GCA_017934525.1 Prevotella sp.
GGGTAGTTGCCGTCTTTGCCGCCGCGCAGGGCATACTGTCCGCCCTTGGCCTGCTTGAGGTAAGTGTCGAGGCGCAGCAGGGCGCTGTCGAGCCCGGCTTCGGTGATGTCCACTTCATAGTCAATCTGGTCGGGATGACCGTGGTAGACGCTGTCTTCCAGGGCTATCTGGTCGATGGTGAGCGTGTCGGCGGGGTCGTCGAACTGCAGGCATGAGGCCAGGACGAGCGTTGCGGCTATGAGTGGGAGTAGTTTTGCTGTTGTTTTCATTGTTCTTTTGTTTTGTGGGCCGAGGCGTGGCCTTGGCTTGCGAGGGAATTATTTTGGGGGAAGAGAGGGGTCAGAGGGTGAGCTTCAGGTTGAGGCCGTAGCTGCGGGTGCTGGGCATGTTGAAAAGCTCGAAGCCGGCCAGGGAGCCCGCCGTAGAGAGACTGACGTCGGGGTCGACGGGCGCCTTCTTGTAGATGAAGAAGAGGTTGCGGGCGATGAGTGACACGCCGAGGTCTTTGCCCTCGCCGAAGAGCGAGCGGAAGGTGTAGGCCAGCGAGAGCTCGCGCAGGCGGAAGTTGGTGGCGTCGTAGACGTAGAGCGGCGAATACTGGCTGCCGCGGGCTCCCATCACCTGGTAGTAGTTGCGCACGCCTATGAGGCGGCCGCTGCCGTCGGGCAGCTGCATGGCCGGCTCGCCGCTGGCCGTGTAGAGGCCCTGCGCCACGGCGGCGTCGCGTGCGTCGGCCGTGCGGTCAGAGAGTCCCATCTCGTCGAGGTATGCCTCGGTGAGCGAGATGACCTTTCCGCCGATGCGCCCGTTGATGAGCATGCTGAGCTGGAAGTCGCGGTAGTTGAGCGTGTTGGTCCATCCGAGCTGCCACTTCGAGTACATGTTGCCGATGAAGTTGGTGTAGCGCTGCTGCTTCATGATGTTGCCCCCCTCGCTGAGGAAGATGGTGCCGTCGTCGTTGCGTCGCAGGTCGCGCACATACATGTCGCCGTAGCTGTCGCCCTCGAGGAAGCGCACGCGCACGCCGGCCACGTCGGTGAACACCTGCTTCTGTCGCCCGGCCTCGTCGTAGCCCACCGTCTCGATGCGGTTGTCGTTGAAAGACACGTTGAGCTGCGTGCGCCAGCGCACGTCGGCGCCGAAGCGGAAGTTATAGGCAGCCGTGGCCTCGAGTCCCTGGTTGCGCAGCTTAGCCGAGTTGTCGTAGACGGTGATGCCGCCGGTGTTGCCGATGGGCATGTAGAGTCCCGTGACGCGGGCGTAATAATAAGTAAGGTCGAAAGAGAGGCGGTTGTCGAGGAAGAGCATCTCCAGACCCGTCTCGAAAGAGTGTGTGCGCTCAGGCTCGGCATTGTCGAAGAGCGTGCCGCTGGTAGCCGTGACGGCTCCCGTGCGCCGGCTGCCCGTAGCCATGTTGTAGTAGCGGTTGGGCACGGCATTACCCACCTCAGAGTAGCTCATGCGCAGCTTGGCATAGTTCCACCACGAAGGCAGCGAGAGCAGTTCGTTGAGCAAGGCATTGGCGCCCACGCCCCAGTAGTCGTAGTGCTGCGGCAGGTTCTTCCACTGCTTGAACACGCGGTACTGGTCAGAGCGGTAGCTGGCATCGAGATAGACCTTCTCGCGCCATCCCACCTGCGCCGTGGCAATCCATGCGCGGTCCCAGTTAGACGTCTCCGAGTCGGTGGTGACGCCGCGGTCGCCGTAGGCCGGGTTGAAGAGGTTCACGTCGGTGGCCAGCTGCTGGTTGAGCGGGTCATAGTAAGTGGCGTTGGCCAGATAAGTGCCGTAGTTGCTGCCCTTGGCGGTGTGGCCCACCCATCCGGCGGTGGCACTGAGGCCCCAGTCGTCGGTGAGCTGCTTGTTGTAGGAGAGCAGGAAGTCGAGATACATCTCGGTGGTCTGGTCGCGGCGCTTGTTGTAGGTGCCGAAGTCGTACATCGACGCGGGTGCGAAGGTGGTGGCATAGCGTGCGCCTTCCTCCTGATATTTGTCGTGGTCGAAGTTGAAGCGAGCCTGCAGCGAGAGGCCGTCGTAGATGTCGAGCATGCCATGGAATCCGCCGTAGATACGGTCGTTCTTCTGCGTGCTCCAGTTCTGGTGGAGCAGCCAGTAGGGGTTGTTCTGGCGCGCATCCATGTAAGGCCAGTTCATCATGGGCCCCTTGAGGGTGGCCACGTCATTCTGCCGCGTGAAGCCGCCCTCGTCGCTGCCCGCATAGTGGCCCTGCGGTTCGCTGAGCCACGTGCCCTCGCTGAGGGCATAGTTGTCGCGATAGTAGCCCATGTCGATGTTCTGCGGGGTGGTGTAGAGGTGGTAGATGGGGTTGCCTACGGTGCCGCCGCCGACGCGGTTGCGTGTCTTCGTCTGCACATAGTTGATAGAGGCATTGAGCGTCAGGCGATCCCACAGGCGGTAAGTCTGGCGGAAGGCAAACGTGTTACGGTTGTAGTTGTTGGTCTCCACCAGTCCGAGAGCGTGGCTGTTAGCCACCGAGACATAGCTCTGCACCAGCTCGGTGCCGCCGCTGACAGCCACCGAGTTGTTGGCCGTGACGCCAGTGCGGTAGAAGTCGCTCAGGTTGTCGGCGCCGTGGTTGCGCAGGTGTACGGTGCGCTCGTATGGAATCTTGTCGGCCGTGGCGCGCGCCTTGGCCTGCAGCGGCGAGTCGCCGACGCGGGCGCCCCATCCGTTAGGTTCGCCGAGGTATCCCGCCTGGTCGACGTTGGTGCCGTAGCGCTGCTGAATCTTGGGCAGTAGCAGCGGCGTGTCGAACGTGAGGTTGCCCGTATAGCTGACCTGCATCTTGCCGGCGCGGCCCTTCTTGGTGGTAATCATCACCACGCCGTTGGCAGCGCGTGAGCCGTAGAGTGCGGCAGCATTGGCACCCTTCAGCACGTTGATAGACTCGATATCGTCGGGGTTGATCATCGACAGCGGGTCGGCACCCTCGGTTTGTGCCGTCTCCGTCATGTTGTTGGCATCGGTAATCTGGCCCCGGGTGTCGTTGGTCATAGGCACGCCATCGACCACGATGAGCGGCGACGACCCGCCCATGATCGACTTGGCGCCGCGCAGCTGAATCTTCGAGGCACCGCCGGCACCACCCGCCGACGGCGTGATGGTGACGCCCGATATCTTGCCCTCGAGCGAGTTGGCCACGTTGACATCCTGCACCTTCATCAGGTCCTCGGCCTTCACCTGCTGCGTGGCATAGGTGAGGCTCTTCTCCTTGCGCAGGATACCCATGGCCGTGACCACCACTTCCTGAATCTGGTGGCCTCCCGCCGGCAGCAGCTTCACCTCAATCTGCGCGCGGCTGCCCATGGCAATCTCCTGCGTCTCGTAGCCGATGTAGCTCACCACGACGACGGGGTCGGCGGCTGCGGTAGAGATGGTGAAACGCCCGTTCATGTCGGTGGCCACGCCGTCGTTGGTGCCTCTCACCAAGACGGTGGCTCCCATGAGGGGCTCGCCCAGCTCGTCGGTCACGATGCCGGTGAGCTGTCGTCTCTGCTGTTGCGTACTCTGTTGGGTCATGGTTTCGTTGACAGCTGCGCTGCCTGTGAGCGGGGCTGCCAGCGTAGAGAGAAAAAACAAAGCTTCAAAGAGCTGTAGTTTTGGGTGTTTAGTTTCCATATTTTAGGGTTTGCGTAATATTATGTTGCAAAGATACATTTTTTTTCTTTGCTTCCTAACAAATAGTATGTATTTTAAATGTATTTAAGAATTGTGAAAAATACAATAGCGACATCGGCTTCCTTATGCCGAGTGCCCCCTTTTGTTTCGGCGAATTTCAAATCTGCCGAAACAAAAGGTTGGGTACAGCGATTAAACCATAATGGGAAAACGGCGTCAATATGTCATAGTATTTTTCGTGACCAGGTAGAATAACAAAACATAGACATTTATGAAACGAATACTACTCATGACGGCTGCCATGCTGACGGCGGTCCTCTCGATACAGGCGCAGCGCACAGTGAGCGGGCGCGTGGTGGACGGCGAACAGAAAGAAGGCGTGATACAGGCCACCGTGGCCCTGCTGACAACCGACAGCGTGCTGGCGGCTAACGCGAAGACCGACATGGACGGACGCTTTGCGATGACGGCCCCCCGCGACGGGCGCTATGTGGTGCGCGTCAGCTACGTGGGCTATAAGACGCTCACACGGAATATCAGCGTGAGCGGCCAGCCCGTTGACATGGGCACGCTGACCATCAATATGGATGCCATCATGCTGAAGGGCACCGAGGTGGTGAAGAACGTAGCGAAGGTGACAACCAAGGACGACACCATCGTCTATAATGCGGGCGCATATCGCACGCCCGAGGGCTCGGTGGTGGAAGAACTGATAAAGAAACTGCCGGGTGCTGAGGTGAGCGACGACGGCACCATCAAAATCAACGGCAAAGAGGTGAAGAAAATACTGTTGGACGGCAAGGAGTTTATGACCGGCGACACGCAGACGGCCATCAAGAACCTGCCTTCGTCGATCGTAGACCGCATCAAGAGCTACGACGAGAAGAGCGACCTGAGCCGCGTCACCGGCATTGACGACGGCAATGACCAGACCGTGCTCGACTTCGGACTGAAGCGCGGTATGAACCGCGGCTTGTTTGCCAATGTGGATGCAGGCATAGGCACCAAGCACCGCTACGCCGGGCGCTTGATGGGTGCCGTGATGAAAGACGACTGGCGCTTGATGGCCATGACGAATGGCAACAACGTGAACGACATGGGCTTCGGCGGCGGTGGCGGCGGCGGGCGCTTCGGCGGTGGCGGGCGCAACGGTTTGCAGGCTGCCAAGATGGGAGCCGTGAACTTCAACTACGAGAAAAAGAAAAAACTGAAGTGGAACGGGTCGGTGCGCTGGAACCACCGCGACGGCGATGCGTGGAGCCGGCGGTCGACGGAGAACTTCGTGGCACGCACGGGGTCGTTTGCCGAATCGGCAAACCAGAATTACACACGCTCAAACACCTGGAATGCTCAGATGCGCATAGAATGGCAGCCTGACACGATGACGAACATCAACTTCCGCCCCAATTGGAGCTACGGCACCAACGACGGACGCTCGCAGAGCACTTCGGCCACCTTCAGTGCCGACCCCTACGACTACGTGTCGTCGACCGACAATATCGGGCTGATGGTGACACGCATGCTGGGCATCAGCGACACTCTGGTGGTGAACAGCCGCAGCAACGGCAGCATGAGCTATTCCGACTCGAAGCGCTTTGGCGGCACGCTGCAGCTGAACCGCAAGATTGACAACCGCGGACGCAACGTGACGCTGCGCACCAGCGCCAACTACAACAAGGGCGCGTCTGAGTCGTTCTCGCGCAGTCTGGTGGAACTCTACCAGATTGCCACGGGCGACTCCTCCTATCAGAAAAACCGCTATAACGTGACGCCGCAGAAGTCGTATGACTACAGTGTGCAGGCCACCTACAGCGAGCCTATAGCCAAGGCCACCTTCCTGCAGTTCAGCTACCAGTTTGAGTACCGCTTCACCAAGAACGACCGCTCAACCTACGATTTCTGGAAGTCGGCCGCCGATCCCGACATGAGCGGCCTGTGGCCAGGCTACCGGCAGTGGGAGAGCGTGTTCGGTACCTTGGATGGCCGCAGCTACCAGTCGTACTTAGATGAGGAGCTGAGCCGCTTCTCGCAGTATAAGAACTATGTGCACCGCGGCGAGGTGATGCTACGCGTGGTCAGACCGGCCTACAACTTCAGCGTGGGTGTGCAGCTGCTGCCACAGACATCGGAGTTCACCTACCGCTATCTGAAGACGGACACCGTCACCACACGATCGGTGGTGAACTGGTCGCCCACGGCCAACCTGCGCTGGAAACTGAGCGACCGCGGGCAGATGCGCTTTGAATACCGCGGCAGTACTGTGCAGCCCTCGATGACCGATCTGCTGCCCATCACCGACGACAGCGACCCGCTGAACATCACCATGGGTAACCCCGCGCTGAAGCCGTCGTTCACGCAGCGCTTCAACTGGCGCTACAACGACTATTTCGAGCGCCATCAGCGCTTCGTGTTTGCCAGCATGAACTTCTCGACGACCAGCAACTCGGTGTCGAACATGGTGGTCTACGACCCCGTCACGGGCGGGCGCACATCGAAGCCGGAGAATATCAACGGCAACTGGAACGTGGGCGGAAACTTCACTTTCAACACGGCCGTAGACACGGTGGGGCGCTATAACGTGAACACCGCCACCGACCTCAACTATCAGAACTATGCGGGCTATATCGATATTCTGCGCGACGGCCACGTGAGCAAGATGTCGACCCGCCAGACCAGCATAGGCCAGCGCTTAGGCGCCAGCTACCGCAACGACTGGCTGGAGGTGGAGCTCAACGGGCGTGTGCAGTATAACTATGTCTACAATAAGCTGCAGCCGCAGTCGAACCTCAGCACGTGGGCCTTCAACTATGGCTTCAA
>JAGBJJ010000057.1 GCA_017934525.1 Prevotella sp.
ACAAAGTGAGCAGAATAAGCCTGCAGCGATGCACGCTTCTGCATAGCCTTATAATGACCATGAATATTTTCTCTCACTTAACCTGCTCCTTGCGGGTATCGCGAATGCCAGAGGGAGCTTGGTTAACAAAAACGACAGACCTCCTTTCAATGTTGTATTAAGCAAAAAGAGCCCCCACCCTTTTCCTGGGTGGGGGCTCTTTTTGCTATAGATGCGCCCCTGACGATGGACCTGTTATCCTGTTCGCCTGAACGATATGTTGATATTTGCCAGCCATTTCCGGCGGAAATGTCATTGGTGAAGAATGCTACAGGGCAATGATTGAGATGGCGAAGCCACCGCCAGGGGCCTGCTGCAGCTTGAGGGTCTGACCGGCCTTCACGGTCTTGCGGGTGATGGTGTAGGCCTTGGGATTCGTCTCGTAGTGGGCATCCTTGGCGTCGGCATAGATGGTGGCCTCATACTTGCGGCCCTTGTCGAGGAAGTCAAGCTTCAGGGTGGTCAGATGACCGTTCTCGTCGCACTTGCCGCCGACGAACCAGTTGTCCGTTCCCTTGGCCTTGCGGGCCACGGTGATGTAGTCGGCAGGCTCTGCCTCGAGATAGCGCGAGTCGTCCCAGTCGCAGGCCACATCCTTGATAAACTGGAAGGCGTCCATGTACTTGGCGTAGTTCTCGGGCAGGTCGGCGGCCATCTGCAGGGGCGAGTACATGGTGACGTAGAGGGCCAGCTGGCCAACAAGCGTGGTGTGGACGATGTTTTTGTTGTCGCTCCACGTGCCAAGCTGAGTCTCCAGAATGCCGGGCGTATAGTCCATCGGACCTCCCTGCAGACGGGTGAAGGGCAGGATGACGGTGTGGTCGGGGCGCGAACCGCCGAAGGCCTCATACTCCGTGCCGCGGGCCGACTCGTTACCGACGAGGTTGGGATAGGTGCGGCAGAGACCCGTGGGGCGCACGGCCTCGTGGGCGTTGACCATGATGTGGTGCTTGGCGGCCTCCTTGATGCAGTGGAGGTAGTGGTCGTTCATCGACTGCGAGTAGTGGTGGTCGCCGCGGGGTATGATGTCGCCCACGTAGCCACTCTTCACGGCGTCGTAGCCATACTGGTTCATCAGCTGGTAGGCCTTCTCCAGATGGCGCTCGTAGTTCTGCGTGCTGGACGACGTCTCGTGGTGCATCATCAGCTTGACGCCGCGCGAGTGGGCATAGTCGTTGAGGGCCTTGAGGTCGAAGTCGGGATAAGGCGTCTGGAAGTCGAAGACGTCGCGCTTCCACATGTTGGCCCAGTCTTCCCAACCGACGTTCCATCCCTCTACGAGCACCTGGTCGAGGCCGTTGTCGGCAGCAAAGTCGATGTAGCGGCGCACCTTCTCGTTGTTAGCGGCGTGGCGGCCGTTGGGCTTCAGCTGCTGCCAGTCTACCTTATCTATATATACAGAGGGTAGCTCGTCGGTGTAGTTCCACGACGACTTGCCGACAATCATCTCCCACCACACGCCGCAATACTTCGTGGGATGAATCCACGACGTGTCGTCGAGAGCGCAGGGCTCGTTGAGGTTGAGGATGAGGTTGGAGGAGAGCATGTCGCGGGCGTCGTCGCTGACCATGACGGTGCGCCAGGGGCTCTGGCAGGGTGTCTGCATGCAGCCCTTCAGGCCGGTGGCATCGGGGGTGAGGTGGCTGACGAAGGTAAAAGGCTTAGGCAACGGGTAGCTCGACGGCAGGGGGTTGGGAGTATAGACATTGCTGTTGCCTTCGAGCTTGGTGGTGAGGGCCTTAGTCTGGGCGTCGACCAGCTCAAGGTGCATGGTGGCATAGTTGATGCAGGCGGCCTCGTGGATGTTGATATAGAGCCCGTCCTGCGACTTCATCTGCAGGGATGTCTGCACGCCGGTGGGCGAGAAGACGGCCACCGAGGAGTTGCCCCAGTTGACGGCCTGGCGGTAGCGGTCGCGAATCTCAGAGAGGCGGCACTCCTGCGTCTCCTGCTCCTGCGTGTCGTAGTCGCCGGGCAGCCACCAGGCGGTGTGGTCGCCGGCCATGGCAAACTCAGAGTGCTCCTCGCGAATGAGGAAGTAGTTGAGTTCCTGCTGCTGCGGGAACTCATAGCGGAAGCCGAGACCATCGTCGTAGACGCGGAAGCGGATGATGATTTCGCGTCGCTCCGTGGGTTGCGACAGTGTGGCGGCATACTCGTTGTAATGGTTGCGGATGGTGGCTGTCTCGCCCCAGACGGGGCGCCAGGTCTCGTCGAACTCTCTGCTCTGCTCACTCTTCAGGGTGAAGCCGGTCATGAGGTCGGTCTCGTTTGTGCCGCGCGAGGCATGCTTGTCTTTAGCCAGCTCGAGCCCGAGGTGGGAGGGCAGAATGACGGGACGGCCCTTGTAGGACATCTCGTAGACAGGACGGCCCTGCTGGTCGACGTAGAACTTCAGTTCGATGTTGCCATTGGGCGAGGTGATGGTGGCCGCCGCCATCGAGAGCGAGGCGAGCAGCATGCCGAGAAGCAAATTTGTTTTCTTCATTGTTATGATAAGATAGGGGTTGTTTCGGGTTATTGGGGGACAAAGTTACGAAAAGTAGGTGAGACAACAAAACGTTTGCCCTGTTTTCTTATGGGGAAAGCAGGACAAACGTTTGCGGCTTCGCCTATTCAAAGACTATCATGGTCCAGTACTTCAGCGAGGGCAGGGTGAACGTGACGGTCCCTGCGCTCTGCTTGAACGAGAGGTCGACGGGGGCACCGCCCAGAGCATCGGGCGTGGCCACCCAGACGCGCTTCACGGCGCGGTCGGTCTTTACCGTCAGGGGCAGGGCCTTCACCTCGACGGGGGCAGGCATCGTGCCGTCCATGTCGCGCCAGCTGAGGCTGTTGGCCTGGCGGTAGTTGAGCAGGTGGACAATCTGGCGTGTGGCCGTCTTGCGGCTGTAGGCCGTCACCCGTTTCTGCTGCGGGGGCCACTGGTTGATGCTGACGGCGGCGTTGCCCGACGTGATATCGACAGTCGTCTCCTCCAGGCCCTCGCCGCGCAGCAGGTTCTCATAGGCCACGAGGAAGTCGTAGTAGCGGATGAGCTGCAGGCGCAGGTCGTCGGTCATCTTCAGGTTCTGGTTGGGGAAATACTCATGGCAGAGGTTGTGGCCGTCGCCCAGCTCCAGATGGGCTCCGCCGACGGCAAACATGGTGGCATCAGTGAGCAGCACGCCGGGCGTGTTGAAGAAGCCCTGCTGGCCGGAGCGGCCGTAGTTCATGTAGGCGGCGAAGATGGTCTGCAGCTTGTTCTGACTGTACTGCGAGTTGGCACGGCGCACGGTGAGCAGGTCCTCGAAGCGGGCCTCCTGGTCCCACAGCTCGTTGTAGAGGAAGTCGACCTTGCCGGTCTGTGCAATCTGCGAGGCGCCAAAGCTCGACACGGCATTCATGACGAGGCGCTTCTGCGGATGGGCCTGCTTCATGGCGGTGATGAACGAGGCGAAGCCGCGCGGCAGGTTGACCCGCTGGCCGCTGTAGTCGTAGACGGTGCCGCGGTCGCCCACCTGGTCGATGTGGAAGCCGTCGAAGTCGAAGTTCTGGTAGACGTCGTCGTTGCGCTCGGCCAGATACTTCTGCCACTCCTCGTTCTCGGGATTCGTGAGCAGGATGTTGCTCTTCCACGAGTTGGACAGCACCAGCTGGTCGACGTCGCCGTGGCCGGTCTGCTTATACATGAGCCATTCGGTCTTGGCGCCGTCGGTCTGATAGTCGCTGAGCATGCCATAGCAGAGGTTATAGAACATGGCCTTCATGCCGAGGCTGTGCTGCACGTCGATGTAGCGCTTGACGACCGACGTGACGACGTCGCGGTTGGCGATGTCCTTGTAGGTGTCGAGCAGCGAGGTACGCGTGCCGCCGAGGGGCCAGTGATGCTTGTTGTGCCAGTCGTAGAACTGGATGCCGTTGATGTGGCAGCGCGAGAGGAAAGCCATCTCGTCGGCGATGACCTCATCGGTCTTTGTCTGGTCGAATGTGGCCACAAAGCCGTAGCGGGGGAAGCGCGTCCAGTCTGACGACACGTCGATGGCCACGGTGCCGATGACGGTCTCGGTGTCGCCATCGCGGGTGAAGACCTCGGCCAGATAACCGGTGAAGTCGGCCGACGGGGCCGTCCAGGTCCAGGTGCTGCCGCTGACGGCGGAGGTGTCGGCCTCATCGCCGGCACGGCGATAGCGCACCACGGCGTCAGCAGGAATGGTACCCTCGGTGACGGTGAACGTCACCAGGTCGCCAGGCCGATAGCAGGCCTTGTCGGTCATGATACTCAGCGTGAGGCTGGCCTTGCGCACGGTCTGGGCCTTCACCTCCGTATTGCTCCCACCCTGCTCCGTTCCTTCGTTACTGTTATTGTCGCTGCTGCTGCCACACGACAGCAGAGCCAGGGCCAGCCCAATCATTATCACATTCTTCATACCTTTATTTTTCTTTATAAACCACGAATTAAACGAATTAAACGAATTTTTTATTGTGAACCACGAATTAAACGAATTTCGGGTGTACAATTCGTGCAATTCGTGTAATTCGTGGTCCACTTTCTCCGTTTCAGTTCTTGACATTACATTCTTCATACCTTTATTATTCATTATAAACCACGAATTAAACGAATTAAACGAATTTTTTATTGTGAACCACGAATTAAACGAATTTCGGGTGTACAATTCGTACAATTCGTGCAATTCGTGGTCCACTTTCTCCGTTTCAGTTCTTGACGATGCTGACCGTCTCGTCGAGCTGGTTGAGGGTGATGGTGTAGGTGCCGGCCGACTGAATCTTCCACTTCTGGTCGAGGTCGCCGACGTTGATGTCAAGATACTGCGCCTTGAAGTCGGCGTCGCTCTTGTCGATGAACAGCATGCGCTCCACGTCGCCCGTCGGGGCCACGTCGTTGCCGCTGGCGTTCATGAACCAGGCACCGTTCCAATCGCTTTGGCGGTCGCACGAGAACTTCAGCTCGCCGGTAGAGAGACTGCCCGTCCAGGTGAACGTCCACGGGTCGTCGCCCTGGCGCATGGGCGTGGCATTGCCCAGGTCCCAGCCGCCGGGTGTAGCGTCGCCGACGAGGTAGACCATCTCGTAGGGCTGGAAGGGCCGCATCATCATGCGCTCGCGACCGCTGCGGATGTCGACGCAGATTTTGTAGGCCTGCTCCGTCTCGCTGTCTTGCAGGAACCACTTGTTGTCAGGTTCGAAGCCTTTGACGAACTCCATCGACTGCTGCGTGTAGGGGGCGTTGGCCGAGGTGGCCTTATACATATTCTCCCACGAACCCTCGGCCGTGCCGAACTTGAACTCGCCGCCTTCTGACGCCGTGAAGTAGTGGTTGTAGCGGAAGAGGAAGTCGTCAAGCGGGTCGCGCTGCATCTGGACGAAACCCCAGCCGGAGAATGAGCCTACAATATAGAGCTGGTCGAAGGCGGGCGCCTCGCCCTCCATCTGGCGCATGGTGAACTCACCGGTGAGCAGGTTGGCCGTCAGCTGATAGAAGTGGCTCTCGGCGATGACGAACTTCTCGTCGGGCTGGTCATCGCTGGTGCGATAGACGAGGCGGCCCTGGCCGTCGTTGTTATACGAAGGCAGAAACTGGCCCAGCGTGGTAATCATCTTCAGTTCGCCCTGGCGCAGGTTGCCCTGCCAGGTGAAGAGGCCGTTGTCCTGACGCTTCATCTCGGTGGCGTTGTCGGCGCTCCAGCCGCCAGGCGTGGCATCGCCGATGAGATAGAGCGTCGTCGAGACAGGCTCGTAGGGCGTCACGCCAAACGTGACAGTCTCGGTCTGCACTTCGTCGAAACCCTCAACGAAGGCCTGCACGCGGGCCTCCACCTGCATCTCACGACCAGCCGTGGCGCCGAGTTGTTGAAGCAGAATGTCGTTCAGTTGCTCTTGATTGGCACTCCAGTCGTAGCGCTGCGTCTCATGGTCGATGGCCACGTAGGGAGCCACGAAGCTGGTACCGGCCTCAGCCAGTTCAAGGGTGTAGCTGATGCGGTGGCCAGAGTGGAAGTTGTGACCGCTGGTCCACTTCAAGGTGAGAGCCTCAGCCGAATGGTTCAGCTCGCTGAGCATCGTGGCTTGTTGGTCGGCCGTCATGGTGAGTATTGTAGAGCCTTTGTCAGTCTCGGTATAGTCGTTGTCACTGCAGGCAGTAAGGCCGCTGATGACTGCGACGAGGCCGCAGCTTACGACGAAGCCTGCAAAGATATTCTTAAAGCTATTGGTACTCATTGTTTTACTTTTTTTATTCTTTTGTTTAATAATCTGGGTTCTGCGTCATCAGACTGTTGGCGTCCATCTCTGTCTGCGGGATGGGGAAAAGCAGACGGTTGCGGGTGGCGCGTGTCTTGCCGATGCTATGAAGGAAGTCGACGGCATACTGTCCGCCGTCGAGGCGAATCATGTCGAACCAGCGGTGTCCCTCGAAGGCCAGCTCGATGCGGCGCTCGTGGATAATCTTCTCGCGCAGCTCAGCCTGCGACAGACCGGCCACACTGGGTAGGCCAGCCCGCTGGCGCACTGCATTGAGCGGGGCATAGGCCTGCTGCGTACGTCCCTGCTCGTTGAGGGCCTCGGCCTTCATGAGCAGCACGTCGGCAAAGCGCCATACAACAAAGTTCTGCATGGAGGTGTTATACTCTGGCGACACCGACTTCGGCACCAGAAACTTGCGCACGTTGTAGCCCGTGTTTGAATAGCTGGCCTTATACTGCTTGCCGTCGAAATCGGGGCAACCTTCGTAGAGCACGGTGAGATTCTTGCGCAGGTCGCCCTCTTCATAATGCGACATGAATTCCTCGGTGGGCTGGTTCCAGCCGTAGCTGCCGGCCACGAAGTCGGAGTTGCGCGGGCCCATAAACGTGGAGAGCCAGCTCGACTGCGGGTTGTTGCCCCAGAAGTCGTACTCGGTGTTGCCTGAGAACTGCACCTCGAAGATTGACTCCGGGCCGTTGTTGATGCGGGCATCGAAGTTGTCCTCGTAGCGGCACTGGCTGAGGTCGTAGCCCAAGGCCTCCACCTCAGAGCACATCTGCTCGGCCATGGCATAGTCGCCGCGCGTGAGATAGATGTCGGCCAGCTGCGTCAGTGCAGCATCTTTGCAGGCGCGGCCCTTTTCGTCATCGGCATAGTCGGCTTTAGCAGGCAACATCTCGGCAGCACGGGTACAGTCGCTGATAATCTGAGCATAGACGTCGTCGACGCTCGAACGGGCAATCTCGGCCGACTCGCCGGGGTTGAAGGGTTTCAGGCGCAGGGGTACGCCGCCATAGAGGCGCACCAGCACATAATAATAGTGAGAGCGCAAGAACAGCGCCTCGCCGAGGCAGCGCTCCTTCACAGAGCCAGGCTCATAGCCCGTCTGCTCAATGCCGTTGATGAGAATGTTACACTGGCCGATGCCCACCCAGGGCGAGCGCCACATGTAGAGGGCCATGCCGTTGTCGGAGAGGGTGGTGAAGTTAGAGGCCTGGATGGTCTCCAGACCGTCGGTGCCACCGCCGGCGCCCACGATGCTGTTGCCTGCCACGATGTCGAGCGTCCACAGGCGCTGGTTGTACATGTTCGACGACTGCAGGGTGCGGTAGCAGGCGTTAGCCATGGCCACGGCCACGTTGTCAGTGATTTCGGTCTCAGGGTCGACGGTGTTCCTGGGGCTCTTGTCGAGGAAGTCGTCGGAGCAGCCGGTGGTGGCAGCGGCAAAGCCGCAGCACACGCAACATACTGCAAATATATGCTTGATGTTCTTGGTGTTCATGATTGTATATCGTTTTTTGTTTCCTGTTCCCTCCCTCGGGAAGGGTTAAGGAGGAGGTTAGAAGTTGAAATTGACACCTATATTAAACGTACGCGAGATGGGATAGCGCGAGAGGTCGATGCCGTTGATGGCCACCTCGGGGTCGAAGCCGCTGTAGGAGGTGATGGTGGCCACATTCTCACACGACAAGGTCAGGCGGACGTTCTCGATGGTCAGGGGCTTCAGCCAGGCCTTCGGGAAGTTATAGCCCAGTGAGATGGTCTTCAGGCGCAGGTAGGAGCCGTTCTCGACGAAGCGGTCGCTGATGCGGTTGTTCTGGTTGGGGTCGCCGAAAACGGCGCGGGGCATCGAGTTCGAGGTGCCCTCGCCGGTCCAGCGCTTGAGCACGTCGGTGGTCTGGTTGTAGGCGGCGGCCATGCCCGTCAGGTCAATATTGTTGGCATTGAAGATTTTGTTGCCGGCCACACCCTGCAAGTAGATGCCCAGTTCGAAGCCTTTATAGGTCAGCGTGTTGTTCAGCGAGAAGAGATGCGTCGGGTTGGGATTGCCCAGCACGGTGCGGTCGTCGTCGTTGATGACGCCGTTGTTGTCGAGGTCGCGGAAGCGGATATCGCCCGGCTCGGCGCCCGGCTGGATGGCGTGGGCATTCACTTCGGCCTGATTTTGGAAAATGCCGTCGGTGACGTAGCCATAGAACACGTTGATGGGCAGACCGGCATCGAGCATCGTCACATAGGAGTTATTAATCTGGTTGATATAGTAAGGCACGTCGCTATTAAGGTCTTTAATCTTGTTTCGGTTGTAGGTATAGCTGAGACTGCTCTCCCAACCCAGTTCACCCTGCAGGTTGACTGAGTGGGCAGTCAGCTCGATACCACTGTTGCGCACGCGGCCGGCATTGGTATAAGTGGTGCTGGTGTCTTCGAAGCCCGACGTGATGGGCACGGAGGCCTTCACGAGCATGTCGCGTGTAGTCTTGATGTAGGCGTCGAGCGAGAGAGTCAGCCGGCGCGAGAGCAGCACGGCATCAAAACCGATGTTAGCCTGGGCCACCTCCTCCCAGTGGATGGTGGGATTGGCCAAGGTCGACGAGACGAGGGCCGACTGCTCAGTGCCGTTGATGCCGAAGGGATAGACGCTGGTGTCATAGGAAGCCAAATAGGCATAGTTGCTGACGCTGGCCTGCGAACCGGTGACGCCGTAGCCCACGCGCAGCTTCAGGTCGCTCAGGATGTCGTTCTTAGGGAAGAAGCTCTCCTCAGAGATGCGCCAGGCGGCCGACACCGAAGGGAAGGTACCCCAGCGATGGTTGCGGCCGAAGCGGCTGGAGCCATCGCGGCGCAACGTAGCGGTGAGCAGGTAGCGGTTCTGATAGTCATAGTTCACGCGTGCCATGTAGGAGAAGAGCGACCAGTCAGTCTGGTTGCCGCCAATGGCATACATCTTCTCGCCGTTGTCCATCTCATGCACATTCTCGAAGGCAAAGATGTTCTTCTGGGCGTTCATGTAGTCGAAGTCGTTCCACTGTGCCGACGTACCGGCCATCAGACTGAGGTGATGCCTCTGCCGGAAGGTATAGTCGAAGAGGAAGTAGTTGTCCCAGAGATAGGTGAACGACTTGTTGTCGCTCTTCCAGCGCGAGGCCTCCTCGGTGGCAATGGGCTTCCATGGATAGGCAGGCGTGAAGTTGTCGGCAAACCAGAACTTGGCGTCGAGGCCGAAGGTGCTGCGGAACTTGAGCCACTTGGTCAGCGAGAGCTCAGCAGTCAGATTGCCGAGAAAGTTATAGCCGTCGGTGCGCTGCTTGTCGGTATAGGTGGGGCCGATGGGGTTGCGCGTCGAGCCATACCAGTTGCTGTTGCCCTCGGGGCCGGTCCACTCGCCATTAGAGTCTTTTACGTCATAGACGGGCAGGGCGCGGAAGGCAGCCCCCAGGTCGTAGCTGCCCTGACGCTTGCGGTCGGCCGAAACGGTGATGTTGTTGGATACCTTCAGCCAAGGCATCACCTGCGCATCAGCATTCTCCTGAAAAGTAAAGCGACGGTAGTCGACGCTGCGCACGGTGCCCGTCTGATTGAGCAGACCGCCCGAGACGTAGTAATGCGACTTATCCGTGCCGCCGCTATAGCTGACGGTGTAGTTCTGCACATAGCCCGTGCGGAGCAGCTCGTCAACCCAGTCGGTGCCACCCATCACGGTTGAGGGGTCGGCCCAAAGTGGATTGGCGTTGTAGCCAGCGTTGTTCATCATGTCGTTGCTCAAAGCAGCATACTGGCTGGCATTGAGGAAGTCGGGCACATTGGTGACATTCTGTATAGAGAAGTTGGCAGCAAACGAGAGGGTAGACTTGCCCTCCTTGCCCTTTTTCGTAGTAATCAACACCACGCCATTGGCACCACGCGAACCATAGATTGCCGTGGCCGAAGCGTCCTTCAGCACGTCGAGGCGCTCCACGTCGGCCATATTAAGACTATTCAGCCCGAGGTCGGTGGGCACCCCGTCGATAACCACCAGCGGGTCGCAGTTGTTGATGGAACCCAGACCACGTATTTTAATCGACACGTTGTCGCCGGGCTTACCGGCATCGACCACCTGCAGACCTGACACCTTGCCCTGCAGAGCCTGACCAATATTAGTCACAGGGGCCTCCATGTCTTTCTGCGATAGCGACCCTACGGCGCCCGTGAGGTCGCTCTTGCGCATCGTACCATAACCTATGACCACCACTTCGTTGAGCGTCTGTGTGTCATCGCTCATGAAAATCGACAGCTCGCTCTGTCCACCCACCGCCACGGTCTGAGGGGTGAAACCGATGTAGCTCACGGTGAGCGTGGCGTTGGCTGGCACATCGAGCGTAAAGTTTCCGTCGAAGTCGGTCACCGTGCCCACGCCCGTACCTTGTTGCTTAACGGTAGCGCCAATGATGGCCTCACCCGTCTTGTCCTTCACCACACCATGCACTTTCATGTTCTGTGCCAACACACTGGCAGCTGGCAGCACAGACATCAGCAACACGGCAAGTGGTCTGATAAATTGTTTGGCTTGTTTTCGCATTTTAAAATATAGTTTTAAGTTAATAATTGATTTCGACAGCAAAGATACTACTTTTTCCCAGACACTGTATAATACAGTAAGCCAACAGTAAACCACGATAAGTTTTATGACCATATATCTATTTGTATTACAATAAGTTATAACAAATATTAAATAAGTAATAGTAAATATAATAAACTCGTGATAAATGCTTATCTTTGCCATAAGAAAAAACTGACGAACCATGAATCGACTCGCCATTGCTACACTTATCATGGTGCTGGGAATGCTCAGCGCCAAGGCTTCCGACAGGCCTCTGCTGCAGCAGCTCGACAGTCTGCTGACGCAGCGCGAAGCAATCATC
Source organism: Prevotella sp. (assembly GCA_017934525.1). Taxonomy (GTDB): domain Bacteria; phylum Bacteroidota; class Bacteroidia; order Bacteroidales; family Bacteroidaceae; genus Prevotella. Next base: position 11,181 of record JAGBJJ010000057.1, read on the forward strand.
CAACAGAAAAAAGAGAAGATAGAACGACTGAAAAGAGCTTATACGGCCGAAGACGACAACGTAAAAAAGCTGCAACTATGCTATGACCTCTACGAGGAATACTACGTCTTCAAGTTCGACTCGGCCATGGTATGCGCCAAGAAAGGACTGCAGCTGGCCCAACGCATAAACAGCCGCTACTACGAAATGCTGTACACGCTCAAGCAGTCGGAGCTGCTGGCCATCAGCGGTCTCTACAGTGAGGCAGTAAGCGTGCTGAACAAACTCGACACAGCAGCCACTGACCCGCGGCTGCGCTTCAGCCTCTACACCACCTACTCCACCCTCTATTCCTACTGGAGCGACTACTGCGGAGATCCGGTCTACGCACCCGTATACCGCCAGCAGGCCAACGACTACCTGAGCCGAGCCATGAACTACGTAGACAAGAACAGCCCCACCTATTATTATTATAAGGGTGAACAGGCCACTTTCATACTGAATGACGGTCAGCTGGCACGCCGCTACTATGAGCAAGCCCTGCAGCAGCTGCCACGCAATGCCCGCCACTATGCCATGGCTTGCTTTGCGCTGGCCGGCAACCATCGCAACCAAGGCGACGAACAAGGCTATGAAGACTATCTGGCCCGCGCAGCCATGAGCGACGTAGAGAGCTGCACGATGGAGAACCTGGCCCTACAGACGCTGGCTGCCTGCCTCTTCGAGAAAGACCGCCAGGGGCTGGAGCGCGCCGAGCGCTATATCAATATCTCGATGGAAGACGCGGTGTTCTATAACAACAGGCTGCGCATCCTGGAGATATCGCACATGTTGCCCACCATCGTCAACACCTACCAAGACACGGTGAAAGAGCAAAACCGATTGATGCGACGAGCCCTGCTGTTCATCTCGCTGCTCGTAGTAGGCATGCTTGCTGCAGCCATCTTCATCTTCAGACAGAACAAACTGCTCACCCGAAGACGCCATGACCTGTCGGCGGCTAACAGGCAACTGTCGGAAGCCAACCGCCAGCTATCAGACCTGAACAGCCAACTCTCGACAGCCAATACGCAGTTGTCGGTGACCAACAACCGGCGCGAACGCTTGGCACTGGTCTATATTGAACTCTGTGCCAAGTATATCGACAAGCTGGGAAAATACCAGACGCTGGTGAAACGCAAAATAAAAGCCAACCAAGTGCAGGAGCTGCTGTCAACCATCTCGTCGACGCGCATCTCCGAAGAAGACGCACAAACATTCCTCAGCCGCTTCGACAAAGCTTTCTTAGAACTGTACCCGACGTTCATCGAAGAGTTCAACGCCCTCTTAGCCGCTGACTATCACATCCGACAGAGGCTTTCGGGCGCTATGACCACCGAACTGCGAACGTATGCGCTCATCCGCCTGGGAGTGAAGAACACCAACGACATCGCCGGACTGCTCTTCCTCTCCCCCCAGACCATCTACAACTGCCGCTCGCAGGTGAAGTCGCATGCGCTCTGCAAAGACAACTTCGACCTGCAGGTAAGCCGACTTTGCGACGTCAACTAACCCCCACATTGCAGCTCCAGCGCAGCTGAGCGCCTATCGCCCGCTCTGCTGCACCAGCCAGGCCACCTTACGATTGAAGTCGGCGGCGGCCAGCAGCTGCTCAATGCTAAGGTGCATGCGCCAGCGCCAGTAGTGGCGCGGGTTGGCGGGAATATTGATGCGCTCGGCATTGGCATCGGGCAGACGCAGCTGCTCGTCGATAGACAGCCAGTCTTGCAGCGACAGCAGGCAGAGCATTGAGGGCGACTGCAGGTGGGCGGTGACAATCTCCTCGGCCAAGCGGCCCGAGAGCGGATGCGGGGCAGGGCCTTCGTGGTGGAGCATGTCGCGGTAGTAAGCCTGCGTCTGCTCCTCGTCTTCGTCCCACCACTGGCGCAGCGTGGCCATATCGTGGGTGGAGATGGTAGCCACGGAGCGATAGGGATTCTGCGACAAGTGGCCGAAGCGTACCTTCGGGTCTTTAGGCATCGACTGTATCTCGAGGGAGAGTATGCGCAACTCATTCATCACCCAGGGCACGCAGTCGGGCACCATGCCGAGGTCTTCGGCACAGACCAGCATGCGTGTGGCCTGCGTCAGCCGCGGCAGTTTCTTCATGGCCTCATGATACCAGTACTGGTTGTTGCGACGGTAGAAGTAGTCGTTGTATAGCCGGTTGAAAGCATCTTTGTCCTTGTCCCACAGCGCTTCATAGACGAAGTCGCTCTGCACACCGATGCGCGGATGGAACTTATGAGGATCCTTGCGGTCGCGCACGAAGAGCACGTCGCTGATGAGGGCGTAGAGACCGTCTCTCAGCTGAGGGGTGAGAGGCGAAAGATGAGAGTCGGCCGACTCACTTCTCATGTCCGACTTCTCATTTCTCATTTTACAGAACCACGCCTCCACCTTACGCTGCGTGTCGAACTCGGGTTTCATCTGCCAGATGTCGTCGTGCTTGCGGTCGAGGAAGTGCTCCTTCACGTAGCCGGCCTGCTCACCGAAGAGGCGCTGCAGCGTCCAGTCGGCAATGAAGGGCTGCGTCATGTGCTCCTCGTTGAAGGGCAGGCCATAAGCCTCAATCTCCTGGCGCGTCATGCCCAGCGCAGGCGAGAACTGTCCCAGCAGGCCATGTACGGCATCGATGGGAATCTCCCAGATGCGGAAGAAGCCCAAGACGTGGTCGATGCGGTAGGCATCGAAATACTCAGCCATCTTGCGGAAGCGTCGCACCCACCACTGGCAGCCGTCCTCGAGCATCACGTCCCAGTTGTAGGTGGGGAATCCCCAGTTCTGCCCGTTGGCCGAGAAAGCGTCGGGCGGAGCACCGGCCTGCCCGTTCATATTGAAGTAGCGCGGCTCCACCTGAGCCTCCACGCCGTCGCGCGAAATGCCAATGGGTATGTCGCCCTTCAGGATGATGTGGTTTTGGCGGGCCACCTCATGGGCATGGCGCATCTGCTGGTCGAGTACGAACTGTACGAAATACCAGAAAGAGGCGGAAGAAGCCATCGTGTGTCCCTGAGAAGCCGAGGTCTGTGCCTCATCTCTTTTCACACAATATGTTGCGTAAGGCACAAGCCACTCTTTGTTACGCTCAAAGAAATCCATGTAGTCCTTGGTGCGCTGCACGCGCGCCCACTCCTGCTCGAAGATGATGCGCAGGTATTCGTGCTTCGCATCGTTCACCCGCTCATAGTCTATCTGCGGCAGCACATTCAGCTCCTGGCGCAGCTGCTCGTACTTTGTCCTGAGTGCCTTGTCCTTGATTGGCGGCAGCTGGCGCAGGTCGGCATACTGCGGATGCAGGGCATAGATGCTGATGCTGTTGTAGGGGTAGGAGTCGGTCCACGTGTGGGTGATGGTGGTATCATTGATAGGCAGCACCTGCAGGGCGCGCTGCCCCGTCTTGGCACACCAGCCGACCATCATTGCCAAGTCGCCGAAGTCGCCCACGCCGAAGCTGCCCTCAGAGCGCAGCGAAAACACGGGAATCACCGTGCCGGCTCCCTTCCACGCTGAGATGGGGAAGCTGGCGGCAGGCAGCTCCAACACTGCCGACTCGCCCGGCTCCAGGTCGGGCAGCGCGAAGCGGCGGTTGCTGCCGTGCTCCCACACCTGCGCACCGCTGTCGCTGACAGCCACAAACTTAAACTCCACGCTCAGCGGCAGGCGCATGCCGTCGAGGCATACCACCCATTCGCCGGGCTGTTGCTCTGACATGGGCAGGGCTTTCTGCATATTCCATGCCCCCAGACACACCGGCGCACCCACCAGATATAATTTTTCGTCGGAGCGCAGCTGCGGCGCGCGTACCTTCAGCTGCAACTGGCGGGGCAGCAGGAGGCATCCGTCTGCTGGCGCAAGCTCGCGCCGAGCCACACAGTCGGTAAAGGCTGAAGAATATAGATAACTGTCGTCGGGCGTGTCAATCCAGCGGTCGAAGAGTCTGATCACTGATGCCGCCTCAGCACCGACCGTGGCTTTGGGGCCCGAAGCCGGCACGCCGTCCTGGACACCGCCTGCCCGATGGGGCACAACAAGCCACTCGGTGCGCTCCACGTCATCGCCGCGCACCACACTGTAATAATAGCTGAAAGGAGCGAATCGGCCATTCGTCTGCAACTCATAATACCAGTATGTGCCATCGTATGTGCTCATCGTATGGCGTTCTGTCATCTCGTCTTCGCGCAGGATGTTCAGCACCAGCTGCTGTCCGAATACGGTATGATACTCCAGGTTAAATAGCAATTTCATATTCTTTAGTTTTTTTCTTCGCCAAAATTACACAATTTTCTTGCGGCGACGGCCGAAAAAAACACAGAATAGGTATGCAGAGTCATGCAAACGTTTGCATCTTCATGCCGTTGCTGCCTGTTTCTCTCCTCCCTGCACCTCTATTCCTTTATTCCCTGAGATGCTCTATAAGCCCTCCGCCCATAGACGGCAATGATGATGAAGCAGAGCAGCGGCAGCACAAACGACACGTTGACGGCAGGATGACCGAAGAGCGTGACCTGGTCGATGACGAGCCCCTGCAGCGGCGGCATGAGTGCTCCGCCCACGATGGCCATGACGAGAAACGAGGCGCCGAGGGTGGTGTCTTGCGCATCGACGCCCTCAAGTGCTATGCCATAGATGGTGGGGAACATAAGCGACATGAAGAAGCTGATGGCCACCAGACAATAGAGGCCGCCCATGCCAAGCAGCACAATGGCACCCAGCGTACACAGCGCCGCACCTATGGCAAAGAGTGTGAGCAGCAGCCGGGTGTTGACGTAGCGCATGAGGAAGGTGGCCAGGAACCTACTGCAGAGAAAGAGCACCATGGCCACGATGTTGTAGTTTTGGGCCGTGGCCTTGTCGATGCCGAGGCGGTCGGCGTAGTGGATGATGAAGGTCCACACCATGATTTGCGCCGCCACGTAGAAGACCTGGGTGAAGACGCCCTCGCGATAGACGCGGTTATGCCACAGGTGGTGCAACGTCTGTCTCACGGCAGAAGGACGCCCGCCATTGCTGCCGCCATCGTCGCCACGCTCCGTGCGCGGCATCTTTGTCAGGGCAACAGCCGCCAGCACCAGCAGCACCACCACGCCAATGGCCACATAGGGATTGCGGATGACGGCAAGGTCATGCACCCTGATAGCGGCTTTCTCAGCCTCGCTGAGCGTGGCAAACACTATCTGACCGGCAGCGTCGCGGCGGTCGCTGATGAGCTGAGGCAGCACCACCATCGAGGCGACAGCCATGCCGCAGAGCGAGCCCAGGGGATTGAAGGCCTGGGCAAGGTTCAGCCGGCGCGTGCTGGTCTGCTTGTCGCCGAGCGAGAGGATAAAGGGGTTGGCCGTGGTCTCGAGGAAGGCCAGTCCGAAGGTGAGGATGTAGAGCGACAGGCAGAAGAAGGTGAAGCTCTGCATCTGGGCCGCAGGGATGAAGAGGAAAGCCCCCACGGCATAGAGCGCCAGACCGAGCAGGATGCCGCGCTTGTAGCTGTAGCGGCGGATGAAGAGGGCCGCGGGGATGGCCATGGTGGCATAGCCGCCGTAGAAGGCAAACTGCACCATCGAGGCCTTGGCGGCCGAGAGCTCCATGAGCGTCTGGAAGGCGGCCACCATGGGGTTGGTGATATCGTTGGCGAAGCCCCAGAGGGCGAAGAGCGAAGTGATGAGGATGAACGTCAGCAGATAGCGGCGTTCTATGAGTTTCTGTTTCATTGGCGGTTTGTTTATGTCATGATTACTGAAAGGGGCGACGCTCTTTGCATACGGTGTATCTTACCACACTCAGAGGGCACATCCTGCAGTCAGCCTGCAAAGTTACAAATAAATTGCGACATGCGTGCAGAATGCCGCCATTTTTCTTCATCAGAAAAAGGAGAGACGAGCCTCGCTGGGACTGCGTCTCTCCTTGAAACATATAATAAGGTGAGTAGGTAACTCCTTACTCAGCCACCGTCACCTTCATGGCCTGACGACCAGCCACCACCACGTAGCCTCCGGGCTGCAGGCTGATGGTCTGCCCAGCCCAGCCGCTGCAGAGCCGTCGGCCGTCGAGGGTGAACACCTGTACAGGCTCGCTGACGCCACTGACTACGAGTCCACCTCTGACGGTGCTGACGCGCATGGCGCTTGTCTGGAGCGAGGCGATGCTGGTGCCGACGCCTTCATCCACGATGTTCACGTCGTCGATAGTAACAGGACTGTCGCTGTCGTCGGCCTCACCATGGAAGGTCAGGTAGATGAAGGGCTCGTCCTTCCACTGGCTCAGGTCGAGCGACAGCTGCTTCCAGGCATAGTCGTCGCCCACGAAGTCATCGTTCGTCAGTGTGCCTACGGTCTCCCAGTTGACGAGGTCGGTAGTGACGCGCACCTCGAGGCGGGCCGTAGCAGAGAAGCTGAAGGTCTCGTAGCTGAAGGTCAGCACGGGCTTGGCTGCACCCTGCAGCGATATCTTGCCTGAGTTGAGGTTGCAGAAGACGCCCTCGCCGCCGGCCATGAACATGGCGCAGCCGTCATCGCCGTCGGAGCTGTCGCCCACCGACATACGGAAGAAGCTCATCGAGTTGAGGTCGCGCGTCAGGTCAATCCACCACAGATGCTCCATCTGGTTGGGATGCTCCGAGGGCCATCCCTCCTTGAAGGGCAGCGTGTCGGGACGCCCCACGATAATCTGGTTCGACTGCGCCGGCTCGCCTACGCCGGTTCTGTTCTTTGCCTGCACGAGGTAGTACACCTGGCGCTGATCGCCGTCGACGTCGAAGGTGGTGGCATCATCTATCTCGGTGCCCTCATAATTGTCGGCCACGATGGTCATCTCTTGCGTATAGTAAGCCACAGCAGCCACGGTATAGGTCAGTCCGGCGGAATCCTGCACGCCGCCCTCATAGTCGGTTGTGGGGGCATCCCATGCTATGTGCACGTGGTCGCCCTGCTCTTCTATGTGCAGGTTCTCGGGCATGCCGGGCAGCACAGAGCCCAGCCTGACGGTTGTCTCGGCCTCCTGGCTCTCGCCTTCGCCGTTGCGGCACACCACGGCATAAACATGCTGTCCGCCCGTCACTTCGGTGTCAGTAAAGCTGAGCTGCTCGCCAGGCGCTGGGTTGCTGAAGGTGTGGATGAGCTGGCCGTCGCGACTCAGGTCGATGGCTGCGAGGTCGGTAAGGGCTTCGCCGGCAGCGGTGGCGGTCGGGGCCGTCAGGGTGACGATGGCTGTCAGCGCGTCGCCCTCGCCCTCGGTCACGGCCAGGTCGGTCACGGCAGCAGGCACGCCGAGCGACGAGCCCTCGCTCACGGCGATGCGGTCGACATAGAGCACATAGCCGCCGGCAGGGCTCATGTCGTGGAGACCGAAGTAGTAGTTGCCTTCCTCGTCGACCTTCACCAGCGTCTTATACTCCTTCTTGTCGTCTTCCGAAGGCAACAGGATGCCTTGCTTGCGGCCGACAATGGTCATGGCCTCGGCCGTGGCCTCCTTGCCGAAGCCCAGTTCGAAGGCATGGGGGGCATAGCCGTCGTAGCCGCCCCAGTAGCTGACGGTGAAGTCGTAAAACTGTCCGGGTACGAGATGCACGGGCGGGGTGATAATCCATTCGTCGCTGTCGTAGTCGTAGGGCGTCTGACTGTAGATGTTGCCCCAGCCGAAGCTCCAGTACATATAGTCGTCGCCGCCATCGATGACGGTGAAGAGGTCGAGGGCACCCTCTTCATCGAAGGTCTCCTCGTAAGGCACTTCGAAGGCCGAACCTACGGTCACCTTGTTAGTCTCGGCATACCAGCCCTCATTGCCCATGAAGACGGGTATGACGCGATAATAGAGGCTGGCCATCGCCATGTCGGCCGGCAACGCCTCTGCGAAGGTGGTAGTCTTCAGACCTTCGGCCACCACCTCTTCGCCAGGGAAGCGGATGATGGTGTAGGTCACTTCGTCTTGCACAAAGTAGCCGCCGTTGACGCTGCCTTCTGAGGCTGACCAGCTGACCACGGCCTGGCCGCCGCTCACCTCGAGCGTAGCCTCATCAACGCCGTTGGGGGTGTCGGGACCTACATACTGCATGGCCTTGCACTTCGGACTGCGTCCGGCCTCGTTGCTGAGCACCACCACCAGCTGGCAGTAGTCATTGCCGAGGGTGAAGGCGTCGGTGGTCACATGGTCACCGGCCTGTGCCGTGCCTGTTGCCAGCGTCTCGTCGTTCCACGTCACGGTATAGTCTACCGTGCCCGTCAGCTGACTGCCGCCGTAGGTCAGCGTCGGCACGTCGAAGCTGACAGTGCCCTCAAGCGCAGGGCCGTCGAAGTTGAACGTCAGGTTCTCGGCTGCTGCGGGAGCATCGTCGGCAGCTAGCGGCTGCACCACCCAGATGCTGGCCAGCTGTGCGCCGCCGGGTATATTATATAATAAGGTGGCGCTGCCTGTCGTGGTGTCTACCTCATAGAGGGCCGACGTGGTGGCCGACGTGGTGGCGGCCCAGAACATGCGGCCCGTGGCAGGGTCGCAGCAGGCACTCTGCATCTGCAGCGCAGGCGTGACGCCCGTGGCGCCCACCACGGTCTCGGTGCCGTTCTGGCGGTCGACGCTCATCAGCTGGCCGGTGGTTGTGATGGCATAGAGCGTGCCGTCGGTGCCAGCGGCCATGGCTACATAGCGCCCGCTGAGCTTCGCCACCGTGCTGCGGCGCAGATAGCTGGCCGTGGGGTCGTAGGCCCCCAGCTCGAAGTTGTTGCCGTCGCGATCGTAAAAGCTGCCATAGACGGCACCGTCAGCAGCCACATAGGCCGAGGCGGTGCTCACCATCGACATGTCGCCCACATAGAGCTGAGCCATGGTGGTCCAGTCGTCGGGCGAATACGCGTACATGCGTCCGCGCATGTAGCCATAGTCGACCTCGTAGTTCAGGCACATCAGCCTGTCGGCAGCCATTACGCTGCCGCCGTTGGCATTCATGTTGCCACTTGTGCTGACTTGCTGCAGGACGAGGGTGCCACCCTCTGCCTGCAGGGCATACACGCCGTAGGGGCGGTTCCACTCGCTGCCGCCCCAGTCTTCCGACGCAACCACGCAGCCGGCCAGCGGCGGCAGCGTGGCATTGCCAGCGCCCCTGACGCCTGTCGGCAGCAATGACGTGGCTGCCAGTGCTGCAGCCACAACCAGGAAATTGCTCTTTTTCATTCTGCTTGTTTCTTTATAAATATTTGACTGACATGTTGTCTTTTCAAAAAAATATGCAAAAGTGAACAAAATGGAAGAAAAGCACGACAGAGGCATCGTACTTTCTTCCATTTTTTTATAATTTTTATCTTTTGGAAAGTCAGAAGGCTGAGGAAGTCGGCCCTTAGTAGAACGCCGGCATTTTCATCGCCGCCAATCAGTCGTAGAGGTGAAACATGCGCTCCATCATCTGCCACTTCTGGTCGCTGGTGGCTCCGGCTGCACACTGCTGGAACTGGGCCACATGTGCCTCCCATTCTTCCTGGCGGGGCAGCGTGGCCAGACGCGCCATCGCCTCGTCCCACTGAAAGTCGGGGGCCGTCTCTACTATCATCACCAGACGGGTGCCGAGGATATATATCTCCATCTCGAGGATGCCGACGGCGCGGATGCCGTCGAGTATCTCCTGCCACATATGCTCACGGCTGTGGGCCTGGCGATAGAGGGTTATCAACTCTGGATTGTCGCGCAGCTCCATGGTCTGCACGTAGCGTTTCACAGGGCCGTCGTAGGCCCTGACAAGGGTTCCTTGGGTCATCATATCCGAAAAAGGAGTCTCACCCGTACCATCCAAGAGAGAGAGGGGATTAGCGGGGAAACGACTCTATTCAAAAATTAATACTTTATTATCAGAAACGGACGGCTAAGTCGAGGGTATTACCGGTGAAGGTGAGGGCGACGTTGTCGTTCTTGATGATATGCTTCCTGACGTAGTAGGTCAGCTCGGTGGCAGCGAAGCCGATGGCCGCACCGGCCACGACATCGTGCAGATAGTGGCGGTCGCGCACCACGCGGTCGATGCTGACCAGCGTGGCCAGACCATAGCCGCCCACGGTGACCCAGGGCGACAGGTGACCCCACTCATGCCAGAGCATCGTGGCACCGGCAAAGGCAAACGTGGCATGGCCCGAGGGAAACGAGCGGTGGTCGCTGTGGTCAGGACGCCGCTCGCCCACCATCTGCTTCAGCGAGTAGCTCACGCCGGCAGCCACCACATAGCTGGCCACGGCGGTGGCGGTGAGCTCAAGCCACGTGCTGCGACTGTCGAGATGGTCCCATCCGGCATCGTCGGCCCAGTAGTCGGCTGCCTTCAGGGCGAAGACTGTCGCCATAGGTATATGTTGCAGCACGTCGTCGAGGCCGTCGCTGCGGTGCTGCGCAAGCAGCCCGAGGGGCAGAAGCAGCAGGAGCGCCAAGGCGCTGAGGTGTAGTCTGAATGATTTTTCCATATTCCAACTAAAGTTTTTTTTACAACAATTGGTGCAAAGATACGAAATAATACTGACGTAGCAAAGCATTTTTTAGATGATTAACGCTGTTCGCCCCAGAAATAAAGGAATATTGAGGAAAGTCCGCAAGATGCCGCTACGCAAATCGAGGCGGATTGTAGAACGAATCAGGTTTCTTATTCGTAACCCTGACAGCCCCATGCCGGACATACTAAAAAAACTGTTACCTCAAAGACTGTTTATAATGTGCCAAAAAATTGTTTCACCCTCCTTACCATAAGGGTAAGGGATATACGGCGCGGGCTATCAATATGCGCTGTTTTTGTCCTTGGCTCAATCCTACACCATCACGACCTATCTTAGTGTTGTATTTCAGAGGCAAGGAGATGATATAGTCGTGTATATTGGCTATGCGTGCAGCTTCTTTCAATCTCTCTACATCTATTTCTCCATCATCAACAGCTATGTTTCTTGCTATTGATGAAGTCTAAGTGCCTTATATCTATGGTTTTTGCAACATTATCGTCAAATGCAGACAATTAATCGCTTGTTGCTCAAAGAGTTCATAGTCTAAGACTTTTCTACGGCGAAGAAACATTGCAATCCAACTGCCATAGATGATGCTACCTATAAGGAAAACCGCAAAGATGATTTTGTTATAAACAAACAGCACGACACCAAAAACAATAAAACTGAGCATACTGAACACCATTGTCAGCACTTGTGAAGTGAGGAACGACTGTACACGGCTGTGGTCGTTCATACGTTGCAGCAGGTCGCCCATCAGCTTTGTGTCGAAGAACGACATCGGCAGTTTCAAGAGTCTGATGAAGAAGTCGCTCACAAGTGAGATGTTGATGCGCAGCATGGAGATATGCAGCAACAACCAACGACGAATAAAGTCGGTGGCTGTGCGAAGTATTTGCGATACTGCTTTATATAGCTAAAAAGAAAACGAAACGGACGTCGTTCACTCTTGGCATCTTCGGGAATACTCTTACCAAAGTCTTCTGTAGGCTCAAGGTGCATAGCCACGCCTTTTTCTTTTCCGCCTGAAACAGTGCTAATCCAATGCTTCTTAAACTCTTCCAACGAATAAATCACCAACCCCTTAGCAGGGTCAGCCACATAGAACTTCTTCCCATTTCTACTTACTTTATAAAGCACCACAAAGTGGTTCTGATTCCAATGGAGAATGCAAGGAAAGCAATTTCCATGCAATTCCTTAACTTCCCCTTTAAATGCCAATGTTTTCAACCCTAAGATTTGTGCCGCAGAGCGAATGCCATGCAACGAGACCTCCTCTGTCGTGGCAAAGCATACTTTAGATAAATTATCATTAGTATATTCTTTACCATAATACTTGCAAACCATTTGAAGACATGCTATGCCACACTGCATTGAGTCTGATTGTTTGAATACTTTCATAAAGTATATTGTGGGTTATTTCTCGCTCTCGCTCTTGTTTGCGTTGCTTGATTTAGAGACTTCGCCTTTGCTGATGTTGTAACGGAGGCTTATACGCAATAGCGCGTTATCGACTCGTGCATCTTGCTGCCTAATAAAGTGGTATTGGGGGATGGAGATTTTCTGATATGTGCACTTAGATATCAAACTTGTCGGGATGGCACACACGACCATGAGCGAGAGTTTGTGCTGGCATAACGATGTAGAGGTGCCAAGCATCAGACGTTCTTCCTGCCCATATTCTTCGCCTTGCAATAATGGCATCTTGTCGTAGCGCAAGAAATATCCGCCCAGCAACATGGTGTTTGATGTAAGAGGATATGTTGCGTTGAGGTCAAGATACCATGTACGTCCGTGTCGCCATATTGTTTCTCCAACTTTTCTTTGATACCATTGATAGTTCGCAGTCAGTTCTATCATGAGTTTTTTCCCGATACAGAAACTGTTATTTGCACCAATGTATTGATGCAGATACTTGCTGCCGACCAATGTCTCCACAACGTCTGATTTTTCGAATGAATACCAACTCGTGATATCGTTTGTGGAATGCTTGAACAAATATATTACTTCTACGACCTCTGGGACTTTTATTCTCCACTGCATATAGTGCATCACCCTCTCTTTTAGGTTTGGATTGCCTCGATGCCACAAAACGCTGTTCCTACGATAGGCGATGTCCGACAATAAGTCGAGCGAAGGATATTCCACATCGCAGTAGTAGTTGCCCAAGATGCGCAGTTTACTGTGCGGTTGCCAAAAGAACTTTACTAAAGGCATCCACGAAGTGTGCGCGTCGCTTTGGGCGTTGTTAGTCCTATCTACATACAACACGTTCCCACCGATGCTAAAACTCAAACGTGCACTCGGGCTGAACATCATCGATGCGTACACATTGTGCCGCTTCTCGGAAGAGTAGAATAACTTGTCGTTGCTTCCCGTGTCAGTGTTCGTATAAGACTTGTCGGTAAACGTATATCCAAGGTTAGCACCGAGCGTTTTACTCCATGTCTTGCTTAAATCTATATTATAGATATAAAAATCTTTTCGTCCGATGTAGTGCAGTTCAAATAAGGAATTTGGCTCCTGATAGGTGCGGCTTTCCCGAACGCGATAGTAGTTATAGACGAAATCACTGCTGAGCTTGAACGCATCGCCAATTTTGCCTTTGTAGTAAATACCTGTCGTTGAGTTGATATTTCGATAGGAGTTGTTTTGATCCGACAGCAGTAGCCTGTCAGTTGTAGTGTAATGTTCAGCTTCTGAACTATTGGCTCCTTCTAACCAAGTCTGTACAGACACACTGTGTCCGTCAGTGATTCTATAATCTGTGCCTAAGCTCACATCGCCTTTCTGGCGAGAAATCTTGTTGTTTGGATGACAATAATCTTCTTCTGCCGTTTCTTTCGACACATCATTGTAGGTGTAACTATACGACGCGGCTTCCCATGTGTCCTGATTTTTTATGCCAAGGTCAGCGTAAACATTCCACTTTCTTGTAGAATAAGTTAGGCTCGCGCCCACATTTTCACTATGCGGATGAGGCGAACGCAGCGAAAGCATTCCATTAGATTGCACACCTAAGTCATAGCCAGAAAAGTTGTCGTACGTGACAATGTTGATAACTATGGGTGCATCGCCATATCGCCCCTTGGGGAATCGAAGAAGTTCTACCTTTTGAACGCGTTTAGGATTTAAGTTTTTAACAATATTCTTTCCCACGTCTCGCCCATTAAGCATGAGAGGTACATCCTTATATTCGCCAATTTTTATTTCGTCGGACATCAAATCTTTAGTGATACCATCTAGCTTACTTAGTAATCCAAGGATATTAGTAGCGCTATTCCTTAATGAGTCCGTCAGATAAAAGGTTTCTATCCTTGCATCCTGTCTTCTCTGTTCGCCTAAAACGAGAATGCTACCCAGTTCGTGAACATCCGCTTCAAGTACGATGTTTCCCTGCTCTCCCTGTTCACACACTCTGCTCACTTTCTTATATCCCATATAGGAGATGGTGAGGATATACTTGCAATCTTCTTTTACTTCAAGTTCAAATCTGCCGTCATTATTTGAAATCACACCTCTGACAAACGACGAGTCGGAAAGCACGTTTATCACACAGTTAGCCCCGACAATAGGCAGAGACTCCGAATCAATCACCCTGCCAGAAATAGACTGAGCATGGGCTTGATAACTCAGACCCATCAAAACAGCCAGAAATAGAAATCGATTCATATTACAACTTTAGTCTTTGGTTATGAATTACTCTCCAGCAGTAATCTTGTATTCTGCTTCATTAGTAGTGTCCCGTTAAAATTGGGACGAGTTAAATTTTAATCAAACAACCCCGGAATAAGGGGACCAAACTGCTCTTTCACATCATTGGAATAAGTCTTATCGAATAGTTCTCTGAGTGGCGTTTTGTCCGTGAGTGATATGCTGAGAATTTGCAAGACCTCATAGGTCGAGCGTTTCAACTGCATGTCATGCTGAACATTCGCTACGAGGCAGTAGGCAGTAATGGCTGCACTGATCTGTATCCTGATAGCGTTCTCCGTAGTACCCCAGAACTTCTTAATCTTAAGGTGCTGCTTGAGCCACTTGAAGAACAGCTCTATCTGCCATCGGTTCTTGTAGAGATCTGCTATCTGCTGGGCTGTCAGGTCCATCGCATTGGTTAGAAACATGAACTCCCTGTCTTGCTCTTCGGCATAGAATCTGACGAGACGCAGGTTCTCGGGATAGTCCTTACGACTCTTATAGACCATCAGTTCAATTTCAGCATCCGTGAGAATGTTTTTGGGCAAACGACGCTTCCACCTGACACATCTGTACTGTAACCTTGGAATCGTTGGCGAAAGCTGTGGTGATGTGGTAGAAGGCTGACACTTGTGCCTCCAGGTCATAGAGGACGTGAGCCTTGACACCATCTTTCTTCTTTCGGAACTTCGCCCACCAGAACACCGACAGACAGAGCGGTATTGTCGTAGAGTCGAATGCATATACCTTGCCTCCGAGCTTGCATATGTCTGTTGCCCGCTTATCCTTGGCTTGCGTCATCATGTAAAAGGCAAACTTCTCAAAGATGCGATAGTCGCGGTTCTGGTTGGCAGTAGCCAGCGTCGTCTTGGCGATGGGCTTTCGCCCTAAGCCGAGGTGGAAGCATTTAGATCTATGGGCTTCAAGAGCCACGATCACATCGCGCAGACTCTCTCTATTGCTGAGTTGACCGAACATCAAAGCCTGAAGCTGGTTCCAGCAGGTGAGATGCTTGACATAACGATTCCCATCATACTTGTCAACAAGACGTCGGAACTTGTCATTATTCAGGAACTCTGTCAATTGGGCGAATACATATTTGTCTTTGTTCATCTTGCAGTCAATCTGTCTGGCTGCAAAATTACAAACTCAAATCG
Organism: Prevotella sp.; assembly: GCA_017934525.1. GTDB lineage: Bacteria > Bacteroidota > Bacteroidia > Bacteroidales > Bacteroidaceae > Prevotella. The sequence goes on from JAGBJJ010000057.1 coordinate 26,506, forward strand.
TCGCGACCTCAAAACTGCTCGTAAAAGACTTTATTTCAGCGCTTTCAAAGAACGATTGGTCCACTTTAACGGGACAGTAGTGAATTCATATAATTATTTCAAGATTGCCGAACTGGCCTTTTCTTGCCGTGAAACCTCGTTGATTCGTTTGACCTTTTTGCCAAACCCAAACACATAAGTAACACCTAACTTTATATAACAGTGGCTATCTGTCCCATAGATATTCTGTTGTTGATCAAAGTAAGTACTGTTTATCTTGCTGCAACTCTTTTCCCATGAAAACGTAAAAGGATTTGCGATTAGTACAGAAACATTCCAGTCGGAATTTGCCCATCCTATACTTACATA